>CAIWZS010000485.1 GCA_903917235.1 uncultured Planctomycetaceae bacterium | reverse complement strand
CTCGCCGCCGGCGGATTTCGACGGTGGAGACTCGTTCCGCATGGCACGTCGTTCGATGCAGTCGAAGATTCACCGGCGGCTGCGCGCGACCCCCGCCCGGCTCCCCTGCCCCTCGTATCGCGCGCCTCGACGTATTCGCCTCTGCATGCGTTTTGCTGCTTTCTGTGGCGCGCGCCTCCAGGCGTGCGAATGCGGTTCCCACCGGCTGAAAACCCCTCGGTTTTTCAGGTTCGAGCGGCACGTCGGCGGTTCGGCGGTCGAGTTGTCGCGAGGGTACCCTTGGCTCGTCCAGGCTCGCTCCCTTCGCTTTCTGCAGGAGTCTCCCCATGCGTTCGCTGCTCGCGTCCGTCCTGATCGTCGCCCTCTCCCTGCTCCCGGCCGGCCAGGTGCTGGCCGTCGATCTGTCCGGCTCGTGGTCGGGCTCGTGGAAGAGCTGCTCGACCGGCCACGCGGGACCGCTGCACGCTGAGTTCACCCGCTGCTCCCCGACCCGATATCAGGTCGACTTCCGGGGCCGCTTCTTCAAGATCCTGCCGTTCCGCTACTCCGTCACGCTCGACGTCGTCGAGGACTGCGGCGACCGGGTCGTGCTCGCGGGCAGTTCGTTCCTCGGCCGCCTCTTCGGCACGTTCACGTACCACGCCACGGCCGACGGCTGCCGCTTCACGGCCGACTACCGGTCGAAGAAGGACGTGGGCGAGTTTCGGCTCGCGCGCGTCGCGAGCCACTGACGCTCAGCGGGCGCGTGCCGCCGCGAGGCAGTCCATCATCACGCGCTGCGTGGCGAGCGACATCTCCGGCCACCGCTCGTCGCGTCGTCCGGAGAGGACGAGCGCGGAGAAGTCCCGAAAGAGATTCGTCTCCTGCGCCGTCGGGTGGCCGTTGGCGTACTCCTCGACGGCGATGTGGCGGTCGTGCCGCTCCATGCGGAAGTCGCAGCCGTCCTGCACGAACCGCGGGTGGGAGACGGTGAACCCCGTCTCGTTGCCGAAGTACGGCAGCACGAAGTCGTCGATCCGGAGGCTGCCGCGGGCGCCGCTCACGTGCACCCACTGCTGGTGCTCGATGAGAAACGAACAGAAAAACGACGCGGACGTGTCGGGCACGCCGCCCTGGCCGCGGAAGAACAGTTCCCCGGCGAACTCGGTCGGCACCGCCGGCGCTCCCGCGACACCGGCCGTCGCGAGGAGCCGTCCATCGACGGCGTCGGGCATCCGGGGGTGCAGCGCCCAGAGGATGAACCCGATCGTGTACCAGCCGAGGTCGCCCAGGCAGCCGAGCGGTTCGAGGCTGCCGTGTGCGCGGATGTTGTCGGTGAAGAACGCGTCGGGGGCCCGGAACGTGAACTGGGTGGCGATCCGGCGGATCCCGCCGAGTCCGCCGTCGGTGTCGCCCGCGCGCAGACTGTGCCGCAGTGCCTCGGCCCGCTGCGAGTGGAACCACATGACGCCGTCCATGAACTGCACGCCATGCTTGCGGCAGGCGGCGATGATCCGTTCGAGCTCGGGCAGATCGACCGCGCAGGGCTTCTCCACGAGGACGTGCTTGCCGCGTTCGGCGGCCCGGATGACCCATTCGGCACGCATGCCCGTCGGCAGCGGGACGTAGACGGCGTCGACGTCGTCGCGATCGAGCACCTCCTCGTACGACCCGACCGCGTCGGGGGGCGGATGGCTCGGAGCCGAGGCCTCGCACTCGTCGATGAACGCCCGCGCGCGGGCGCGGTCGCGGCTGGCGACGGCCACGAGCCGCGCGTTGCCCGCGTGGCGGATCGAGAGCCAGTTCTTGCGGGCGATCCCCGCGGTGCTGAGAAACGCCCAGCGGCAGGTCTGGTGGGGCATGG
>CAIWZS010000484.1 GCA_903917235.1 uncultured Planctomycetaceae bacterium | reverse complement strand
CCTATCCTGCCCGCGGCAGTCATCCTTCGCCCTCGTGGGTGCGGTCTCCTGATGCGACGCCTGCTCGCCGGCCTCGTCGTGATGCCGCTCGCCATCGCCGCCGTGTCTGCTGCCGAACCGGATGCCGAGGGTCGGCCACTGTCGTGGTCGGTCCTCGCACCACTGCCGGACGACCGAGGCGTGGCCGGGGCGTTCGCGGGCGTGAGCGGTGGCGATCAGGACGACGGTGCCCTGGTGGTGGCGGGCGGCGCGAATTTTCCCTCGCGGCCACCGTGGGCGGGAGGCGCGAAGACGTGGCACGCGGCGGCGTACGTCCTGCCCTCGCCCGGGTCGGGCTGGCTGTCCGCGACGCCCCTTCCACGGCCGCTGGGGTATGGCGTGACGGCGAGTTTCGGCGGCCGGATCTGGTGCGTCGGTGGCGGTGACGCCACGGAGCACGTGCGGTCGACCGTCGCCCTCGCCTGGGATGCCGTGACCAAAACCCTGGCGGTCGAGATCGACGCGCTGCCGCCGCTGCCACGTGCCATGGCGTTGGGTGGCGGCGTGGTCGCGGGCGGCCGCCTGTACGTCGCCGGCGGACAAACGAGCCCTTCCGCGACCACGGCCCTCGGCACGTTCTGGTCGATCGATCTGGCCGCGGCCGACGCCGAGCGGCAGTGGCACGAACATCCCACCTGGCCCGGTCCCGAGAGGATCCTGCCCGTGCTCGGCACGCTCGACGGGCAGGTGTATCTCATGAGCGGCGCGGAACTGCTGCCGGCGGCGGCGGACGGCACGTCGGGCGGCACGCGGCGGTTTCTCACCGACGCCTACGCTTTCGATCCACGGCACGAGACGTGGCGGAGGATCGCTCCCTGTCCGGTGCCCCTCGTCGCCGCACCCGGTCCGGCGATCCCGAGGGGTGATTCGTGTCTCGTGTTCCTTCCCGGCGACGACGGGCGGCTCTTCTTCAGACAGAAGGAACTCGCGGGCGATCATCCCGGCTTCGCTCGCGAGATCCATGTGTACGACGTCCGCACTGATACGTGGGGGCGCGCGGAGCGCGTCCCCGAGGCCGTGCGGCCGGTCGTCGCCACGTCCACCGTATCCTGGCGCGGCGGCTGGGTCGTTCCGTCGGGCGAGGTGCAGCCCGGTGTGCGCTCGCCGCAGATCGTCCGGCTCCTCCCGGAGCCGCCTCCCGCGCCACACGGGGCGCGTTGAAGGCGTGGCGACGCGTTCGCCGCCCCACCTGCATCCCGGGCTGCCGCCGGATGCCACCTCGACGTGCGCGAATCGTTCCGCGTGGATCGACCGGCGTTTGCGACGGTGTGGGGAGGCGACCTATCCTTGAATCAGGCGGTCGCGTGTGCCAAGGGCCCGTGACGACCGCGGTGTCGCGATCGCTCCTCCGTTCCCCTCCGGACCGAACCCATGACCCGCCCACCGGTGCTGGCCTTCGCGGTTGGTGTGACGACGATCCTTGGCGCGGCCGCGTGCGTCGCCCAGCAGGTCTGCCTGCCGACACCGCGACTGCTCACGGTGACGCCGATGGGAGGCCAGGCGGGCACGTCCGTCGAGGTGGGCATCACGCATGAGCACGTCGACGTCGCGAGGGAACTCCTCTTCTCGACGCCGACGATCAGTGCCAAGCCGGTGGTGGCCGCCGACGGCAAGCCCGTGCCCAACCGGTTTCTCGTGACCATCGCGGCGGATGCACCCGTCGGCGTGCACGACGCCCGCATCCTGTCGCGGCTCGGGGTCTCGTCGCCCCGGGCGTTCGCCGTGGGCGATCTGCCGGAAATCGTCCGCACCACGGCCAACAACTCGATCCAGACGGCACTCCCGCTGCCCGTGAACGCCGTCTGCAACGCCACGACGACCGACCGGGCGATCGACTTCTACTCGTTCCAGGCCGTCCGGGGCCGGCGGGTGATCGTGGAATGCGTCACGATGCCGATCGACTCGAAGCTCAACCCCGTGGTGATCGTGGCCGACGCGGCGGGAAACGACCTGCTCGTGAGCCGTGACGGTGGGCTGATCGACTTCACCCCCGAGGCGGACGGACCCCATCTCGTCAAGGTGCACGGCCTGGCCTACCAGGGAGGCAGCGAGCAGTTCTACCGGTTGTCGCTTCGCGACGCTCCGGGCACGGGTCCGATACCGAGGCAGGCGGTCGAGCAGCGGGTCAGCGGGTTTTCCTGGCCGCCGGAAGGCCTCTCCGACAAGCCGCTCGTCACGGAGGTCGAGCCCAACGACGGGTCCACCTCCCGCCAGATGATCAGCCTGCCCTGCGACCTCGCGGGCACCTTCGTTCCCGCGGACGACACCGACGTCTTCGAGTTCACGGCGAAGAAGGGGGAGGAGTGGTGGGTGGAGGTGGCCTCGGAGCGGCTCGGCATGAACACCGACCCGTTCGTGCTCGTGCAGCGGGTCGTGACGACCGATGGCGTCGAGACGCTCGTGGACGTCGCCGAACTGGACGACATTGCCCATCCGATGAAGCCGGGAACCTTCATTCCCGCGTCCACGTACACGGGCCCGCCGTACGTGTCGGGGTCCCCGGACGTTCTGGGGAAGGTGACGATCCGTGACGACGGCGTCCATCGACTGCGGGTGAGGGATCTCCTCGGGGGGCCGGGTGCCGATGCCGGCAGCGCCTATCGGCTCGTGATCCGGCAGGCCGCCCCGGACTTTGCGCTCGTGGCGTGGGCGGCACACCTGCAGATGCGGCAGAACGATTTCGGCACGTTCTCGAAGCCGATCGCCCTGCGGGCCGGAGGCACGATGGCCTTCGAGGTGGTCGTCGTGCGTCGCGACGGATTCGACGGCGACAT
>CAIWZS010000483.1 GCA_903917235.1 uncultured Planctomycetaceae bacterium | reverse complement strand
TGACAACATCTTCGTGAAGTCACCATCTTTTTCCAACTCCGGCACCCATGGATGCGCTTTTGAATCATCCACCGACAAGCCGAGCTCGTCATCTTCAAGTGGCTCGTATGAGTACTCGTTCACATCTTCATCGGGCTCTACCCAGATGATCTCACCCGTGGCGTCAACGACGTCGGAGTCAGTTACAACCGACATCTCCAGTGCGGGCTGAGGAAGGTCCGCTTCGGGCTCCTCGGGATCGATAGGCGCATCAAACAAACTCGGCACCTCGGGCTCGATCACCTTGCGTCGCGGAGCGGGATTCGGCTTCACACGTTGAGTCGGCTCATCCCCGATCGGATCTCGAAAGAGCTTTGGAATCGGCTGGCGCCGATCATCAACAAACCAGCCTCGCGGCACCAGAAGTGCATCAGCGTGGCGCTTGCACAACACTCCTGCGTCATGAGGGGCATCGACATCGCCAGCTTCGAGCCACACCAACTGCTCACCGAGGACAATGCCATAGAGAACACTTGCAGGATTGGTGCAACCTGGGCGCTCACAGTGACGACTCATCACTTAGAAAGTACCGCCCGCAGACACCCAAAGACTGACTTGTGGGCGATACGGGACTCGAACCCATGACCTCCACGGTGTGAACGTGGCGCTCTAACCAACTGAGCTAGCTGCCCGACAACGTCGCCGGATTGTAGCAGCCGCGCCTCCCCTCGCCATGCCCGGCGACGGCGACGAACATCCGGCCGGACGCGACGCCGTTCACGCGGACGTCGAGTCGGCCGCTTCGGCGGCTCCGTCGGCGGCGGGAGGCTCGAACCGAGGCGACGGCACGAGCGATGCATCCGAGTCGTAGCGCGTGCGCTGCCTGCCGGGCGAGCGATTCGGCAGGCGACCATCGATCTGCGACGTCACGTCGAGTTCGCGGGCCAGCGTCGTCCACTGCTTGCGCAGGTCCCCGAGCGTGCGACCGAACGACCGACCCACCTCGGGCAGCCGTCGTCCGTAGAGCATCACGGCAATGGCGCCGATCACGACGATTTCCAGGGGGCCCAGTCCAAACATCAGCCGCTGTCCTCACCGTGCGATCGAATCGCCGTCGCTCAGTCACCCTCGGAAGGCCTTCGATCCCGGCCGCTGCGGACGGAGTCATCCCCGGCCCGACACCCGCTCCGGCGAACCGGCGATCGAGCCCCGAGCCGACTCACCGGCCCTCGGCCCGCCCGGAATCGCCGGGCCTCGCCGCCGGATCCTCCTCGATGCCCTGCACGCCCCGCTTGAATTCGACGATGCCCTCGCCGAGCGATCGCATGACCTTGGGAAGGCGGGACCCGAACAGGAGCAGCACGATCCCGGCCACGATCAGCAGCTCCATCGGCCCGAGCCCGAACATCGCAAGCGGCATGACCACCGACTCGCTTCCCGCTGCATGAATGGCCACGTGAGGAACTCCTCCAAGATGCTGAACACCTGTCACCAAGTCTAGTTGTTTCAAGATGGGGGTCAAATGCGTCGGCCCACCACCATCGCAGCCGCGACGCCCCGCTCGCCCCTTCCAGCGAGCGTCACGGTGTCGCGGCGATCCGGCCGCCGCGCTGATGGATCGGCAGGTAGCGGTAGTAGACCTCGAGCGTGAGCGCGGCCACCGCCGTGGCATAAACCCGGCCACCGTGACCACCCCAGACGGGATCGGGGTCCCAGCTGCCGGCGTGCGGACCATCACCACCACGCTGCAGTGGCAGCAGGGCCGCCTGCAGTGCCTGATTCCAGCGGTGCCACTGGTCGCCGCCGGAGTGGAAGGAGGCGAGGGTGGCGTAGTACCAAGTGTAGGCGTTCGGGCGCCGCGGATCGGGCGGGTGGCGGCCGATGAAGTCGAGCGCCTCGCGCGCCGCCGGATGATCGACCGGCATGCCGAGAAACAGCCGGCAGACCAGCGCCTCGGCCGTCATCGCCACGCTCGGTCGTTCGCCGGGCCGGTATGCCGCGAGTCCTCCCGCCTGTCCGGACGAGACACCCTGGAGAAACGTGCGGGCCCCGGTTTCGGCGGCATCGAAGCCGCCAAGACCGGCCTGCCTGGCGGCCGACAGCACGAGCACCTGCCAGCCGAGCTGGCTCGTGTCGCCCCTGTCTCCCGGCGCGTAGCGCCAGCCCCCCGTGATCGGATGCTGCGCCGCGAGCGTATGGCGCACGGCCCGCTCGAGCGGTGTGCGCAGCGCTCCATCCCCGGAGAGGGCGCAGCATTCCGCCAGCGCGAGCGTCGCCATGCCATGGCAGTAGAGGCCCGCGAAGAACTCGGCATCCCCCGCGAGCGAGCCGTCGTCGCGTTGCACGTCGAGCAGGAAGCGCAGGCCCCGCTCGACCGTGGCGGCATCGGGACCGCTGCGGTGCGTGGTGCCGGCGCCGAGGAACGCCAGCAGGGCGAGCCCGCTCACCCCCGTGTCACTGCGGGCACCGACCGACCCATCGTGCTGTCCGCCGGGTGCCCGACCCGTGCCGGCCCCGTGCGCGGAGGCATCCCAGCGGCCGTCGCTCGCCTGCGCCCTGACGAGCCAGGCGAGGGCCGCCTGCACGGCACGCTCCGTGGCCTCAGAACCGCCGCGGGCGAGCGCCGCAGCACCGCGTCGGGCGTCGGTGCGATCGGCATAGACCGGCGGCACGTCCGCGCGTGGCACGTCGGACGCCGACGCCGTCGTGCTCGGCGCCTCGTCCACTTCGGCGGGTGCGGCGGCCGGAGACGCCGTCGGCTCGTCCGCCGCCACCGTCTCGAGGAGCGGCACCAGATCGCCAGGCGGAGCCGGCGCGTCACGACCGGCCGGTGCCAGAACCGCGACGTCCGCCTCCGTCGCGGGTGGTGGGAGTTCAGCCGGGTCACGATCGCGCGAGTCGTCAGCGCTCATCTCGGCGGCCGTCGGCCCCGTTTCGCCAGTCGGTGCCGCGGCGGGCCCGTCATCATCCGCCTCGAGGAGGACGACCATCGTCATGCGACCCTCGTCGCGGGTGCCCCACGATGCCGGGGCCATGCCGCCCACGAGCGCGCAGATCAGCCCGAGCGCCGCGTGGAGCAGCACCGAGAGCGCCACGCACTTCTCGAGCGTGCGTGACTGAAGCCAGCGCGTGCGAACGAGCACGACCGCACCCGCGGCGAGCACGACCGCGAAGGAACCGACGATCCAGGCGGCCTGCATCGCTGCGCGGTCAGTGCGTGACCGTTCCCGCACGGGGTCGGACCGAGATCGCCACGCGGCGGACGCCGGCGGACCGACAGGCCTCGTAGACCTCGGCCATGCGCCCGTGGGCGACGGCGCGTTCGCCGCGGATCATCACCGACACGTCCGCATCACCCTCCCGCATGGCGGCCAGCCGCGCCGCCAGCTGCTCCACCGTCACCTCGTCGGACCCGAGGCGCAGGCCACCGGCTGCGGCGACCTCCACGATTTCCGGCTTTGTCGTCGTCGTAGCCACCGGGGCGTCGGCCTGCGGCAGATCGAGGTCGAACGTCCGCTCGTCTCCCGAGAACTTCGTCGCACACATGAAGAAGATCGTGAGCACGAGGATCACGTCGATCATCGGTGCCAGGTTGGGCGACGGCGACTCGTCGTCCGACAGTCGGACCAGTGGCATATCGTCACCCCGCGCGGCGTTTCGACTCGCCGAGCGCCTCGAGCGAGATCTCGTCGATCACCTGCTGGCATCCCTCGTCGAGCCGCATGGCGAGGCGATCGACTCGTCCGGTGAAGCACCAGTGGAGCACCATCGCCGGGATCGCCACGAGCAGCCCCATCGCCGTGGTCACGAGCGCCTCGCCGAAGCCGCGGGCGAGCAGGTCGGGCCGCCCCATCGCGCCGGCTCCGGCGACGTCGTTGAACGAGCGGATGAGCCCGAAGACGGTGCCGAGCAGGCCCAGGAGCGGCCCGACGGTGGCGACGCCGTTGAACACCTGACGGTAGCGACGCAGGTGGTTGAGCTCGCGTTCGCACGCGTCGATCGCGGCCTGCTCGATCTCGACGGCGGGCTTGCCCCAGCGTCGCACGGCCGCGGCGAACACGCGGGCCACCGGACTGCCGTTGGCGTCACACGCCTCGAGCGCCTCGCCGCGAGCGAGGTCCCGCGACTGGAGCCGTTCGACGAACCGCTTCGTGAACGGGGCCGGCACGACCCGCGACGTCCGCAGGCTGACGGCCCGTTCGATGCCGAAGACGGCCAGCGCGAACGAGCATCCGAACAGGGGGATCATGAGGATGCCGCCGCTGCGTGCCGTCGCGAGCAGGTTGTGCGTCGGGATCAGCGGCTCCGCAGGCGGCGGAGCCCCCTCGGCCGCCGCGGGCACGGCTGCGACCCGCACCGGCTCTCGGCCGTCCTCCGTGCCGCCCGTCCAGGCGCGGGGCGTCTGTGCCGCCGCCATCGACATGAGGAGCGGCACCATCGCCGCGGCGGCGACGAGAAGACGCGCTCGCGGCGGCAGGCCACGCCGCCCCCGCCGCGCGAACCTCGCAGCCCCGGCGCTCGCCCTCCCTGGCCGAATCATGTCTCACCGCGCTGGGTGCAGGCGCACCACTCCTTCGGTGCCGCCGACTCAGGCACTATCGTCCCCCGAGCCGCCCTTGCCCCGCGAAGAACCCACCGTCAGCGGCAACCGATACGACCCGCAGGCCCGGGACTTGTCCCTTCCGGCCGCAGGCCCGCCGCGGCCTCGCAACGATGCCCGCGCACGCGACGTGACCCCGTCACACGTCCGGCCGCAGGGCCGCAGGCCCGCCGCGGCCAAAAACCGCCGCGGCCGCCCGGAAGGCGGCCGCGCCCCGCGGGGGCACCTTGGCTGCCCTCGCCGGGCATCACGCTGCCGGGGCCATGGATGGCCCGGCAGCGCGATCAAAAGTTCGCATCACACCCCGTGTCGACGTCGCCCACCATGTGCAGG
>CAIWZS010000482.1 GCA_903917235.1 uncultured Planctomycetaceae bacterium | reverse complement strand
GAGCGCCACGTTCTCGGGGATCTCGTGCGTGGCGATCCTGCCCACGCCCAGTTTCCAGAGCACGGGCGTCTGCACCGACCTGCCGCCGGTCGCCCGTCGCACCCACTCCGCCGTCCACGCCTTCACGAAGGGCACGACCTCGTGCAGCTCGATCATGCCGTCGCCGTCCCCCCATGGCTCTTCGTCGGCGCCGCCGCGCAACGCGAGTTCGACCGCCCGCGCGAAGTACGTGCGGCCACTGGCGGGAGAGACGGCGGAGTGCTGGAAGAGGTCGTGCGAGCCGAGCACCCAGTTGTGATAACTGGCATCCACCTGCGGGGGCGCGAAGTCCCGATCGAGGATCCGTGGCACGACGTTGGCCAGCACGCCGAGCCGCGGGTCCCAGGAGATGTCGCCGAGGTCGAGGACGTGCAGCGTGGTGTACGGGGGCGCGGCTCCGATGGCCTCGACGATGTCGCGGATCGGAACGAGTTCGCGCGGCCGCGGTCCGGAGATGGCGAGGTCGCTGGCGAGAAAACACGCCCGGCCGACGAGCGGATCCGATCGCGATGCAGGGTCGGCGGCGGCCATCGGCGGCGCGACGATCGCCTGGCTGCGGACGTAGGCGATCATCACGTCCTTGGGGCGGAGGTCGAGCCGCTTCATCCGCGACAACAGGAGCTCCCGCAGGCCCTCGACCGACTCGAGTCCCGTCAGGTCGACGACGTCGCCGCCGAGTTTGGTGCCGAGGCGGCCGCGCAGGGCGTCGACGAACGCGGCGCGATCCTCGACGGCGAAGGGCACCGGCTCGACCGTGCCCAATTCATACTGGTCGATGAGGAGCGTGACCGCCGCCGTCTGCCAGCGGAACAGCGGTGCGACCAGGATGCCGACCACGAGGGCGGCGCCGATCATTGCGACGGCCAGGAGTCCGAGGCCCCGGACGAGCCGCCCGACGCGCCGGCTCTGGGAGCCCTGTCGGGGTTCGGCGCGCCAACGCCCCGGACTCTGTGGGGAGAGTGGTCCCGTGGACAACGCGTCGACATCCGTGTGACGGGATCGGGCAAAACCCTCGCAGTTTACCGGGTTTGTCCCGGATGGTATCGTGCGGCCTCTCACGCGTAAATGCTCGGGATTCCCACCCCCGTGGGAGGCGACAGGCGGCGTCGGTCAGGCGGCCGCACACGCTCCCGGTCGGCAGTCGGTACGACCCTCTCGCGGAGCCTCTCCGGCACTCATGCGACACCTGCCCGTTCACTGGTCGGAGGGCATGTTCCTCCGACCGCAGCAGTTTCAGGCGATGGACCGGGCCAGGGTCGAGGAACTGGCCGCCGCGATCGCCGCCAACGATCCATGTTCGTACGGGATCGTGCGGGTCGAGATCGATCCGGCGGCGCTCGCCAATCGTCAGTTCCAACTGCGTCGCTGCCAGGCCCGGCTTCGAGACGGGACGCTCGTCTGGCTCGAGCCTGGTGAGGAGCCCGACCGCCTGAGCCTCGAGCAGGCCGGCCGGCAGGTCGCGGCCCTCTCGGCGGCGCTCGACGACCCGCTCAAGGACGTCGACACGCTGAGGGTGTATCTGGCCGTGCCACGGTTCGATCCGTCCGGCGCCAACGTCTCGCCGCCGGGTCCGCCCGATCGCAGCCGCATGGTCGTGATGCGGCAGCCCGTGCAGGACGACACCTCGGGGGGCAACGATCAGGAGGTCGAGTTCCGCCGGCTCAACGTGCGTCTGAAGCTCTCGACCGAGGATCTGTCGGGCTTCGAGGTGCTGCCGATCGCGCAGATCCGCCGGGCCGGCAATCGCGAGGCGGCGCCGGAGATCGACCCCGAGTACTTTCCTCCGATGCTGGCCGTCGATGCCTGGGCGCCGCTGGGGCTCGACGTGGTGCGGGGCGTGTACGACCTCGTGAGCCGGCGGGTGGAGGTGCTCTCCGCACAGGCCGTCAGCCGGCAGGTCGGTTTCTCGAGTTCCGAGCCGGGCGATCTCGACCGCCTCATGATGCTCTCGAAGCTGCTCGAGTCGCAGGCGGCGCTCCGGGTGCTGGCCTTCGCTCCCGGGGTCCACCCCCGGGTCGCCTACACGGAGCTCTGCCGGGTGACGGGGCAGCTGTCCATCTTCGAGCAGGATCGCTGCCAGCCCGAGCTGCCGCTCTACGACCACGACGATCTGGCGGGCGTCTTCCGCGACGTGAAAACCCGGATCGAGACGATGATCGGCCGCGTCGTGAGCCTCGACTTCGAGCAGCGCTACTTCGTCGGCACGGCGTCGGCGACGCTCGCGGTGAGCATGGATCCGAAGTGGCTCAGGAGCGACTGGCAGTGCTACGTCGGCGTGCTGCACGGCGACATGGCGGAGGAGGATTGCCACCGCCTGCTCACCGGCAATGCGCACCTCGACTGGAAACTCGGCAGCCCCGACGAGGTGGATCGGCTCTTCCGGCTGGGATTGCCGGGCCTCGAACTCTTCGCGCTCGACCGTCCGCCACGTGCCTTGCCGGCGCGGAGTGGGTGGTTATTTTATCGCATCGGGACGGAGAGCCCGGCCTATCGGGCGGTGCAGGTCTCGCAGGGGCTCGCGATCCGCCTGCGGGATTCGGCGATCATCGGCGGCGAGGAGCTCGTGGGCAGGCGGCGGGTGCAGGTGGCCTTCCAGGGGCGGGCGGCCGCGCTGGAATTCGCGATGTTCGCCGTGCCGAAGTCGTGAGGATCGCGGCCCGAGCGGCCCGAACAGCAGCGTCGGAGCCGTCAGGATGACGCCGGAATTCGCCACGACCGCGGCCTCCGTCCTGCTCGACGTGCTCGACGTGTGCGACCGCGCGTCCCGTGGCACGGCCGGGCCACCCGACCGGGAGCGGGCCGGGCTGCTCGCCTCCTTCGCCGCCGCGTCCACCACCATGCGCGGCGCGAGGGCCGAGGAGTGGCACCTCGCGAGTTACGCGCTCGCCGCGGTGGCCGACGAACTGCTCATCGTCGACATCAAGTGGTCGGGTGCGGACTGGTGGGAGAACCACCCCGTGGAGATCGAACTCTTCGGCACCCGTCGGCGGGCCACCGAGTTTTTCGATCGGGCGACGAAGGCGGCTTCGTTCCCCGTGCGCGACGCGCTCACGGTCTTCGCCGCCGCCGTGTCGATCGGATTCCGGGGCATCCTGCGAGACGACCCGGAGAAGCTCGAAACGTGGATGCGGGCCAACGGCCAGACGCTCAAGCTGCCCGAGGGGCGGCCCGTGCTGCGGTCGCGGAGCGTCGAACTCTCCGGCGCGCCGCCGCTGCGGAGCCCGGTCACGATCATCTGGCTGGGCCTCGCGGCCGTGGTGCTGGCCCTCTTCGCCGTGGTCACCGCCTGGTGGGCGTTCGTGGTATCGTGATCGGCCGAGGTCGGTCACGGAGTGGACGCGGCCGGCCCAGGAAGCGACGACGATGGCCTGGCTCTCGGCCCTGGTGACGCTGCCGGTCAAGCTCGTGACGGCGGCGATCAACTGGTTCCTGGGACTCTCGCTCCCCGCGCGGATCGCGTGGTCGGTGGGCGTGGTGCAGTTCTTCCTCTGCCTCGTCACGATCCTGCTGGTCGTCGTCAGCGGGGGGCGGGCGACGTTCCAGGCCTGGTGGACGCCCGGCAAGGGTCTCCAGCTGCTCGTCCTCCTGCTGCTCGTGCCGATCTTCGTGTACTACGCGATGCGGCTCTGGCTGCACGAGGAGGTGTCGCGGTGGCGCGACATCGAGAAGGCCTGGCGCGAGGTGCGCGTCGAACTCGACCGGCAGCAGATCGACCTGCGCGACGTGCCCCTGTTCCTCCTCCTCGGTACCGACGGCCGTGACGAGGAACGGGCGATCATGCAGATGGCCCCGGTCCGTTTCGTCGTGACGGGGTCGCCTCCGGGCAGCGCGCCTTTGCACGTCTACGCCGGGCAGGAGGCGGCCTTCGTCTGCCTCTCGGGCATCGGGCAGGCGTGCACCGTCGCCGAGATGGTGAGGCGCGGCAGCCGGGCCACGCCTCCCGAATCCCCGGCCGCGTCGAACCCGTCGGGTCCGGCCGTCGCGGCATCGTTCGGCCTCTCGGCCGCCGAGCGCGCCGAGGCGAGCGATCGATTGACGGCGCTGTGCGATCGGGTGCGGAACGTGCGCCAGCCCGTGGCACCGATCAACGGGATCGGCGTCGTCGTTCCGCTCCTGCTCGACGACGACCCCGATGCCTATGTCGAGACGCTCGGCACCTCGACGGCGGGTGATCTCCTGCAGATGACGCAGGCCTTCGGCCTCAGGGTGCCCGTGACGTTCGGCTGCACGGTGCCCGGCCAGATGGCCGGCTGGAAGGAACTCGGCGGCCTTGTGCCGGCGGCGGAACGGGGCAAGGCCGCGGGGCAGATCTTCTCGCCGGGCCTG
>CAIWZS010000481.1 GCA_903917235.1 uncultured Planctomycetaceae bacterium | reverse complement strand
ATGGCATGGCCCGCGTCGCGGCCGACGAGACCCGCGAGTTCCTGAGGCTCACGGGGTGTCCGTCCCAACGCGGGCGTTCCACCGTGCGCATGCTGCGGTCGAACGGGCGCGCCTTCGGACAACGCCCCGTCAGGTCGCCGTCCGGCGCGCGGCTCGACCTGCGACAGGCGGTTGCATTCGAGGCGGACCGCAGCCGGTACCGTTCGCTCTGGAGCCGGCCCGTCCTGCCGGTGCGTCGTGACCCGGCGGTGCTGCTGCTCGTCGATCGCTCGGGTTCCATGACGGAAGGGGAGCGCATGCGGCACGCGTTCGATGGGCTCGTGCTCCTGGTCGAGGTCTGCAGGCGGGTCGGCGTCCCGGCCGCCGTCTGGTCGTTCGCCTCGCGCTGCCGCGAGGAACTCGCCTGGGAGGTGCCGCTCGACACGGCCACGCGTCGACGGCCGGGGAAGCTGCCTGCTTCCTGCAATGGAATGACGCACATGGCGCCGGCGCTCGACGCCGTGCGCGGTGGCGCCCGGACCACGGCCGAAGCGCCGCGACCGCACGGCCGTAGAGAGGGCAGCACCGCCCAGCCGCGCCACACGACCGGAGGACACGCCCATGCCGACCAGCATCGACGAGGTGAAGGGGTTTCTCGACGAATACGAATTGCGATACATGGTCGATGAGTCGGCCGGGGTGATCCTCATCGGGTTCGGCTGCGATCCCGACGAGACGACGTACCGGGACAGCGACGGCGACGCCCATGTGAAAGTCGTCATCGAGGTGATGGAGGAGGGGAGTTTTCTGCGGGTCGCGGCCCCCTTTGCCTGGAAACTCGACGCCTGCATCCACCGCTCGGCGGTGCTCGGCGTCCTTCCGGCGCTGCAGGGCCGCTACAAGATGCTGCGGTTTGACCACGACCCGCAGGACGGGGAGGTCCAGCCGAACGTCGAACTCGCCCTGGAGGACGCGTCGCTGACGTCGGACCAGTTCCATCGTGCCGTGCAGGCGGTTCTCCGCGGCATCCAGCGGTTCGACCCCGTGATCCGTCGTGCCATGCAGACGGGTGAGGTGGCGCTCGAGATCCTCGACGACCGCCCGCGGCACACCTCGTCCGCGAGGCGGCTGGCCGCGTTCGAGGAGGAGGCCGGCGGCAGCGAGGAGCTCGCCCGGGTGATCTCGGGTGAGGGGCCGGCCGTGGATGACGACGAGGCGAAGGCCATCTTCGAGCGCATCTTCGGCATCGGCGCGGAAACCAAGGAACCGCATGGTGACGGGCGGGATGGCGAGGCGGAGGGGGGCGATCGGCCGGACACCGACGAGGAGGACGGCGAGGCTCGGAAGGCCGGATGACGCAGGGCGCGCCCTGACGCGCGGGACGATCCAGCGCGTAGTCGGAGGAGGCGAGTCCTGATCGCGAACGCACGACGACACCCAGAGGAGGCACGAGCATGGCGAAGACACTCGAGGACATCGAACTGATCCTGATGGGACACGGGTATCCGTGTCGCCGCGACCGGGATGCGTGCGTGAAGACGGAGATTCCGACCCGGGCCTACAAGAACGTGGCGGGGGCGCGGTCGATCACGGTCCACCTCGCCTTCGACCAGGCGAACGGCTGTCTGACGGTCGATGCCCCGTGGGCGTTCGACAGTCGCCTGGCCACGCACAAGGAGGCGCTGTACGCCTGCCTCATGGCGGCGTCTGCCGAGACGCCGCTCGTGAAGACGCAGCTCCATCCGGCCGACGGCGAGGTGCGGCTGCGGGTCGATCACTTCGCCGGCACCGACGGCGTGCCGGCCGAGGGTGTGCTCAAGTCGCTGTCCCTGATCCCCGTGTTCGCGGATCGCTGGTATCCGCACATCAAGGACGCGATGGAGAAGGGCGACTTCGACCCGAGCAAGCCCGCGAAGTCGGAGCCCGAGTCCCCGAGCACCTCGCTCGTCGCCCTCTGCGAGCGGGCCGGGGGCGTCAACAGGGTGAAGGCCCTGCTACGTCTCCGCTCGCGCGATCGACGCGACGACGAGCGCGGGTGACGGACGCGGCGTTCACCGGCTCGTGGATGCGGATGCCGGGTCGGGCATCGGCAGTGCCGCGAAGATGTCCCAGCGGCGCCCGATCGCGTCCGCATCGGGGATCCCGTCGTGCACCCAGAGGCCATACCGCAGCCGCAGCGTCTCGCCGTCGGCCACCGTGACGGGTTCATCGAGGCTCAGGCAGCAACCCATCCAGCCGTCGTCGCGGACGTGGAACGCGGTCGGATGCCTGGGATTGTCGGGGTGGTTGAAGAGGGCGACGCCCCCGAGCCCGTCGGCGGCGTTCGTGATCCGGCCGGCGTAGTCGCACCAGGTCGCGGGTCGCCGGAACGCCTCCTTCTCGTTCCGTTCGCCCGCGGAGTTGAGGATCCGTCCGCCGCCATCGTGCACGCCGATGCTCCGCGCCATCCGCACGCCGATCGGGCCGAAGCCGGTGGCGCCGAACGAGAGCGTCCGGCCCGGCGGCGGCGCGAACTCGAGATCGACGACCAGGAGCCAGTCCCCCGCCCCGGCGAGCGGCCGCACCTCCATGCATCGCCGCTCGATCGCGACCACCGTGCCGTCGGCCGCGTCGAGCCAACGATTGACGACCCGCATCGACGCCGCGTCGGCACCCTCGCGATAGGCCTCGCGCGGCACCTCGACGGTCACGATGCGCCCCTGGCGTTTCGCCCGGTCGCCCCAGAAGTCGATCCCGTCGACCGCGTTGTGCGAGATCCACACGCCGTTGTGGTGGGAGTGGCCCGCCGGGTCGTGCGGATGGCCCATCCGCACGAGGCTCGGCTCGTGCGACCCGCGCAGCGGATACCAGAACGGCCGCGGGTCGCGCGGGTCGTGGTGAAACGCCACCACTTCGCGGTCGTCGATCCGGAACGACGTGACATGGTGCGGCAGCGGCACCGCCTGCACCAGGGGCACGGGGGGCGGATCCCCGGCGGTGACCCGGATCGTCATCGCGGCGGGTGGCAGGAGCGCGAGGATCGCCAGCCACCCCGCCGGTGGTGCCATCCGGCCGCGTCGCTCGAGTGCCCGCCGCGCGCTCATGCTCCCGCCCCCGGCGGTACGGCCGTCAGGTCCCCCGCGCGGTGGAGTCGTGTGGGTGCGCGTCACCAGGACAACTATCATGGGGTTTGGGATCAGCGAACGCCACTCTCCACCGACACGCGCGGACCAGCGGGCCATGAGGCGGGTGACGAGCATGGTTGGGATGGGCCGGAGCACGCGTTGGACCGCCGCGATCGTCATGGGTGCGGCGGCGTGCGCGGCCGCCATGCCGACGACGGGTCGCCAGGGGGCCGCGGGTGCGGCACCCCCCTCGTATGCCGACGAGGTGCGACCGCTCCTCGCGCGGTATTGCGGCGAATGCCACGGCGGCGACTCGCCGGCCGGCGGGGTCGGCTTCGATCGCCTGACGGAGGCGGCCGCCCGCACGTCCGAGCGGGCGAGCTGGCAGAAGGTGCTGCGGCAGGTCGAGGCGTCGGTCATGCCACCGGCCGATGCGGAGCAGCCCACCGCCGAGGAGCGCGGCACGATCGCCCGCTGGATCGGGGAGTTCGCGCTGGTGCCCGACTGTTCGACGGGCGAGCGGCCCGGCCGCGTCACACTCCGTCGGCTCAACCGCGCCGAATACGACAACACGGTCCGGGATCTCTTCGGCGTGAAGGTGCGGCCCGCTGCCGACTTTCCCGCCGACGACATCGGCTATGGATTCGATTCGATCGGCGACGTGCTCACGCTGCCGCCGGTGCTGCTCGAGCGCTACCTGGCGGCGGCCGAGGAGATCGTCCGTGAGGTCGTGTTCATCCCCGACGAGGCCAATGCCGAGGTGCGCCGGTTTCCCGGCAAGACGCTTTCGTCGCAGGGGGAGGTGACGGGGGAGTTCGAGTCGCCCGCGACGGCCGAGTATCTCATCCGCGTGCAGGCGGCGGGCGACCAGGCCGGTCCCGAGCCCGCGCGGATGGCGGTGAGGCTCGATGGCAGGGAGAACCGCACGTTCGACGTGCCGAACCGGCGGGGCGACCTGCGCGACTACGAGGTGCGGCTCGAGGTGCCGGCCGGCCGGCACACGGTCGCGGCCGCCTTTCTCAACGACTATTACCGGCCCGCCGATCCCGACCCGAAGAATCGCGATCGCAATCTCCACGTCGAGCGGATCGAGGTGGTCGGTCCGATCGGCCTCGCCCCCGAGCGTTTTCCGGAGCCGCATCGGCGGTTCTTCAAGGTGCCGATCGATCCGGCGGCCGACCCGGCGACCCAGCGGGCGACGGTGCGGGCCCTCGTGACGCCATACGCCTCGCGCGCGTTTCGTCGCAAGTCACTCCCGGAGGAGCTCGACGCGCTCATGGGCCTCTTCGACGCGGCCCGCGCGCGGGGGCAGAGTCCCGAGGAGGCGGTGCGGATCGTACTCTCGGCGCTGCTCGTGTCCCCGTCGTTCCTTTTTCGCATCGAGGCCGATCCTCCCGCGGGCGCCGTGCGCGATCTCGACGACCTGGAGCTCGCGTCGAGGCTCTCCTACTTCCTCTGGAGCAGCATGCCGGACGACGATCTCTTCCGCACGGCCGCGGCGAAGCAGTTGCACACCGACGAGCAGCTCGTCGCGGCCGCCAGGCGGATGCTCGGCGATCCGAAGGCCCGGGCGCTCGTCGACAACTTCGCGGGCCAGTGGCTCCAGCTGCGGTCGCTCGACACGTTCGCGCCCGACGCCAAGCGGTTTCCGGATTTCGACGAGCCGCTGCGCCGGGCGATGCGGCGCGAGACGGAGGAGTTCTTCCGGGCGATCGTGGTGGAGGACCGCAGCATCCTCGAGTTCCTCGACGCCGACTCCACGTTCGTCAACGCCCGGCTCGCCAGGCACTACGGGATCACGGACGCGAAGCTCCCTGAGAACGACCCCGAGGCGTTCGTGCGGGTGTCGGTGGATCGCGCCACGCGGGGCGGGCTGCTCGGTCAGGCGTCCATCCTCGCGGTGACGAGCAATCCCACGCGCACGAGCCCGGTGAAGCGGGGCAAGTGGATCCTCGAAAACCTCTTCGCCGCGCCTCCGCCCCCCGCCCCGCCCAACGTCCCGCTGCTCCCCGAGGGCACCGAGCAGAAGCCGCTCACGGGCACGCTGCGGCAGAGGATGGAGCAGCATCGTGCCGACCCCGGCTGCGCCGCGTGCCACCGCCTGATGGATCCGCTCGGCTTCGGTCTCGAAAACTACGATCCGGTCGGCGGGTGGCGGACAACGGACGGGGAGAGCGAGATCGACGCGTCGGGCGAGCTGCCCGACGGCCGCACCTTCCGCGGTCCCGGCGAGCTCAAGGCGCTGCTCAAGGAGCGGGAGCACGACTTCCGGCGGTGCCTCGCCGAGAAGCTCCTCACCTACGCCCTCGGACGTGGCCTCGAGTGGTACGACGCCTGCGCGGTCGAGCGGATCGCCGCGCGCTGCCGCGAGGGCGGCGATCGGTTCTCCGTACTCGTGGCCGAAATCGTGAAAAGCCCGGCATTTCGCCAGCGGGAGGCGCCATCGGGCCGATAAGGAACGCAGGGCCCCTCCCGCGGGAAACCCGCGGGAATGTGGTGGGACCTGCGGTGTTCATGGCGTAGAATTGGTGTTGGATCAGGCCCGGGCGCGTTCCGCGGGTCGGGTGCTTCATCGCGACGACGAGGTGAACCCATGGCGGCGGTGCTCTCGAGGCGGACGGTTCTTCGGGGCATGGGAACGGCGGTCTCGCTGCCGCTCCTCGAGGCGATGCTGCCCGCCCGTGGCGCGGCTGCGGCGACGGCCGCCCATCCCGTGCGGATCGGCTTTCTTTATGTGCCCAACGGCAAGCACATGCCCGACTGGACGCCCGCGACCGAGGGGTCGGGCTACGAGATGCCGTGGATTCTCGAGCCGCTCGCCGCGCACCGTGACCGCTTCAGCGTGATCAGCGGGCTGGCGCACATGAAAGCCAACGCCAACGGCGACGGGGGCGGCGACCACGCCCGCGCGCTCACCACCTTCCTCACGGGGATGCAGGCGAAGAAGACGTTCGGGGCGGACATCCGCGCCGGCGTCTCGGTCGACCAGCTCGCGGCCGGACATCTGGGCCGGCAGACCCGCTTCCCGTCGCTCGAGATCGGGGCCGACGCGGGCGGTCAGTCCGGCAACTGTGATTCCGGATACAGTTGCGCCTACTCGGCAAACATCGCCTGGAAGAGCGAGACCCAGCCGATCCCGAAGGAGACCAACCCCCGGCTCGTCTTCGAGCGGCTCTTCGCCGACGGTCGTCCCGGCGAGACGGAGGCGCAGCGCGCCGAGCGCCGCGTGGCCCACAAGAGCATCCTCGACTTCGTCGCCGCCGATGCCCGGCGGCTCGAGGACAGGCTCGGCGGGGCTGACCGACGCAAGCTCGACGAGTACCTCACGGCCGTGCGCGAGATCGAGCGGCGGATCGAGAACGCGGGCAAGGGTCAGGATGCCGCGGCCCTCGCCGCGCAGCGGCCGGAGGGCGTGCCCGCGGACTACGAGGCGCACCTGCGTCTGCTGGCCGACGTGCTCGTGCTCGCGTGGCGCACCGATACGACGCGGGTCTCGACGTTCGTCTTCGCCAACGAGGGAAGCAACCGCAGCTATGCGTTCATGGACGTGCCGGAGGGGCACCACGACCTCTCGCACCACGGCAACGATGCCGCGAAGCAGGAGAAGATCCGGCGGATCAACCGCTTCCACGTCACGCAGCTCGCCTACTTCCTCGACGCGCTCGCGGCGGTGCGCGAGGGGGACGGCACGCTCCTCGACCACTCGATGATCGTCTACGGCAGCGGCATCGGCGACGGCAATCGTCACAACCATGACGACCTGCCGATCCTGCTGGCCGGCGGCGGCGGTGGCTCGCTGCAGCCGGGCCGGCACATCCGTGTCGCGGCGAAGACGCCGATGACGAATCTGTACCTCGCGCTGCTCGACCGGCTCGGCGTGCATGCCGAGCGGCTCGGCGACAGCACGGGCCGGCTCGAAGAGGTATGACGTGTCGTCGCCTGCAGGAACGCCCGCCCCCACGGCGGGTGGCGGCTTGCCATCGTCGATCCGCCTGATCGCCACATCGGGCCGCGCGGGCCTCGCGTGGTGCGCCGTCGCGTGGTCCGCGGCCGTGGCCGCGCCGCCGGTCGACAAGGTCGTCTTCAATCGCGACATCCGGCCGATCCTGTCGGACCACTGCTTCGCCTGCCATGGCCCCGACGGCGGCAAGCGGCAGGCCGACCTCAGGCTCGACGATCGTGAGTCGGCCCTTGCCGCCGGCGCGATCCTGCCGGGCCGTCCGGAGGAAAGCGGACTCGTCGCACGCATCCGCTCGCTCGATCCCGACCTCGTGATGCCGCCGCCGGAGGCGCACAAGCCGCTCGATGCGGCCGAGCGAGACCTGCTCGTCCGGTGGATCGCCGAGGGGGCCGAGTACCAGCGGCACTGGGCCTACGAGCCGCCCGTCAGGCCCGCGGTGCCGCCCGGGATGAACGCGATCGATCACCTCGTGCGGTCACGGCTCGAGCGCGTCGGACTCGAGCCCGCGCCCGAGGCCGATCGCCGCACGCTCCTGCGCCGACTGTCGTTCGATCTCACCGGCCTGCCGCCGACGCCGGAGGAGGTCGACGCGTTCCTCGCGGATGCCTCGCCGGACGCCTACGGCCGCGTCGTCGAGCGGCTGCTCGCCAGTCCCCACTACGGCGAGCGGATGGCGATCGGCTGGCTCGACGTGGTGCGGTTCGCCGACACGATCGGCTACCACAGCGACAATCCGCGGAACGTCTGGCCCTACCGCGACTGGGTGATCCGCAGCTTCAACGACAACGTCCCCTTCGACCGCTTCACGGTCCATCAGCTCGCGGGCGACCTCGTTCCCGACGCGACGCCGGAGACGCGGGTCGGCTCGGCCTTCAACCGCCTCCTGCTCACGACGGAGGAGGGCGGGGCGCAGCCGAAGGACTACGAGTCCCGCATGCTCACCGACCGGGTGCGGGCGGTGGGGGCGGTGTGGCTCGGTCAGACGACCGGCTGCGCCCAGTGCCACGACCACAAGTTCGATCCCATCACGACGCGAGACTTCTACGCGCTCGGCGCCTTCTTCGCCGACGTCGACGAGCGGCCGATCGGGCGGCGCGAGGACGGCATGGTGGTGGCTCCGCCGGAGGACGTGAAGAAACTCGCCGACCTCGACGCCGCGCTCGGCGCGGCGAAGAAGGCGATCGACGCCGTCCTCCCGCAGCTCGACGCCGCCCAGAAGCAGTGGGAGCACGACGTGGCGGCGTATGCGGTCACGCTCCCGGAGCTCGGGCCCGACTCGAAGGCGACGCCCGACGAGGCGAAGGCCGCGACCCAGGTGGCGGCCGCCCTGAAGAAGGACTTCGCCGGCCGGAATGGCGCCGAACGCGAGGCGGTGCAGAAGTACTTTCGGACGCGGGTGTCGCCGGCGCTCTTCCGTGCCGAACAGGACGCGTTCGCCAGCGCCGAAAAGGCCCGCAACGAGTTCTACGGCGGGCTGACGAAGTGCCTCGTGACGGTGCGGCGGAATGAGCCGGCCGTCGTCCGGATCCTGCCCCGCGGCAACTGGATGGACGAGAGCGGCGAGGTCATGAAGGCCGCGTTCCCGTCCTTCCTCCCGGCGCCGACGATCGAGGGGCGCGATCCGAACCGTCTCGACCTCGCGCGGTGGCTCGTGTCGCGAGAGAACCCGCTCACGGCGCGGGTCGTGATGAACCGGCTGTGGAAGCAGTTCTTCGGCTCGGGCCTCTCTCGGGTGCTCGACGACCTCGGCGGGCAGGGCGACCCGCCGGCGAACCCGGAGCTGCTCGACTGGCTGGCATGCGAGTTCGTCGATTCGGCATGGGACGTGAAGCACATGGTCCGCACGATCGTGTCGAGCGCCACCTACCGGCAGGCCTCGACCGCATCGCCCGAGGCGCTCGCCGCCGACCCTGCCAACCGGGAGCTCGCCCGGCAGTCGGCGTGGCGGCTCGATGCGGAGCTTGTGCGCGACACCGCCCTGGCCTCCTGCGGCCTGCTCGTGCGGACGATCGGCGGCCCGAGCGCGAAGCCCTACCAGCCCGAGGGCTACTGGGAGAACCTCAACTTCCCGACGCGGACCTACCCGGCCGACACGGGCGCCCAGCAGTACCGTCGCGGCCTCTACACGTGGTGGCAGCGGTCGTTCCTGCATCCGAGCATGCTCGCCTTCGACGCCCCGAGCCGGGAGGAATGCTGCGCCGAGCGGACGCGGTCGAACATCCCGCAGCAGGCGCTCGTGCTCCTGAACGATCCGAGCTACGTCGAGGCCGCGCGGGCCTTCGCCGTGCGCATCGTGAAGGAGGGGGGCGGGCCGCCCGAGGAGCGGATCGCCTGGGCCTGGCGGCAGGCGCTCCAGCGGCTGCCCCGCGTCGAGGAGCTCGCGACGCTCCTGCCGCTCTACCACGAACAGCTCGCCGCCTACCGGGCCGATCCTCCCGCCGCAGACGGCCTCGCGAAGGCGGGCCTCGCGTCCGTGCCCGATGGCATCGACCGGGTGGAACTCGCGGCCTGGACCCACGTCGCCCGCGTGCTCTTCAACCTGCACGAGACCATCACGAGGCCGTGATCATGAACGACTCCCGTCGTGCCTCTGCCGACCTGCGGGCGGCCCTCGCCCGCCGCGCCTTCCTCGGCCGTTCCTCCCAGGGCGTTGGTGCCGTCGCGCTGGCGTCGCTGGCGGGCGATCGGGCGGCGGCCGCTCCGCTGCCCGGCGTGCTCGCGCCGCCGCCCCTGCCGCAGCGGGCCAAGCGGGTCATCTGGCTGTCGATGGCGGGCGGCCCGTCCCATCTCGAGACGTTCGACCACAAGCCGAAGCTCGCCGAGATGCATGGCCAGCCGATGCCGGAGAGCCTCACGAAGGGGCAGCAGCTCGCGCAGCTGCAGGGGCAGAAGCTCGTCTGCTTCGGGCCGCAGCATCCCTTCGTCCCGATGGGTCCGGCCGGCACGCACCTCTGCGAGCTCTTCCCCCACATCGGCTCGGTGCTCGGCGAGATCTGCCTGGTGCGCTCGATGACGACCGAGGCGATCAACCATGACCCCGCGCACATGTTCATGAACACCGGCTCGCAGATCGCGGGTCGGCCGAGCATGGGCTCGTGGGTGACCTACGGCCTCGGCAGCGAGGCCGCCGACCTGCCGGGCTTCGTCGTCCTCACCTCGCTCGGCAAGGGAGGACAGAACCAGCCGATCGCGGCGCGGCAGTGGTCGAGCGGCTTTCTGCCGAGCCGGTATCAGGGCGTGCAGCTCCGCGGCCGTGGCGACCCGGTGCTCTATCTCGGCAATCCGGCCGGCATCACCCGCGAGCGGCAGGGGCGCGACATCTCCGTGATCAACGCCCTCAACGCGCAGCACGACGCCCTCACGGGTGACCCGGAGATCGCCACCCGCATCGCGCAGTACGAGATGGCCTTCGCGATGCAGGCGAGCGTGCCCGAGCTGATGGACATGTCGGGCGAAAGCGCCGCGACGCTCGAACTCTACGGGTGTCGCCCCGGGGACGGGTCCTTCGCGTCGAACTGCCTGCTCGCGCGGCGGCTCGCGGAGCGGGGCGTGCGCTTCATCCAGCTCTACCACAAGGACTGGGACCACCACGGCGGCGTGAAGGACGGCGTGCGACTCAAGGCGGAGGAGATCGACCGGGCGTGCATGGCGCTCATCACCGACCTCAAGAAACTCGGCATGCTCGACAGCACCCTCGTGGTCTGGGCCGGTGAATTCGGGCGCACGCCGATGTCGCAGGGGGGCAGCGGGCGGGATCATCACAACAAGGCGATGACCGTCTGGCTGGCCGGCGGCGGCGTGCGCGGCGGCCTCGTCCACGGCGCGAGCGACGAGCTCGGCTATGCCGCGGTCGAGAACGTCTGCACCGTGCACGACCTGCACGCGACGATGCTCCACCTCCTGGGCATCCGGCACGATGCGTTCAGCGTGAAGTTCCAGGGGCTCGACGCGAAGCTCACCGGTGTCGAGGGCGCGCGGGTGATCGGGGAGATCCTCGCATGAGCCGGCTCGCGCGGACACGCGGGGGCGCGAGACGATCGACGCCCACGTTCCATCCGGGTCTCCGGCGGTTCACCGTCGCGGCCGGCGTCGTCCTCGCCGCCTCGATCGCCCGTGCCGACGTGCCGCAGCGGATCGACTTCGTGGAGCACGTGCAGCCGATCCTCGCGGAGCACTGCACCCACTGCCACGGGCGTGACGCGGCGACGCGCCAGGGAGGGCTGCGGCTCGACGTGCGCGACGCCGCCCTCGCCGGGGGCGAGTCGGGCCTGGCCGCGATCGCCGTCGGCAGGCCCGCCGAGAGCGAACTCGTGCGCCGGATCCATGCCCGTGATCCCGACGAGATCATGCCGCCGCCGCACGAGAACAAACCGCTGACGAGCGACGAGCGGGCGATCCTGGAGGCCTGGATCGCCGGTGGGGCGGAGTATGCGGGCCACTGGGCCTTCGAGCCGCCGCGGAAGGCGACCCCACCGGCGGTGCCCGGCGTCGAGCACCCGATCGACGCCTTCGTCGGGGCCCGACTGGCCGAGCGGGGCATGGTGCCCGCGCCGCAGGCCGACGACGCGACGCTCTGCCGCCGGCTCTGGCTCGACATCGTGGGACTGCCGCCGTCGCCCGCCGACATCGAGGCCTTCCGTCGTGACGGCTACGAGCGGACCGTCGAGAGCCTCCTCGCGAGCCCCCGGTATGGCGAGAAGTGGGCCCGCCACTGGCTCGACCTCGCCCGCTACTCCGACTCGAACGGCTACGAGAAGGATCTTCCCCGCGACATGTGGGCGTGGCGTGACTGGGTGATCGCGGCGTGCAACCGCGACCTGCCGTACGACCAGTTCGTGATCGAGCAGATCGCCGGCGACCTGCTGCCGAACGCGACGCAGGACCAGGTCGTGGCGACCGGATTCCTCCGCAACAGCATGCTCAACGAGGAGGGGGCGATCATCGCGGAGGAGTTCCGCATGGTCGAGATGTTCGACCGCATCGACTGCGTCGGCAAGGCGGTCCTCGGCCTTTCGACGCAGTGCGCCCAGTGCCACTCCCACAAGTTCGACCCGCTCACGCAGGACGAGTACTTCGGGATGTTCGCCTTCCTCAACGACACATACGAGGCCCGCTCCTACGTCTACACGCCCGAGCAGCAGCGGGCGCTGGCCGCGATCGGGGCGGAGATCGCCGCCGCCGAGGAGGAGATCCGGCGGCTGCGGCCGCACTGGCAGGCCGAGATGGAGGCGTGGGCCGCCGCCGCCGTGGCGCCGCTGCCGGCGTGGACGCCGATCAGGATGGAGGAGATGCACTCCAGCGGCCTGCTCACCCATCCCACGCAGCGGGCCGATGGATCGATCCTGTCGATCGGCCATCGCGACGCGACGCACTTCTTCGACGGCCGCCCCGACCTCGGCGGCGTCACCGGACTGCAGCTCGAGGCGCTCACCGACGGTGACCTGTTCATGAACGGCCCCGGCCGCGACGACCGCTGGACGGTGGCCCGGCTGCAGGTGCAGGTGAAGAAGCCCGAGGCGACGGCATGGGAGGACGTGAAGCTCGTGAACGCCACGGCCGATTTCTCCGAGCCGGAGCAGATGGTGCCACGGCCGGGGTTCGACCCGAAGAAGGCCGCCGCGGCGAAGGACGGTCCGTCACCCACCGTGTCGGTCGGCCCCGTGGCGAACATGATCGACGCGGACGAGCATTCGGCGTGGCGCGCCGACCGCGGCCACCTCGTGAGGCACCAGCCGTCCGTGGCGGTGGTGCAGTTCGAGAAGCCGCTCGACCTGCCCGCCGGCACGCAGCTGAGGATCGTGCTCAAGGCGCAGGGCGGGCCCGGTGACATGCTCGGCTGCTGCCGCCTGAGCCTCACGAAGGATCCGTCGCCCGCCGCACCGCCCATCGACCACGCTGCGATCCTCGCCGCCCGCACGCCCGGCGCCGAGCGGACCGATGCCGACCGGACGGCGCTCTTCGCCGCCTGGCGCCGGTCGGTCCCCGACCTCGCGGCGTTGAACGCGCGGATCGCGGCCGCGTGGGCGAAGGCGCCGCACGCGCCCACGACCGTCATGCACGCGGCGTCCCGGTCGGCCGCGCGGCATCGTCCCACGCACCTGCTCGACCGCGGCGTCTGGAATCAGCCGAAGCACGAGGTCCAGCCGCACGTGCCGGCCGGCCTGCATCCGCTCGTGGCGTCGGACGACCCGCCGCGGCTCGCCTTCGCGAAGTGGCTCGTCGATCCACGGTCGCCGCTCGCCGCCCGGGTGGCCGTCAACCGCATCTGGCTGACGCTCTTCGGTCAGGGACTCGTCGAGACGCCCGACGACTTCGGCACGCGCGCCCCGGTGCCGGAGCACCGCGCCCTGCTCGACTGGCTGGCGGTCGATTTTTTCGAGAGGGGCTGGAGTCAGAAGGAGGCGATCCGGCAGATCGTGACGAGCGCGACCTACCGGCAGTCGTCCCTGGCGACCCCGGAGGCGGTCGCGCGCGACCCAGACAACCGCCTCCTCGCCCGCGGCCCGAGGTTCCGGCCCGATGCCGAGGTGGTGCGGGACGTCGTGCTCGCCGTGTCAGGACTGCTCACCGAGAAGGTCGGCGGCCCGAGCGTCTATCCGCCCGTGCCCAAGAACGTGCTCGACTTCAACTACGTGCAGATCGCCTGGCCCGAGGCCACCGGCCCCGACCGCTACCGCCGGTCGCTCTACACGTTTCGTCGGCGCTCGATGCCCGATCCGGCACTCGGCACGTTCGACGCGCCGAACGGCGACATCTCGTGCGCCCGCCGCGTGCGGAGCAACACGCCGCTGGCCGCCCTCACGGGCCTGAACGAGCCGATCTTCGTCGAGGCAGCCCGCGGCCTCGCCCTGCGGGCGCTCGCCGAGGGGGGTACCGACGACGCGAGCCGCGTGGAGCGGGCCTTCGTGCTCTGCACGGCGCGGCCACCCACGGCCACCGAGAAGGATGTGCTGCTCGCGTTCCTCGTGTCCCAACGCAGACGCCTCGCGGACGGCTGGCTCGACCCGCGTGAGATCGCGACCGGCGACGCCGACCGGCTCCCGGCGCTGCCCGCGGGGACGACGCCCCAGGACGCGGCCGCGTGGACGCTCCTGGCCCGCGTGCTCCTGAACCTCGACGAGACCGTGACGAAGAACTGATGCGCACCGGACATGACCGGATGGGGAGGACACGAGCCGTGAACCCTGCCGATACGAGCACGATCGCCGCCCTCCGCAGCCGGCTGCTCGCCCGCCGCTGGTTCTTCGGCGACTGCGGTGTCGGCCTGGCCGGCATCGCGGCCGGCGCGCTGGCGGCGCGTGAATCGTCGGCGGCCGCCCGCGCGCCGTCGCCGCTCGCCGTGAAGCAACCGCACCACGCGCCGCGGGCGAAGCGCGTGGTCTACATGTTCCAGGCCGGCGCCCCGAGCCACCTCGAGCTGTACGACTGGAAGCCCGCGCTCGCCGCGCGCGACGGCACCCTTCCGCCCGCGAGCCTACTCGAAGGCTACCGGGCCGCCTTCATCAACCCGAACTCCGCGCTCCTCGGCCCCAAGTGGCCGTTCCGCCCGTACGGCACGTCCGGCATCGAGATGAGCGAGATCCTGCCGCACATCGGCGGCATCGCCGACGACATCTGCCTCGTCCGCTCGATGCAGACCGACGCCGTCAACCACGCCCCCGCGCAGATCCTGATGAACACGGGTTCGCAGCAGTTCGGCCGTCCGAGCTTCGGCGCGTGGACGCTCTACGGGCTGGGAAGCGAGGCGGAGGACCTGCCGGGGTTCGTGGTGCTCACGAGCGCCAAGGGCACCAGCGGCGGCGCGAGCAACTACGGCTCGGGCTTCCTGCCCACGGCCTACGGTGGAATTCCGCTGCGGGGCAGCGGCGATCCGGTGCTCTACCTCTCGAATCCCAGGGGCGTCGACCGCGAGACGCAGCGGGCCTCGCTCGACGCGCTCCACCAGCTCAACGACCTCTCCCTGAGCCGGTTCGGCGATCCGCAGACCGCCGCGCGGATCCAGGCCTACGAGCTCGCCTACCGGCTCCAAGAGAGCGCTCCGGAGCTGATGAACCTCGCGGACGAGCCGAAGCAGGCGCTCGCCCGCTACGGGATCGCCGACCCCAACCAGCCGAGCTATGCCCGCAACTGTCTGCTTGCCCGCCGGCTCCTGGAGCGGGGTGTGCGGTTCGTGCAGCTCTTCCACGAGGCCTGGGATCAGCACGGCAACCTGAAGAACGGCGTCAAGCAGAACTGCGTCGACACCGAGCAGGCGTCCGCGGCGCTCGTGAGCGATCTCAAGGAGCGCGGGCTGCTCGACGACACGATCGTGATCTGGGGGGGCGAGTTCGGCCGCACCCCGATGGTGCAGGGAGGGAACGACGGCCGCGACCACCACAACCGTGCCTTCTCGCTCTGGCTGGCCGGCGGAGGCCTGAAGCGGGGACACGTGCACGGGAGGACCGACGACTTCGGCTTCAACGTCGTCGAGAATCCGGTGCACGTGCACGACCTGCACGCGACGCTCCTCCACCTGCTCGGCTTCGACCACCTGAAGCTCACGTACCGTTCACAGGGACGTGACTACCGGCTCACCGACGTGCATGGCACGCTCGTGAACGGTATCCTCGCCTGAGGGTCGCCCGGCCCACGCCGCAGGACGATGCCATGATGCACGCGACGAACGACTCGACCCACGACCGGGCGCGCGACAGGCGGGTCGCGTGGCGTGCCCTGCTCGGCTTCGTCGCGATCTTCGCGCCTTCTGCGGCGACGGCGGCCGAGCCGGCACCGTCATTCACCCGCGACATCAAGGGGATCCTCTCCAACCGCTGCGCGCGGTGCCACGGGCCCGACGCGGCCTCGCGGCAGGGTGGCGGCAACGGCGGCCTGCGGCTCGACACGTTCGAGGGGGCGACGGCCGACCTCGGCGGCCATGCGGCGATCGTGCCGGGCGCTCCCGAATCGAGCGACGTGCTGCGTCGGATCACGTCCGACGACCCGGACCTCGTGATGCCGCCGCCGGACGCCGGGGATCCGCTCGCGCCCGAGCAGATCGAGCTGCTCAGGCGATGGATCGCGGCCGGCGCCCGCTACGAGCCCCACTGGTCGTACGTGCCGCCGGTCAGGCCGGCCGTGCCCACCGTCAAGGACGCCGCCTGGCCGAAGAACGACATCGATCGCTTCATCCTCGCGCGGCTCGAGGCCGAGGGGCTCGCGCCACAGCCGGAGGCGCCGCGTGCCGTGCTTGCCCGGCGTCTCACGCTCGACCTGACCGGCCTGCCGCCCGATCCCGAGATGGTCGACGCCTTCGCGGCCGATGGCTCCGAGGACGCGATCGGAAGGTTCGTCGACCGTTTGCTCGCGGACGAGGGACGCGGTGAGCACCTCGCCCGGCAGTGGCTCGACCTCGCCCGCTATGCCGACAGCGCCGGCTACGCCGACGACCGGCCGCGCACGATCTGGGGCTGGCGCGACTGGGTGATCGCCGCCTTCGACGCGAACATGCCCTTCGATCAGTTCACGATCCGCCAGATCGCCGGCGATCTCCTGCCCGAGGCCACGGCCGAGGACCGCATCGCCACCGCCTTCCACCGCAATACGCTCACCAACAGCGAGGGGGGCACGATCGACGAGGAATTCCGCACGGTGGCGGTCGTGGACCGCGTGAACACCACGCTCGCCACCTGGATGGGCACGACGATCGCCTGTTCCCAGTGTCACGACCACAAGTACGACCCGCTTTCGCAGCGGGACTTCTTCGGCCTCTACGCGATCTTCAACAACACGGCCGACGCCGACCGTCCGGGCGAGGAGCCGGTGCTCGAGTTTTTCACGCCGGCCCAGCGTGAGACGCGAGCCAGGCTCGAGGCGGATCTCGCGGCCGTCGAGAAGGTGCTCGCGACCGACACGCCCGCGCTCGCCGCGTCCCGCGACGCGTGGGACCGCGCCTTCCCTCGCGACCTCGCCTGGCACACGGTCGCGCCCGCCGCGGCCTCGATCGCCGGCGCACCGGCGGATGCTGCGCGGGTCATCCCCGACGGTCGCGTGCTGCTCGTGGCCCCGGAGAAGCGGGCGGTCGCCACGATCGAGGCGCCGCTCGCCGCGGGGCCGCTCGCCGGCCTGCGGCTCGAGTTTCCCGGCGACGAGAGCCTGCCTGCGAAGGGTTCGGGCCGCGGCCCGGACGGGTCGTTCGTGCTCTCGGGCGTGACCGCGCGGCTCGAGCCGGCCGGTGGCGGCGGCCCGACGGGTCGCTTCATCCGCGTCGAGCGGCCGGGCAAGGGCGTATTCCTCTCGCTGGCGGAGGTCGAGGTCTTCGCCGCGGAGGGTGACGCGAACACCGCCCGCGGTCGCGCGGCGACGCAGTCCTCCACCGACTTCGGCGGCGATGCGGTCCGTGCCGTCGACGGCGAGACCAACGGCGACTACTACGCGAAGCAGTCGGTGACGCATACCGCGGCGGGCGACGATCCGTGGTGGGAGGTCGATCTCGGCGGGCCGACGGTGATCCGCCGGATCGTCATCTGGAACCGCACGGACGGCGGCACCGGCTCGCGCCTCGCCGGCGCACGGGTCTCGATCCTCGATGCGGCGCGGCAGCCGGTCTGGACGGGTGACCTTGCCACGGCACCGGCACCGTCGGTGACGCTCGCGCCGGCGGGTGGTCGCGACGTGCCGTTCGTGGCCGTGGTCGCCGATCGGACCGCCGCCGGGTTCGACGCGGCGGCCGTGCTGCGGATGCCCGCCGACCCCAAGGACGACAAGGCGGTGAAGGCCGAGACCGAAGGGGGCTGGTCGCCGGGGGGGGCGGCGCCCGCGACGCTCACGCTCCTCCCCGCGACGCCGATCGACGTGCCGGACGGCATGCGGCTGGTCGTCACGCTCAGGCAGCTCTCGAAACGGGACGGCCACACGGTGGGCGTCGTGCGGCTCTCGGCGTCGCGCGATCCGCGGGCCGTCGCCCTCGCGGGCCTGCCCGCGGACGTGATCGCGATCCTCTCGACGCCGCCCGAGGCCCGCACTCCCGCCCAGGCGGAGCGGCTGGCCGACCATCACCGGCGGGCGATCGCCGCTGAGACGGCCGCGAGCCGCGCCGAGAAGCGACGGATCGAGGGAGCGCTCGCCGCCATCAAGCCGGCGACCGTGCCGGTGATGCAGGAGCTCGAAGGGGACAAGCGGCGGGTGACGAAGCTGCAGCACCGCGGCAACTGGCAGGACCTCGGGCCCGAGGTCGCCGAGGCGATCCCCGCCACGTTCCCTCCACCCAAGGTCGACGCGGCGGGCCGGCTCGACCGCCTCGCCCTCGCGCGGTGGCTCGTCGATCGGGACAACCCGCTCACCGCCCGGGTCGTCGTCAACCGTGTCTGGGAGCGGCTCTTCGGCATCGGGATCGTCGCCACGAGCGAGGAGTTCGGCAGCCAGGGAGAGCCACCGAGCCATGCCGAACTGCTCGACTGGCTGGCGTGTGAGTTCGTCGAGGGCGGCTGGGACCTGCGAGCGCTCGAGCGGCTCATCGTCACGAGCGCCGCCTACCGCCAGAGCTCGAAGGCGCCCCCCGGGCTCGTCGCGCGCGACCCCGACAACCGGCTCGTGGCCCGTGGTCCACGGGTGCGGCTCGCGGCGGAGGTGATCCGCGACCAGTCGCTCGCGGCGGCCGGCCTGCTCTCGCCGAAGAAGGGCGGACCGAGCGTCAATCCGCCGCAGCCGAACGTCGGCCTGAATGCGGCCTTCGGGGGCGGCATCGACTGGAAGACGAGCGAGGGGGAGGATCGCCATCGCCGTGCCATCTACACGATGTGGCGCCGAAGCAATCCATACCCGTCGATGGCGACCTTCGACGCGCCCAACCGCGAGGTCTGCACGGTGCGCCGGCCGCGCACGAACACGCCGCTCCAGGCGCTCGTGACGCTCAACGACCCGGTCTACGTCGAGGCGGCGCAGGCGCTCGCCCGGCGGATGGTGCGGGAAGGGGGCGCGACCGAGGCGGGCCGCGCCGTGCGTGGCTTCCGGCTCGTGCTGGCACGGGAGCCGTCGGCCGCCGAGCGCGAGCGGATCGTCCGGCTCCACGCCGATGCGCTGGCCGACTTCCGCAGCGACGCGGAGCGGGCGAAGAAGATGGCCACCGAGCCGCTCGGTGCGGTCCCGACCGACCTCGTGGTCGACGAGGCCGACCTCGCCGCCTGGACCGTGGTGGCCAACGTGATCCTGAACCTCGACGAGGCGTTCATGTGCCCGTGAGCCGGTGCCGCCGGCAGTGGACCGTTCCGCAGGGAGTCTCTATGCATCCGCGTGTCGACGAAAAACTGCTCACGACGCGTCGCCACCTGCTCGGTGGCATGGCCGGCGGCATCGGGGCGATCGCGATGGGCGACCTCCTCGGCGCCGCCACGGTGCCTGCCGTGTCATCTCCCGGGGCGCCGCCCGACCCGCTCGCGGCGCGGCTCCCGCCGCGGCCGGCACGGGCGAAGCGCATGGTGGTGATCCACCTCACCGGCTCGCCGCCGCACCTCGACCTCTACGACCACAAGCCCGAGCTCGTCAGGCATTCGGGGGAGGAGTGCCCGGCCGAGACGATCGCCGGCAAGAAGTTCGCGTTCACGAGCGGCACGCCGAAACTCCTCGGCACGCCCCGCTCGTGGGTGCGGTGCGGCGCAAGCGGCATGGAACTCTCCGATGCGATCCCCAACCTCCACCGCGTGGCCGACAAGCTCTGCGTGGTGCGCAGCATGCACACCGACCAGTTCAACCACGCGCCGGCCGAGCTCATGGTCTACACCGGCAGTCCGCGGTCGGGGCGTCCGAGCCTCGGCAGCTGGGTGACCTACGGCCTCGGCACCGAGAATGCGAACCTTCCCGGGTTCGTCGTGCTCATCTCGTCGGGCGTGCAGCCCAACGGCGGCACGAGCAGCTTCGGCTCCGGCTTCCTGCCGAGCGTCTACCAGGGGGTGCAGTGCCGCTCGAAGGGCGACCCCGTGCTCTACGTCTCGGATCCGCCGGGCATGGACCGCTCGATGCGGCGGGCGAGCCTCGACGCGCTCAGGGACCTCAACGAGATCCAGGCCCGCGATCTCGGCAACCCCGAAACGCTCACGCGCATCGCGCAGTACGAGCTCGCCTATCGCATGCAGACGAGCGTGCCCGAGGTGATGGACATCTCCCGGGAGCCCGCGCACGTGCTCGCGGCGTACGGTGCGCAGCCGGGAGGCGCGAGCCTCGCCAACAACTGCCTCCTCGCCCGCCGGCTGCTCGAGCAGGGCGTGCGGTTCGTGCATCTCTTCGACTGGGGATGGGACTTCCACGGCACCGGCCCAGGTGAGGACATTCGCGACGGCCTCACGAAGAAGGCGGCGACCTTCGACAAGCCCGCCGCCGCGCTCATCGAGGACCTCGAGCAGCGGGGCCTGCTCGAGGACACGCTCATCCTCTGCACCGGCGAGTTCGGTCGCACGCCGTTCCGCGAGGGTCGCACGGCCGGTGGAAGCATCCTCGGCCGCGACCACTTCCCCGACTGCTACTCGATCTGGATGGCCGGAGGCGGCGTGAAGGGCGGGCTGACCTACGGCGCGAGCGACGACCTCGGCTTCCGCGTGGCCGAGAACCCCGTCCACGTCCACGACCTGCAGGCCACGATCCTCCACCTGCTCGGCTTCGACCACACGAAGCTCACCTGGCGATTCCAGGGGCGCGACTTCCGGCTGACCGACGTGCACGGCACCGTCGTGGGCGGCCTGCTGGCGTGAGCGGTCCCGGCGCGGTGCATCCGATCGAGTCAGCCACGTGGACGCCGCTTTCCGCGGGCGGCTATCTTCGGTGAGCGGCGGCGGTCGATCGCCGGAGGCAGGGCAGCAGGGGCGACGCATGAGGCGGAGGGTGGCGGTCACCGGGCTGGGCGTGGTCACGTCCCTCGGCAGGCAGTTGGATCTCTTCTGGGATCGGCTCGTGCGTGGCGAGAGCGGCGTCCGACCGGTCACGCTCTTCGACGTCACCGGCTACCGCGTGCAGTTCGGCGGGCAGGTGCCCTGGGAGCCGGAACGCGAGGACATCGCCGACGCCAAGGAACTGCGTCGGCTCGACCGCTATTCGCAGTTCGCCATCGCCGCCGCGAAGGACGCCGTCGCCGATTCCGGGATCGCCTTCGACAGGGAGGAGCCGTACCGCTGCGGCGTGGCCATCGGTTCCGGCATCGGGGGCCTGCAGGAGTTCGAGACGCAGTTCGCCCGGATGGTCGACAAGGGCGTCGACAAGGTGTCGCCCTTCTTCATCCCGAAGCTGCTGCTCAACTCCGCGAGCGGCCACGTCTCGACGCTCTTCGGCATCAAGGGGCCGAACATCGCCATCGCGACCGCCTGTGCGAGTGCCGCCAACTCGATCGGTGCGGCCCTGCGCATGATCCAGTACGGCGACGCCGACGTGATGGTCACCGGCGGCACCGAGGCGGCGCTCACCCCGATCGCGCTGGCCGGCTTCCAGAACATGCGGGCCCTGTCGTTTCGCAACGACGACCCGCAGCGGGCGAGCCGGCCGTTCGATGCGGATCGTGACGGCTTCGTGCTGGCCGAAGGCGCCGGGGTCGTCGTGCTCGAGGAGTGGGAGCATGCCCGGCGACGCGGCGCCCGCATCTACGGGGAGCTCAAGGGGCACGGGGCCACCGGGGACGCCGGGCACATCACGCAGCCGGACGACGCGGGCGCCGGTGCAGCCGAGGCGATGGCGGCGGCGTTGCGGGATGCGGCGATCGCACCCGACGCCGTCGGCTACATCAACGCGCACGGCACGAGCACGCCGCTCGGCGACAAGGCGGAGACCGCCGCGATCCGCCACGTGTTCGGCAGCCATGCGCGACGGCTCGCCCTGTCGAGCACGAAGAGCCAGCTCGGCCACACGCTCGGGGCGAGCGGCGGGATCGAGCTGGCGGTGTGCGCCCTCACGCTCACGCGGGGCGTCATCGCACCGACGATCAACCTCGAAACGCCCGACCCCGCCTGCGACCTCGACTACACGCCGAAGGTCGCCCGCGAGGCGCGGGTCGACGTCGTCATGTCGAACAACTTCGGCTTCGGCGGCCACAATGCATCGCTCGTGCTGGCCCGCGCCTAGGGCGCATCCCGATTTGGTGGAGCGACGGCTTCGGGGCGGCAACGGGATCTCTTCCGCCGCTCCAAACGGCGGATTGGCTCGTCGCGTGGGCCGAGGCGGCGCAAAGCTCCTCGAGCGTACGCCGACCCCTCGCCTCGACTCCTCAT
>CAIWZS010000480.1 GCA_903917235.1 uncultured Planctomycetaceae bacterium | reverse complement strand
CGGCGGCCCCCCCGGCACCGCCGCACAGGTCCGCGAGCGTCTGTTCGGGGGCATCGCCCGTCAGGATGACACGATCGAAGGTCATCCCCCGCGACGCGAGCCGCACGAGTGCCGGCGCCGTGACCCACCGGCAGCCGTGCGTGGGAAGCATCCAGCACGGGAGGCGGTCGATCGCCACGAGGAGGATGCCCGCGGCCGGTGCGCCGGAATCATCGCACCGCCCGTCCGCCGGAGGTTCGGTCACGGTCCGGCTCCCGCATCCCGCGCATGGTCCGGTTGCCGCGCGACGGTGCCGTGGGCGATGCTCTTGCAGCCCGTCCCCTCACCCGTGCACGCCGCGTATGGCCGCATCACCGCACCGCTTCCGCACCCAACCGGTCGCCACGACGCGGATGCCGCCCGGCATCCCGTTCATCGTCGGCAACGAGGCCGCCGAACGCTTCTCGTTCTACGGCATGAAGACGATCCTCGTCATCTTCATGACCCAGTACCTCCACACGGCGGCGGGCGGACCGGACTACATGTCGGAAACCGAGTCCCGGGAGTGGATGCACCTGTTCGTGGCCGGAGCCTACCTCGTCCCCGTGATCGGCGGGATCGTCGCCGACGCGTTTCTCGGCAAGTATCTCACGATCATCCTGCTGTCTCTCGTCTACTGTGCGGGGCACCTCTGCCTGGCCTGCATGGACGCCCCGCGGTCGTTTCTCGAGACCACGCTCGAGCCGCGTGGCTGGCTCCTCGCCGGGCTCCTGCTCATCGCGCTGGGCTCCGGCGGCATCAAGCCGTGCGTGTCCGCTCACGTCGGAGATCAGTTCGGCCAGTCCAATCGCCACCTGCTGGAGCGCGTCTTCGGCTGGTTCTACTTCGCGATCAACTTCGGCTCCTTCCTCTCGACCCTCCTGACGCCGTGGCTGCTGGCCCGGGCGGGGCCGGGCTGGGCGTTCGGCGTGCCCGGCATTCTCATGGCGATCGCGACCCTCGTGTTCTGGCTGGGGCGTCATCGCTTCGTGCACGTCCCGCCGCGCGGCATCGCATTCTTCGCCGAGACCTTCTCGTGGGAGGGACTGGCCGCCATCGCACGACTCGTCCCGCTCTACCTGCTGGTCGCGGTGTTCTGGTCCCTCTTCGACCAGTCGGGCGGCGCGTGGGTGCAGCAGGCGCAGCAGATGAACCGCACGTTCCTCGGCGTGGAGTGGCTGGAGAGCCAGATCCAGGCGGTCAATCCGCTGCTCGTGCTCGCCTTCATCCCGCTCTCGAGCCTGGTCGTCTATCCCGCCCTCGGCCGCCTCTTCGAGCCCACCCCGCTCCGCAAGATCCTCATCGGCTTCACGCTCGCGGTCGTGTCGTTCGTCATCGCGGCCTACGCCCAGCGGCGCATCGACACCGCGGCCGCCGACTTCACGCGCAGGATCGCGCCGATGACGGCGGCCGGCGGGCAGGGCCTCGATCGGCCGGCCACGCTCGCGGCACTGCGGACCGCGGGGCTCAACGCGCTCGCCGACGACGTGGAACGGGCCATGGAATCGGGAGGCGATCCGGCAGCGCCGCTGTCGGCCGCGGGCATCGTGGTGACCCGCGACGGCGAGCGGGTGCGGGCCGCCTGGCCGAGCGTCGGCTGGCAGCTCGCGGCCTTCGTCGTCATCACCGCTGCGGAGATCCTGATCTCCATCACCTGCCTCGAATTCAGCTACACCCAGGCGCCGACGCACATGAAGTCGCTCGTGATGAGCGTCTACCTGCTGAGCATCTCGCTGGGCAACCTGTTCACGGCGGTCGTCAACGCGGTCATGCGGGACGCCGACGGCCGTTCCACGCTCGCCGGCGAGTCGTACTACTGGTTCTTCGCCGCCTGCATGGCCGCGGCGACGGTGCTGCTGGTGCCGGTCGTGTGGTGGTATCGACCGCGAGAGTATCTGCAGACGGAGGAGGCGGCATGAGCGGGCACCACGGCGGTCACCCGGGCCGCCGCGCGTCACGACGCGCCGTCCGTCTCGAGACCGGCGTCCCGTTGACCTGCGACGGCACCGGCGGCTAGAGTCCCCGCCACGGCGAGCCGCTCCGCACGCCGCGTCCCCACGTGAGCGCGTTCGTGCACCAGGTCGCTTCGTCCACGCTGACGGGGGCCGCCGGCCCCTTCCGTCTCGCCGGATCGTCCGTCAGCCGGCTCGCACGACTGGTCGACGTGCGGGAGACCCACGTCGGTCGCGGTGTCTTCGCGCGGGTCGCGATGCGGCGGGAGCTTGTGATCGCGGAGGTGGGCGGCGAGGTGCTCGACGAGCATCCGGAGGACTCGAGCTACGTCATGGAGCTCGCGAGCGGCAGGCTGCTCGAGCCGTGCGCACCGCTGCGGTTCGTCAACCACAGTTGCGACCCCAACTGCGAACTCTTCTACTGGTGGGACGAGCAGGAGGGCACGGAGGAGGACCGCCTGTGGCTGCAGACGATCCGCCCGATCGTTCCCGGGGAGGAGCTGGTGATCGACTACGCCTGGCCGGCCGATGCGGCGATCCCCTGCCGGTGCGGGACCCCGCAGTGCCGGGGCT
>CAIWZS010000479.1 GCA_903917235.1 uncultured Planctomycetaceae bacterium | reverse complement strand
CGTGCGGTAGCCCATCATCCCGAGGTTGTAGGCGCCGACGTTGAACTGCCCGATGTCGTCGCCCCAGATGACGAGCACGTTGGGCTGACGCGGCGACTGCGCCGCGGCAGAGGCCACGGGAAGCGCGACCGCCACGAGTGCGGAGACGACCGCCCACACGGATACGACGGGGTGGAAAGAACGGCTGGCGTGCTGACGCATCGATGCATGGCTCCTGGGCGATCCGCGTGTCGGGCGAGGGGCGTCGGGCGAAGGCTCGCCGTGATAGGAGCGGGCGACGACGCCCGACAATGCACATTCCGCCAGAACGCCCACATCGCCCCGTTCGCCCCGTCCGCGATGCCGCGGCACTGGCGCGACGACCCAACCGCCCCGTCCTTCCTCGACGCTCGTTCTGGTCTTCCCACGCACGCGATGGTTTCGGTACGAGATCGGTCGCGTCCTGCGGTTTCCGTGTCGAGCAGCCCCGTGCTCCGGAGGGTTCTCCATGCGTCGTCGTGCCATCCGTCGTCGCGCTCGTCTTGCAACCGAGCGACTCGAGCACCGCCACATGCTCGCCGTGAGCGCGGTGACCGCGACCGTCGCCGGAGACGTGCTGACCCTCGTCGGTGACGACCTCGACAGTTCGATCTCGCTCCGGGTGGATTCCAGCGCCGTGGTCGTCACGCCGGGCTCCGACACGCGCATCAACGGGGGAGACCCGGGCGTGGCCGTCACCCTCCAGGGCGTGGTCCGTTCGCTGCGGGCCGACCTCAAGGGTGGCGACGACTCGCTGGCGGCCGACACGGCCGTCCCCTTCTCGCTGCCGGGCGGCGTGACTGTGCAGCTCGGATCGGGAAACAACCAGATGCAGTTCGCGACCCCGGGGCAGAAGATCATGCTCGGGCCGGTCTCCATCGCGGCCGGCATCGGCAGCAACGAGATCCAGATCGCGAGCCAGGCCGGCGGCACGGTGACCGGCGCGATGACGATCAAGCTCGGCGACGGCGCCAACCGGGTGTCGCTCGAGAACGTGGCCGTGACCGGACCGCGGATCGCCCTCTCGACCGGGGACGGCCGCGATCAGGTCGTCATCTCCGGGCTCAGCGGCACCGCGGCCCTCGCGGTCGTCGCCGGCCTCGGCAGCGCCCTCGTGCAGGTGACCGACTCGACCCTCGGCGCACTGAGCGTGTCGGCCGAGCAGCCCGACGTGTCGGTGACGACGTCCACGCTCGCGGCCGCGAGCGTCGCGGGGCAGTTCGACACGCGGCTCGCGATGTCGCGCTCGAAGGTGAGCGGGGCGGTGACGGCGTCGTCCACCGCCACGGGCGGGGACGTCACCGTGCTCCTCGAAAGCTATTCGCTCGGCGGCAACCTTTCGGCAACCACGACGGGAGGCGGTGCGGACGTGCGTCTCACGCTCGACGCCGCCGGCGGTGCGGCCACCTCCACGGGCAACCTCCTTGCCCGGGCGACCGGGCAGGACTCCGCGATCACGCTCACCGTGAACTCGGCGGTGAGCTTCTCGACGGGCAAGACGCTCGCGCTCCAGGCGACCGGTTCGGGGGGGCAGGTGCAGGCGATCCTCAACGGCGAGCTGCAGGCGAAGTCGGCGGCGTTCACCTGCCAGGCCGGGGGTGTCGCCGGCACGGTCAACGTGCAGAACAAGGGGGGATTCGCGGTGTCGTCGGCGACCTTCGCCGCGTGGGGCGACGTGACGGTGGCCGGCGCGGATGCCACGACCTCGAGCATCGCCTGCACCAACGACATGCGGGTGCAGTCGGGCCGGGGCACGGCGGCCGTCACGGTGCCGGCGGCACTCGACGTCCGCGGACTCTCCGTCGCGGGGCGCGATGCGTCGTTCTTCTTCGGCGGCACGGCTCGCGGGGCCGACGAGATCCGCGGGGCGCTCCTGGTGAGCGGCCAGCGGCAGGCCGACGTCGCCGTGGGCCCCGGCGGCCGCCTCGAGGTGCTCGGCAGCCTCACCTGCAAGGCCGGCCTCGACGCCACGCTGCGGGCCGAGGGGGTCACCTCGGTGCTCGACGTGCGCGGCGGCTGCGCGATCCAGGGCACGAACGTCGAGACGACGATCGGCGCGAGCGGCCAGATCGGCGGGGCCTTCGCCGCCACCGGCACACGTCGCACGGTCACGACGCTCCTGTCGGACGACTTCGTCTTCGCCCAGCAGGCGGCGGTGACGGGGGGCACGGGCGACGACTCGTTCGAGTCCGCTGCCGGCGTCGAGTTCCGCAACAAGCTCTCGCTCCGGCTGGGCAACGGCCAGAATCGCATCGCCGTGACGGGCGATCCGGATCCGGCGCAGGGACCGACCGTGGCCGGTGCGCTCACCATCGCGACGGGCACGGGAGCCGACCAGATCTCGTTCGTCGACGCGATGCTCGCGGGCACGATCGCGTGCGCGACCGGAGGGGGCGCGGACGAATTCAGTGCCACGAAGGCCACCACCTTCGGCGGCAACGTGACCCTCGCGATGGACACGGGCTACGACAAGCTCTACCTCGGGATCTCCGACAACGGCTCGGCACCGGTGACCTTCCAGGGCACGCTCACCGCGAACCTCGGTGCCGAGAACGACCTGCTGCGGCTCGGCGTCGCCCTCACCTCCGGTGGCGACGCGAATTCCCGAGTCGTCTTCGCGAAGACCGGCAGCACGATCCAGGGCGGACCGGGCGTCAACGTCTTCGAGCCGGTTCAGAGCCAGTACACCGGACTGCCCGACGGGTCCATCATCGGCTTCGCCTCGACGCCGACCTGACCGGTCGCGGCGGCACGCGGGCGATGCTGCCCGCAGGAATCGCCCCGTTTCCCGGCATGTCGCGGGGTGCCGGCCCGCGTCGGGAACGCGCGGGTGTCATGAATCCGGCCCCGCGGATAAGGAAAGGGGGTGACCTGACGGCGGACGGCGCGGAGCGGGCTGACGGGCCCGCGATCCATGGACGACCAGACACGACGGGCGATGCGGCTCTGGGCCCTGGCCCAACCGACGGTGTCGGCGTTCATCACGGCGGTCGTCCGTGATTTCTCCGACCGCGACGACATCCTGCAGGACGTCGCGGTCGCCGTGCTCGACGGCTTCGACTCCTACGACCCGGACCGCCCGTTCACCCCCTGGGCGATCGGGATCGCGCGGAACCAGATCGGGCTCTACCTGCGTCGCCGGCGCCGGGACCGACACACGTTCGATACCGACGCCGTCGCGAACCTCGCTGCCGCCTTCGAGGCGATCGCCGAGGAGGAGTCGGTCCTGCTCGAGCGGCTGCGGGTGTGCGTCGCCCGGCTCGGTACGCGAGCCCGTCGGCTCTGCCAGCTTCGCTATCGCGACGACCTGAAGCCGGCGGCGATCGCCGAGACGCTCGCCATGACCGCCAACGGCGTGTCGAAGGCGTTGCAGCGCGTGCGCGCCCAGCTGCGGGCGTGCATCGAGGGGACGGGGGCTCTGGGGCGGGGCTGACGGCCGGATCTCGAGACGGACTCGCGGGCATCATGAACGACCGACATCCATCCCCCGACTCGCTTGCGTCGCTCATCGCGCGGCATCTCGACGGCGAACTCTCGGGCGACGAGGAGCAGCGGCTCAATTCCCTGGTGGCGGCCGACCGCGGGGTCGCCGAGAAGGTGGTGCGGGCGGCCCTCCTGCACGACCGGCTCCGCGACATGTTTCGGGAAGACGCGGTGGGCGCGGACCTGCCGACGGCGTCCCCCGTCCGCTCCGCACGGAGCCGGTGGGCCGTCGCCCTGCTGGCCATCGCCGTCGTGGTCGTCCTCGCCGTGCTCCCGCGGGCCTCGAACTCCGGCTCGGCGGCGCACGCCGCGCTCGACCGCATCGTCGCCGCGGCCGCTTCCGCCAGCGACCGCACGTACCGGATCACCGTGCTCGACCACGGTGGCGGGGAGACGATCCCGCCCGTCCCGGCAGCGGGGGGCGGACGCAAGCCGGGGGTCGACGGCGCGCGGCTCTTCATCCGCGGGGCCGATCGCTTCGTCCTCGTGCGCCGCTTCGGCGACGGCACCGAATTCGTCACCGGCAGCGACGGCACGATCGGCTGGGCGGTGCCTCCGCGGGGGCGCGTGCACCTGAGCCGTGACCCCCGCCGCTTCCGGCGCGGCGTGCCCGGAGAGCACGAGGAAGTCCCGTTCCTCGACGTCCGCTCGGGGCTCGACGGGCTGCGCCGGGGCTACGATCTGGCCCTCTCCACGGCGGCCGAAGGCGGGGAACAGCTCGAGGCCGTGCGACGCGCCGGCCGGCGCCGCGGACCGCAACGCGTGCACGTGTCGTTCGACGCGACGGGCGTGGCGACGCGGATCCTCATCGAGGGTCTCGCCATCGAGGACGGCATGCCGCGGGCGGTCCGGCTCGATCTGCTCTCGCAGGACGACCTCGGCGACGACTTCTTCAACCACGAGGCCCATCATGCTTCCGACCGGCCGTTGGAATGGGAGTGACGTCATGCACGGTGCGAGGTGCGGACACCACCGCAGACGCCTGTCTGCGCCCCTCCTCGCCGCCCTCACCCTCGCCGCGCCGTGCGTCACCGCCGCCCCTCCGGCGCCCCCCGCGCTCCGCAAGCCGACCATGGCGGACACCGTCCGCGCGAACGTCTACGCCGACAACTGGTTCCAGCTGTACGTCAACGGCGAACTCGTGGCCGTCGATTCGATCGCCTTCATCCCGCACAACGTGGTGTCGGTCGACATCCTGCCCCGCTACCCGATGACGATCGCCGTCCTCGCGAAGGACAACGCCGATCCGACGACCGGCATGGAGTACGCCAACACGAACGTCGGCGACGGCGGCTTCATCCTCCGGTTCGGCGACGGCACGGTGACCGACGGCACGTGGAAGGCGAAGTGCTTCTCGCGCGGTCCCGTGAACGGCGACACCCGCACGCCGCGCGTCGAGAGCACGCCGCTCCCTCCCGACTGGTTCGCCGTCGGGTTCGACGACGGCGACTGGCAGCAGGCCCGCGAATACCGGGAGGAGGAGATCGATCCCAAGCAGCCCTACTACGACGCCGACTTCTCGGGGGCGCGATTCATCTGGACCGACGACGTGAAGCTCGACAACGTCGTCGTGTTTCGTCACGTGGTGCCCGCACCCCCCGACGGAAAGTCCCGCCCCGACTTCTCGAACCTCAACGACGTGGTCCCGCAGGGACCGCCGAAGGGGGGCGGACGGCGTCCCCCGGGAGGCAGGCCGCGATGACCGCGACGCAGTTGGTGCAGGGGTTCCGACCGGTCCACGTCGCCGTCGTCTTCGCGGCGTGCGCCTCGACGGCGTCGGCCGCGACACCGGTCGAGCGGCCCAACATCATCCTCATGCTCGCCGACGACCAGGGCTGGAACGGCCTGTCGGTCGAGATGGCCCCCGGCGTGGCCGCGTCGCGCGGCGACGTCTTCCGCACGCCGCACCTCGAAACCCTCGCAGCCGCCGGGATGCGCTTCTCCAACGCCTACGCCCCCTCCCCCGTCTGCTCGCCCACGCGCGTGAGTCTCCAGACCGGCCGCAGCCCGGCCGCGCTCCACTGGACCAAGGCGGCGCCCCCCGAGCGCGGCCATCGGCTGCTCGAACCCACGCTCGTCAAGGCGATCTCGAACGACGAGACGACCATCGGCGAGGTGTTGAGAGACGCCGGCTACGCGACGGCGCACTACGGCAAGTGGCACATCGGAGGCGGCGGCCCGGAGCGGCACGGCTACGACGAGAGCGACGGCGACACGGGCAACGAGCAGGCCTCCCGATTCACCGACCCCAATCCGGTCGACATCTTCGGGATGGCCGCGCGGGCCGACGCCTTCATGGCCAGGAACGCCCGCGCGGGCAGGCCCTTCTTCATCCAGCTCTCCTGGAACGCGCTGCATGCCGCGGAGAACGCCCTCGCCGCGACGCGGGCGAGGGTCGAGGAGCGGCTCGGCGGCGCGGACGACAGGCGGGTGGCGGTGGCCGCGATCACCGAGGACCTCGACACGGGCGTCGGCATGGTGCTCGACGCGGTCGAGCGGCACGGCCTCGCCGACACCACCTTCGTGATCTACACGTCGGACAACGGCGCGGGGGGAGGCGGCGGACGGGACCGCGGCCGGCAGGGCGGACTCAGCGGCGGCAAGGGCTCCGTGTGGGAGGGGGGCATCCGCGTTCCCTTCATCGTGCGCGGGCCGGGCGTGGCGGCGAACTCGTGGTGCCACGTGCCGATCGTCGGGTACGACCTGTTTCCCACGTTCTGCGAGTGGGCCGGCGTGCCGGCCGCGAGGCTGCCCGACTCGCTCGAGGGGGGCAGTCTCGCCGCGGTCGTGACGGCCGGCGGGCGGGGCGGCGTGACCCGGCCGCGCGAGGAGCTCGTCTTCCACTTCCCCCACTACCAGTCGGGCGGCACGCCGCACTCGGCGATCCGTCTCGGGGATCTCAAGCTCATCAAGATGTACGAGGACGACAGCGTCCGCCTTTTCGATCTCGATGCCGACCCGGGGGAACGCGACGACCTCGCCGCTTCGCGTCCGGCCGACGCCGCGCGGCTGCGGGCGAGGCTCGAAACGCACCTCGCCGCCGTGCGGGCCCAGCTGCCGACGCCGAACCCGCAGTTCGACCCCGCCGCGCCGGCCGGCGACAAACGCGGCGGCGGGGGGAAGAAGGGAAGCATGAAACCGAAGGGGAGGCCCGGATGATTCGCGCCCGTTCGCTCCGGATGGTCGTGGCCGTCGCGATCGTCGCCACGACGCTCGTCGCACAGCCCGCCGCCGCCCATCCCTGGCACCGCCACCCAGGCGACGAAGCGGGCCGGCGCGCGGATGCGTCCCCGGCCGATCCCGACCGGGCCGGCCGCGCATCGGCCGACGCCCCGTTCATCCTGACCGCGGCGCGGCGGCCGACGGCGGGAGTCGACATCGCCGACGCCTTCGCGGCCCACGAGAAGCTCGGGCGAATCTCCACCCGGCGGGACGACCGCTGGTTCCTCGTCGAGTCGGACGGTATGCCGGATCATCCGCTGATGGTGGGCATTCGCACCTGGCAGCAGCAGGTGCCGCTGCCACAGAAGTACACCGGCGACAACGCGTGGAGGATTCCGCTCCGGCCTGTGCCCGCGAAGGAGCCCGCCTCCACGAAGAACCGTTTTCTGCGAGGGGCGATCGCGTTGGCCGTCAACGGGATTCCGATCTTCAATCCGCTCAACAACCGCGGCGAGGACGCACTGGCGATCGGCGAACTCGACGACTATGGCGGCCACTGCGGCCGCGCCGACGACTACCACTACCACGTCGCCCCGCTCCACCTCGAAAAGATCGTGGGCAAGGGCATGCCGATCGCCTACGCGCTCGACGGCTACCCGGTGTACGGCTCGACCGAGCCGGACGGCTCGCCGATGAAGCCGCTCGACGCATGCGGCGGACACGAGGACGGCACCGGCGGCTACCACTACCACGCGCTCGAGAAGTATCCCTACCTGATCGGAGCGTTCCACGGTGAGGTGACCGAGCGCGAGGGACAGGTCGATCCCCAGCCGCGGGCGCAGCCCGTCCGCCCCGCCCTCCCGCCGCTCCGGGGCGCCACGATCGTCGGATTCGAGGCGACTGCGCCGGACACGCGGAAACTCGTCTACGAGGTCAGCGGTCGGAAGGGCTCGGTCGAATACACCGTGGCGGGCGACGGCTCCGCCCAGTTCACGTTCATCGATCCGTCAGGGCGACGGACCACCGAGTCGTACGCGTCACGGCCGCGCGGCGGTGGGGGACCGGGCGGTGGTGCACCACGGCCGGAGCGCGGACCGCCACGTCCCGGCCCGGGGCCCGGACCGGGAGGACCCCGTCCAGGTCCGGGACAGCCGCGACAGGGCGATCGCGCCTCCATGGAGCGGAACGGTCCGGATGCCAACGCGGAGTCCGCGCGGCTCGCGTCGGGATCGATCGCCGTGTCGAGTCCGGCGTTCGCCCCGGGAGGGGCGTTGCCCGCGAAGTACTCCTGCGACGGAGAGGGGATTTCGCCCCCGGTCGCCTGGCAACCCGGTCCGACCGGCACGCAGTCCTACGCGCTGACGCTCTGGCATCGGAGCCCCGACGGCGTGAAGTCCTACTGGGTCGTCTATGACATCCCAGCGGATGTCACGCAGATTCCCGAGGGCGCACGGTCCGTCGGCCGGACGGGGCTCAACGGCAAGCGGCGTGCCGAATACGACCCGATGTGCTCGAAGGGTCCCGGCGTGAAGGACTATCACGTGACGGTCTACGCCCTCTCGGGACGGCCGCAGGTGGCCGCCGGAGAGGCCACCCGCGAGGCCCTCCTCGAGGCGATCGACGGCCTCGCCCTCGCGGAGGGAACGCTCACCTTTTCCTTCGAGCGCGGAGCGCGACCATGATCTCGCCGCGGTGGAGCATCCTCCCGGCCATGGTCTGCGCGCTTGCCGCGGCGACGGCCGGACGAACCGTATCCGCCGAACGGACGGCGGCGGCCGGACGACCGCCGAACGTGATCGTCATCCTCATGGACGACATGGGCTGGCGCGACGTGGGCTTCGCGGGCAACACGTTCGTGGAGACGCCCCATCTCGACCGGCTCGCGCGCGACGGCATCATGTTCACGCAGGCCTACGCCAGCGCGCCGAACTGCGCCCCGACGCGGGCCTGCCTCATGTCGGGGCAGTACACGCCGCGGCACGGCATCTACACGGTCGTCGATCCCCGCCAACCACCCGGCTCCCCGTGGCACAAGCTCCTCGCCGCCGAGAGCCGCTCGGAACTCGCCACGGAGGTGGTGACGCTTCCCGAGGCGCTCGCGTCCCGCGGCTACGCGACGGGCTTTTTCGGCATGTGGAACCTGGGCCGGGGTCGCTCCGGCCCCTGCACGCCCGGCGGCCAGGGCTTCGACACGGTCGTCTTCCCCGAGACGCTGGGCTTCTCGAAGGACGCCTACTTCGCCGATGACGGCGGCTACCTCAGCGACCGGCTCACCGACGCGGTTCTCGAGTTCATCGAGGGCCATGAGGACCGGCCGTTCTTCGTCTACCTCGCCGATCATGCCGTCCACGCGCCGCTGGAGCCGAAGCGCGACCTGCTTGCGAAGTACGAGCAAAAGCGAACTGCGGGCCATGATGGAGATCCTGCGTCGGCCGCCACGGTCGAGGCGGTGGATGCGAACGTGGGCCGGATCACCGCCGCGCTCGAGCGGCTCGGCATGCGCGACGACACCGTGATCATCTTCACGAGCGACAACGGGGGGACTCGCGAGTACACGGCGCCGCTCCGCGGGGCGAAGGGCGAACTCTACGAGGGGGGCATCCGGGTGCCGCTGGTCGTCGCCTGGCCGCGGATTGCCCGAAAGGGCGTCGCGACCGATCTGCCCGTGGCGACCGTCGACCTCTATCCCACGCTCCTCGAACTCGCCGGCGCCGACCCGCCACGCGGCCAGGTG
>CAIWZS010000478.1 GCA_903917235.1 uncultured Planctomycetaceae bacterium | reverse complement strand
GGACGATCGCTGCGGCCTTCCTGGCCTCCGCTCTCTCGAGGCTGCCTGCGCTTCGGCATCCCTGCCTGCGCTTGTCAGCCACGCCGGCTCCCGGGGCACGGGCAGCCCCTCCTGGATCCTCTCACCCACGACGTTCTCGGAAGGAACCGTCATCCCTTGTCGCTGGTCTATAACGGGATCAACGCCATGTCCAGTCGCATCGTCGTCGTCGGGAGCGCGAACACGGACCTCGTCGTCCGGGTGCCCGCGCTGCCACGCGCCGGCGAGACGGTGCTCGGCGGCACGTTCACGAGGGTCGGCGGCGGCAAGGGGGCCAATCAGGCGGTGGCTGCAGCCCGTGCCGGAGGGACGGTCGGGTTCGTCGCATGCCTCGGTGACGACGCGCTCGGCGACGCGTCGCTCGCGGCCTGCCGCGCGGAGGGGATCGACACCGCGCACGTCGCCCGCGCACCGGGCTGTCCGTCGGGTGTCGCGCTCATCATGGTGGACGCCGCTGGGGAGAACGCGATCGCCGTGGCGGGGGGCGCGAACGAGCGCCTCCTGCCGGCCCACGTCGATGCCGCGCGAGACGCGATCGCCGCGGCCGACATCGTGCTCGTGCAGTTGGAGGTGCCGCTCGCGACGGTCCGTCACGTCCTCACCGTGGCCGCGGAACTCGGCCGCCGTGTGGTGCTCAATCCGGCGCCTGCTCGCCCGCTCGAGGCCGCCATGCTCGAGCGCGTCGCGGTGATCACTCCGAATGAGACCGAAGCACGCCTGCTCACCGGCATGTCGATCGACGACGAGGTGACGGCCGTCGCGGCGGCCACGCGCCTGCGCGCCCAGGGGGTCGCCGCCGCCGTGCTGACGCTCGGCCCGCGGGGCTGTCTCGTGGCTGCGGATGGCCTGGCGCGGCGGCTGCCCGGACATGCCGTGCACGCGGTCGATACCGTCGCCGCCGGGGATGTGTTCAACGGCTGCCTCGCCGTCGCGCTCGCCGAGGGTCGCGATCTCGTCGCGGCGGCCACGTTCGCCAACGCCGCCGCCGCGATCGCGGTCACGCGTCCCGGGGCCCAGGATTCCGCGCCGCGACGGGCCGAGATCGACGCCTTTCTGGCCTCGGCGGCGTCGGCGTGATGGCGGGGCCGCGCGGACTCACGCCCGGTGTCCGCGGCCACCCGCCAGCCAGGCATCCGACCAGGCTCGCACGCCATCGACACCCTTGCGGTGGCAGAAATCGCCGAGGGTTTCACCGGACTGGCGCTCCGCCTTGTAGCAGGCGAGCACTGCCGTGACCTCCGCGCAGAGATGCTCGAAGGGCACGAGGTCCTTGTACTCGGTGTTGAGCCGGTCTCCGAGAAGCCGTCCCCCGAGAAACATCGTGTACTTCCCGGCGGTGCGCCCCACGATGCCGATGTCGCAGTTGTAGGGTCGGGCGCAGGCGTTCGGGCAGCCGGTCATCCGTAGCGTGAAGGCGTCGCCCGAGAGACCGAGCTTCGCGACCTCCGGCTCGAGGCTGTCGATGAGCCCGGGGAGCACCCGCTCGCTTTCGGCCACGGCCAGCCCGCAGGTGGGCAGCGCCACGCATGCCATGCTCCAGCGACGCAGGGTCGAGATCTCCTCCGACGTCTTGACGCCATGGGCGTGGAGGATCTCGGCGATCCTCACGCGATCGGCGGCGTGCAGGTCGGTGAAGAGCAGGCTCTGGTGCGCCGTGATCCGCACGCCCGGGCGGATGTCGGTGAGGATCCGCCGCAGGGCCGTCTTCAGCCGGAAGTCACCGGTGTCGTGGATGCGGCCGTTCTCGACGTTGAGGCCGTAGAAGAACCGGCCGTCACCCTGCGGGAACCAGCCGATGTGATCGTCGAATCCATGCACGTCGGCCGGATGGCAGGGAGCCAGCGGCTTGCCGAAGTACTCCTCCACCTTCGCGCGGAAGGTCTCGAGGCCGAGATTGTGGATCGTGTACTTGAGGCGGGCGACCTTGCGGTCGGAGCGGTTGCCGAAGTCCCGCTGCACCTTCACGATCGCCACGGCGACGTCGAGGACATCCTCCGGCGGCACGAAGCCGAGTCGCTTCGCCAGCGCCGGAAACGTCTTGGCGGCGCTCGGCGTCACGCCCATCCCGCCGCCGGCGAGAACGTTGTAGCCCCGGATGGTCGCTCCGTCGTGCACCGCGAGGAAGCCGAGGTCGTTGGCGTAGATGTCGACGCAGTTGTCCTCGGGCAGGCCGAAGGCCGTCTTGAACTTGCGCGGCAGATACGTGGGGCCGTAGATGGGCTCCACCTCGTGTCCGTCGGGCCCGCCTCCCGCGAGCGTCTTTTCACCCGTCGCGTCGTCGGTGAGCCAGATCTCGTGATACGCGCGCGTGCGCGGCGCGAGGTGCATGGCGAGCCTCTCGGCCATCGCCATCATCTCGCCGCGCACGGGACTGTCATGGATGGGTGCGGGGCAGCACATCACGTTGCGCTCGACATCGCCGCACGCGGCGAGCGTGGAGAGCTGGATCTCGTTGATCCGTCGGATCGTGGCCTGGAGGTCCCCCTTCACGATGCCGTGGTGCTGGACGCCCTGGCGGGTCGTGAGTCGCACGGTGCCGTTGCCGCACTCGTCGCCGAGGTCGATCTCGGCGAGCATCTGCCCGGCCGTGAGCTTGCCGCCCGGAATCCGCGTGCGGACCATGAACGAGATCTGGCGCGCGCTCTTTTTGCCGTCGGCCGACTTCGTGCGGGCCTCGCGGTCATCCTGCTGGTAGGTGCCGTGGTTCTTGAGAAGCTGGATCGAGGCCTTGCCGAATCCGGGCGTGCCGTCGGCGAGCTCCTGCGGGATGTCGCCGCGGAGGTAGTGGCTGGCGATCTTGGCCACTTCCACGGCGGATGGTTTCGGGTCGGCGGCGGGATCGACGCCGGGGGTGGAGGAGTCGGCCATGACGCTGGATCGGGGGAAGGTGGGAGATTCCGCCAGGCGGCGGGAAACCGCGGACGACACGCGGACACGACAGAATAGGGCATGGGGTCGGTCGCGGCGATATGAGCCGCCGGGCACGCGCGCGGGGGGCGGCCCCCGGGGTGCGAGACAAAACCGGTCGGCCGGTGGCTCCTTGTGGAAGAAGGCCGGGAGTGCGACAGGTGCCACCCACGCTTGCAGAGTCGCTGGCGGACGGCGACGCCGAGGCGTTCGCCGCGCTCTACGACCGTCTGGCGGCGAGGCTCCTGGGAGCGGCCCGCACCATGATCGGCTCGGCCCCGGACGCGGAGGATGTCGTGCACGACCTGTTCGTCGACCTCGCCCGGGGGCGGCACCGGCTCGCCGCCGTCGCCGACCTGGAGGCCTACGTGTTCACGATGCTCAGGCATGCCGTCGGCCGCCGCCACCGCCGGGCCGTCACCGGCCGCCGGGTGCTCGTCGAGGTGGTGCATGACCGCGGCCGCCCGGACCACGCGGCCGCCTCCGCGCTGCCCGACGACGAACTGGCGGCGGCCGTGGCGGACCTGCCGCCCGAGCAGCGCGAGGTCGTGGCTCTGAAGATCGACGGCGGCCTCACCTTCGCGGAGATCGGCCGGGTCATGGGCACGAGCCTCGACACCGCCGCCAGCCGCTACCGCTACGCGCTGACCAAGCTCCGTCAGACGCTCTCACGAAAGGAGGAGCGATGACGCTTCGCGATGGCATGCGCGAACGCGCGATCGAACGACGCCTCGGGTCGCGGCCGGCGCTCGCACCGTCAGCGGGGCATCGGTCGCGGGTGCTTGCCGCGGTGCGCCAAGTGCTCGAGTCACGCCCGCTTGCCGAGGCTGTCGGCCGCCACCGTCTCGGTGGTGGCGGCGTGCTCGCCCTCGCGGGCATGGCGGCGGCCATCGCGCCCCTGCTGGTCGGACCCTGGTGGCTGAGCCTTGCGGCGGTCGCGGGCGGCAGCGCGTGGTTCCGATCACCACGGCCGTCGCTCATTGCCCATGCCCGGATGGTCGGCGTGGAACTTCCGCCGGATGCGCTGGCGGCGGTCGGTCCGGAGGCCGCAAACGGCGAGCGGCGGCACCGGACGCACCCGACAGCGGTCGATCGGACCTCCCCATCACCGGGCCAGGCGGCTGAACGGTGGTTGCGGATGCGACACACACTCGTGAGGGAACTCTGATGGGGTACGCGCTGTTCTTTCTGGCCGTGGTGGCGGCCTGCCTGCTCTGGTCGGCGGCGTTCACGGCGGGAGCGGCTCGGGCCCGGCGGGCCTGGCTGCGGCGGCTCTTGCTTGGCGTGGCGGTGGTCGTCCCGATCGCTGCGCTGAGTCCGTGGGTGATCGCGACGTGGCTGCTCGCGTTCCGGCTGGCAATCGAGACGAACTGGTTCGGTCCGACGGTGTCATGCGCCGTCGCTGCGCTCGTCGGCGGCATCTGGATCGCAGCGGCTGGGATGTCGCGCCGCCCGGATGGCGAGCCGGCCGCCGCGGCATGGCCGGTCATCGGTCTCGCGGGGCTCTTCGTGATCGCCAAGATGGTGGCGTTCGGGATCCTGCTCATCCTCGACAATGCGATGGCGGCCCAGGCGCCCTATATGCGGCTGGAGGCGGCGTCGCTCATCCAGGCGCACCTCCCGCCGGCGGTGCCCGACGCGGAGAATGCGGCGCCGCTCTACCGCGAGGCCTTCGCGCGGCTCGACATGGATGCCGCGGCGCAGGCATCCACAGGACCACTCCCGCGGGGCCCGGCGGCCGACGTGACCGCCGAGGCGACACATGATCTCCTGCAACGCCATGCCGCCACGCTCGACCTGCTCCGCGCGGCGGCCGACCGCGACACCTGCCGCTTCGATCGCGACTGGACGCGGCCGTCGTTCGACATGATTCTGCCGGAGATTCAGGCGATGCGAAACGCGGCGCGGCTGCTCGCGATTGCCTCGGTGTGCGCGGCGGCCGACGGCGACGTCCCGGCGGCCCTGCAGGATGTCGCGCGGATCGCCCGGATGGGGCATCATGCCGCCAGCGAACCGCTCCTGATCTCCGGACTGGTCGGCCTTGCGATCGACGGTGTCGGTCTGGACACGCTCGCGCGCGTGCTGCCCGCCTGCACGCCCGGCCATGCCGCGGCGCTCCTGGCCGCGGACCCCGTCGGATCGCCACCGACGCTCGTCCGCAGCATGTTCGGCGAGGAGGCCTTCGGTCTGGCGACGTTCGCCGACGTGGCCGACGCCCGCCTCGGGTTGACCAGCCTGCAGCAGGTGATCCCTGCCGAACCAGGCCAGCGCAGCCGGTTCGTCGGACGGCCGGGCGAGTTTCTCTACCGCGTCTTCCTGCTGCCGGCCGACATCGACGGCTACCGCCGGTTCATGCACCGCCAGCAGCAGTCGGTCGCCCAGTCGCGACCCTTCGCGGCCGTCCGCCAGGAGAACACCGCCGACGAGGAGGACACCGCGCGGCGGCGACCGGGCCTCTTGTCCGCGCTGATCATGCCAGCCCTCGGTCAGGTGCGGTTGCAGGCCTTCAAGGCCGAAGCCCGACACGCGGCGGCCACCGCGCTCGTGGCCGCGACACGGCAGCGGCTCTCCGGCGGCACGATGCCGGAGTCGCTCGACGCGATCGACCGGGAGTGGCTACCCGTCGTGCCCGCCGATCCCTACACGGGCACGACGCTCACCGACCGCCAGCCGCTGCGGTCACGGTCGGCCGACGGCGCGCTCGTGGTGTGGTCGGTGGGACCCGACGGCGAGGATGATGGAGGCCCGGTGCCCGCCGGGGCGGACGCGGTCGAGGGCAACGACGACATCGGCCTGCGGCTGGAGTCGGCACCGGCCGCGGTCCGCTGACGCGCGGGGCAGCGGTCGGCCTTTGCCGTCCGCTACGGCAGGGCGACCCACTCGACGCGGTCGAGGTTGTCCTTGCCGGCCGCGCCGCCCACGAGGATCACGCCCGCTTCGGCCGGCACCATCCGGTGCACGATCCGCGGGGTCGTGCGGGCGACCGTCCGCCAGGCGCGGGCCTCGTCGTCGAGCGCGAGCAGGCTGCCGTCGGCGACGCTCACGAGCAGCCGGCCGTCGGCCACGCAGGCCGCCGGCGCGAACCCGTTGACGCCCCCCGCGGGCAGGTCGGGTCCGCGGCTCCAGGTGCCGGCCTCTGGATCGAACACGTCGACCTGTGTGCTCACCTCCTCGACGTCGGTGAAGCCGCCGATCACCCAGAGGCGATCCTGGAACGACGTCGCGATGAGGGCCCGCCGCGTGAAGGGCTGGGGGATCGATCGCCACTCGGGCGTCGCGGCGGTGAGGTCGAGCGCCGCCATCGTCTCGCACCACTCCTCGCCGCCATCGGCTCCGAGCATGTTCCAGCCGCCGACCGCGTAGAGCGTGTCGCCGAGCACCACGAGGTCGTGCGACGACCGCGGCTCGGGCAGCGGCGGCAGGTCGATCCACTGGCCCTCGGCGGGATCGAAGCAGGCCGCGGCCGCGATCGAGTGGTTGTCGGCCTCGTCGCCCGGGGCGTTGCGCGGATCCATGCCGCCCACGCGGTAGATCCTCCCGGCGTGGGCCGCGAGGTTCATGCCCTGCAGCCGCGGGCCGGCGGCGAGCTCCTCCCAGGCGGCCTGCATCCCGCCGCCGAGTCCCGATCCGCCGGCAGCGGCCGCCGCCGGAAGGGCCAGACGATGGAACCGCCCGCTGACGGCCGCGGTGGAGTAGGTGTGCACCGGTGCGATGTGGCCGCCATAGACGTAGAGAAAGCCGTCACTTGCCACCGCGCCGAGGCTGCTCGACGCCTCGGGCAACGGCGGCAGCAGGCTCGTGGGACTCGACGTCGCGGGATCGGGCAGCCGCACGGGGGCGGCCCGTGTCGTGCCGTCCTCCGGCTCGTTTGCGCCCGCGGCGGCCTCGTCGGAAACCATGC
>CAIWZS010000477.1 GCA_903917235.1 uncultured Planctomycetaceae bacterium | reverse complement strand
TGCCGGCCACGTGCCGCGTCCCGTTCTTCACGCACTCCATCGCTCGCCTCCTTGCGCGATCGCGCCAGTCGTTGCGGTCCGGGTCGTCACGACCGCGTGCGGCGGCATTCCCCCTCGGATCGAGCCGTCGCATCAGCCTTTCGCGTCGTGCGTACGACACCACGCGATCTTTTCGGCGGTCGTCGTGGGCAGGGGGCCGGAAGCCTTCGGGGTCGCCGCGGGGACTTTGGTCTCGGGCGTGGGATCCGCAGGTGGTTCGGCCGCGGTCTCGGCCGCGGTCTCGCGAGGGGCTTCCTCTTCGACAGCCGGCGGTGCCGCGGGCTTCGCCGCGGCGGCCTTCGCGCCACGCGCCATGGCGAGGATGTCGGCCGTGGAGGGGCGTGACGCACCACCGGCCGGCTTTGTCGCGGGTGCGGCGGCCGGATTGGCGGCGGGCTTGGCCGCCGCCTGTTTCGTCGCAGGCTTGGCTGCGGGCTTCGCCGCGGATTTGGCCGACGCATCCTTGGCGGCGGGCTTGGCAGCCGGCTTCGGAGCCGGCTTGGGCAGCGGCTCCGTCACGATTCGCAGCGCCGACGGATCGATGTCGTACCAGCCGATGTTGTTGAACTGGTCGAACTCGACCAGGCAGCGGCCGTTCATGTTGACCGTCTTCACGACCCCGGTGGTGGCGGCGAAGCGGGCCAGTTCCGGGACGGCGGAGTCGACGACGACATACTTGTCGGTCCACTCGGCCTTGAGGCGATCGATCGTGTCGAAGATGGTCGGCATCGGTTCGACCTGGTCTGGAGACGGGCGCGGCCTGCCGGCCTCGCTGAGCGGACGCCTGTGGCTCGGCGCTGCAGCCCCCCAGAATGTGATCGATCGGCGGGCACATCGCAAGGAGCCGCCGTCCACGTCGTCGGGGCTTACGCCGGCGCGATGCCGGCCGGACCGATCGAGTACGTCCAGCGGATCGTCCTGGGGAGGCCGGAATCTCCCGACTCGCGCTCCGGGCCGAGCATGACGACGTCGCCCTCGGGCGCGGTCCGGCGGTAGGCCGAGCCGAGCCGTTCGGGGGCGTCGCGCACGCGGCATGCAACCTCGAAGACCAGCGTGTCGCGCAGGGTGGCATGCGGCGTCACCGCGAGTGAGAAGTGGCTGCGTCCGGCCGAACCGATTCCGACCATCGCGCCGCCGCCCGGGTCGCCTTCCGCAAGGGCTGCGATGACCGGCGACGCGGGCCACCGCGGGTCGGGATGTCCTCCGGCGTCCTCCACGCCTTCGATCGACTCGAACACCAGCGGCATCCCCTCCGAGGACACCGTCTTCACGCGGTGGCGAAACCGGTCCTCCCTCCACTCGAACACCGCCTCGGTCGCGCCGGCGGCGATGCGGACGGACCGCGGCTGCGCGGGGTCGCTCGATCGCGCGGCTGACGATGCGGTCGTCATCGTTGAGCCGCCGCCTGCCGAGCGGGCGCGAACCGCCGACGCCGATCCCGGCGTCGCGGCGGCGTCCCGCGCGTCGGTCCTAGCGCTCCTCCACCACGGGATTGGTGAGCTGTCCGATCCCCTCGATCTCCACCGTCACGCTGTCGCCGGGCTGGAGAAATACCGGCGGCGTGCGGGCGAAGCCGACACCGTGCGGGGTTCCGGTGAGGATCACCGTGCCCGGGTTGAGGATCATGCTCGCCGAGAGGAACTCGATGAGTGCCGGCACGTCGAAGATCATGTCCCCGGTGTTCCAGTCCTGCATGGTTTCGCCGTTGAGCACCGTGCGGATCGCGAGCCGGTTCGGGTTCGTGATCTCGTCGGTCGTCACGATGGCGGGGCCGAGGGGGCAGAATGTCGCGAAGGTCTTGCCGCGGCACCACTGCCCCCCGCCGCCATCGCGCTGCCAGTCGCGGGCCGACACGTCGTTGGCGCAGGTGTAGCCGAGCACGTGGGCCAGTGCCTCGTGGCGGCCGACGTTGTGGCAGCGCCGTCCGATCACGACCGCCAGTTCGCACTCGTAATCGACGCGATCGCTCCGAAGTTTGCGCGGCAGCACGATCGGGTCGCCGGGATGCTGGAGCGCGCCGGAGTTCTTCAGGAAGAGCACCGGGTGGGCCGGGGGCGCCGACCCGCTCTCGGCGGCGTGCTGCTTGTAGTTGAGTCCGATGCAGAGGATGTCCCGCGGTTCGAGCGGCGCGAGGAGCTTGTCGACGGCGGCGCGGGTGCCGGTGTCGCGGAGCGTCCCGAACAGGTCCCCCTCGAGCAGCGTCGCGTGGCCGTCGTCGTGGAGGCGGCCGAGGTGTTCGCGGCCGGCGGAGAGGAAGCGGATGATTTTCATGGGGACCGGCAGGGCTGTGCACCGGGTTGCAGGCGGTGTCGGGGGTGACGATTCGGGGCTTGTGGGGGCATCAGACTACCGCGGAGCGCGGGCATCGGCTGCGCTCGGGGGCGTCGTCGGAGGGGGCGACAGACCCCGCGCGGCCCGGACGCGAGGCTGAGGGAACGGGCACACGCGAATTGCGTATCTGTAGACAGCCTGGTAACTATATAGAACGACCGTCGAGGTCACGCCCGTGAGGCCATGCCGATGCGACGCACTCAGGACACGGGCACGCTCCGCCTGACCGCTCGCGTCTTCTGCCTGGTCGTGGCGACCGTCGTCATTCCCTGTCGGGCGGACGATTTCTTCGAGGCCCGCATCCGGCCGCTCCTCGTGGAGCGGTGCTTCGAGTGCCATGCGGGTGACGTGGCCGAGGGGGGGCTGCGACTCGACTCCCGGCGGGGCTTCGACGCGGGGGGCGAGAGCGGGCCGGTCGTGGACCGTGCGGCACCGGATCGCAGCCTCTTGCTGCAGCTTGTGCGACACGCGGTGCCCGGTCGCGAGATGCCGCAGGGCGGCGAGCGACTCTCCGCGGGCGCGGTCGCCGACCTCGCGCGCTGGATCGCGCTCGGACTGCCGGGCCTCCCCGACGAGCCACCCGCTCCCGCGGTCGCAGCGGAAGCGTCATGGTCCGCCAAGCTCGCCGCGCGGCGCGACCACTGGGCATGGCAGCCGGTGCGGCCCGTGCGGCCGCCGGACGTCGATCATGCGCGGTGGTCGAGGACCGAGATCGACCGCTTCCTGCTCGCGGCCCTCAGCGAGTCCGGGCTCGAGCCGGCTCCTCCAGCCGAGCCGGTCACGCTCCTCCGTCGGCTCACGCTCGCCCTCACCGGCCTGCCGCCCACGGTGGCCGACGCGGACGAGTTCCTGGCCGACACGTCGGCCGACGCGGTCGAACGACTCGTCGATCGGCTCCTGGCGAGTCCCGCCTTCGGCGAGCACTGGGCCGGCTACTGGCTCGACCTCGTCAGGTTCGGCGAGACCGGCGGCTACGTGCGGGACTACCCGATTCCGGAGGCCTGGCGGTATCGCGACTATGTGATCCGCGCGTTCCAGGCCGACGTCCCCTATGACCGGCTCGTCGCCGAGCACATCGCCGGCGATCTCCTCCCGCCGCGTCACAACCCGGTGCTCCGGATCAACGAGGCCGTCCTCGGCACCGGCCATCTGCGGCTCATGGAGGTGTCCTCGACCGCCACCGACGTCGCGCTCGAGGAGTCGCAGATGGTGGAGAGCCAGATCGACACGC
>CAIWZS010000476.1 GCA_903917235.1 uncultured Planctomycetaceae bacterium | reverse complement strand
GGATGCTTTCGCCCGAGCAGCTCGTGGCCGCCCGGGTCGTGCCGGACGCGGCGGCCGCCGCCGAGATTGCGAGCGGCACGGAGCCGGTGCACACCTTCAACCTCCTCGCGCTCGCGGCCCTCGGCCAGCTGCCGAACTCCCCGTTCGCCGCGCTCGAGGTTTGGGGCATGAGCCTCGAGACGTGGGCGTTCCTCCTGCTGCTCATCGGATTCGTGATCAAGGTGCCCGTGGTGCCGGTGCACACCTGGCTGCCCGACGCGCACGTGGAGGCGCCGACGCCGATCTCGATGATCCTCGCGGGCGTGCTCCTCAAGCTCGGCGGCTACGGCATCCTGCGCATCTGCTACCCCATCTGCCCGGGCGGCGGCCTCACGCTCGCCTGGCTCGTCTGTGGCCTCGGCGTCGTGTCGATGGTCTACGGCGCGTTCGCCGCGCTGGCGCAGACCGACTTCAAGCGGATGGTCGCCTACAGCTCCGTGAGCCACATGGGATACGTGATGCTCGGCCTCGGCGTGTGGAGCGCGGTCGCCGGCAACGAGTTCCGCTGGGACGCGTGGGCGCAGGGGGTCAACGGAGCGATGTTCCAGATGCTGGCCCACGGCATCTCGTCGGCCGGCATGTTCTTCATGGTGGGCGTCCTCTACGACCGCGTGCACCACCGCGACCTGAACCGGTTCGGCGGCATCTTCAATCGCATGCCCGTCTACGCCGGCCTCGCGGTCGCGATCTTCTTCGCCGGCCTCGGCCTGCCCGGCCTCTGCGGCTTCATCGGCGAGGTGCTCGTGACGCTCTCCGCCTGGAACTACAGCCGGGTCTTCGCCGTGGTCTCGGCGTTCACCGTCATCCTGACGGCGGCCTACATCCTCTGGGCGATCCAGCGGGTCTACCTCGGTGCCGAGTACACGGGGCCCCATGGCGAGGATCTCGTGCCGATGACGCGGCGCGAGCTCGCGATCGCGGCGCCGCTCGTGTTCCTCGCGATCCTGTTCGGCGTCGCGCCGCAGACGCTCTTCGCGTATGTCAGCCCGACCGTGAACCATCAGGTCGAAACGCTCGCGGCATGGACCCGCGAGGTGAGGCCGGAGGCGCCGCCGACGCAGCCGGCCCTCGGGACCGCCCGCTCGTCCCGGCCGCTGCCCCCCCGCGAGTCGGCGCAGGCCACATCCGAGCAGCCGGCCCCGGACCTGGTCTCCGCGGCGACGCGTGGACCCGCCGTTCCGCCGGCCGGTGGCGGCCCGGTCAACTGAGTCGCCCATCGTACCCGCGAGCACCCCATGGACCTCGGATCGATACTCACGAGCACGCTGACCGACACGATGACCGTGTCGCTGCCGCTGTTCCGCACGGAACTCGCCCTGGCGGCGACGATCGTCCTCCTGCTCGTGTGCCGGATGCTGCCCCTCGCCAGACATCTCGACTCGGCGTTCGTCGCGCTCGGTGGCATCGCGTTCGCGACCTGGTTCGCGTGGAACGATCTGCGTGGTCTGCCCGGCGCGCCGTGGGGAACTCCCGCCGACGGGGTCGTGACGCCGATTCGCCAGGAGCTGTTCGGCGGCCTGCTGCTCTTCGATCCGCTGACGGCCTACGTGAGGCTGCTGCTCGCCGGCTTCCTCGCGCTCTACGTGCCCTTCACGCTCGCCTCGGGGATTCCGGATCGTGAGGACGGCGCCGATTTCTACGCGATGGTGCTCGGTGGGGCGCTGGGCATGTGCCTGATGGCGTCGGCGAACCACCTGCTCACCGTCTTCCTCGCGGTGGAGATGGCGAGCGTGCCGTCCTACGCGCTCTCCGCGGTGCTCAAGGGGCGGAAGGCCGCTTCGGAGGCGGGCCTGAAGTACGCCGTGTATGGTGCGGGTGCCGCGGGAATCATGCTCTACGGCATCAGTCTCGTCGCGGGCGTGCTCGGCACGTGCCATCTGCCGACGATGGCGGTGGAGCTGCCCGCGATCGTCGGCGAGGGGGGCGGACGCACGCTCGTGCTCGCGCTGGGCGGGCTCATGATCGCCGTCGGGCTCTCGTTCAAGCTCTCGGCGGTGCCGTTCCACTTCTGGTGCCCGGACGTCTTCGAGGGCGCGGCCGCGGAGGTGGGGGCGTTTCTGTCGGTCGCCAGCAAGGCGGCGGCGGTCGCCCTGCTCGTGCGGATCGTGTCGGGGATCGGGGAACCGGTGGCCGAGGCCGCGGGCGGCCCCGTCGCGGCGGCGGGACTCGCCGCGACCAGGCAGTTCATGGTCTTCGTGATCGCCGTGCTCGCCGCCGTCACCTGCACGCTCGGCAACCTCGCGGCGTATGGGCAGACCAACATGAAGCGGCTGTTGGCCTACTCGACGATCGCCCACGCGGGCTACCTCATGATCGGTGCGGCGGCGGTCGCGGCCCTGCTCGGCACGCGCCCCGAAGCGGCGCAGCGGGCGGTCGCGGCCCTCGCCTTCTACCTCGGCACGTACCTCTTCATGAACCTCGGCGCGTTTGCGATCGTCGCCCTGCTGCGGAACCGGCTGCGGAGCGAGGAAATCGCGTCCTATGCGGGCCTGATCCGCTCGAGCCCCGGCATCGTCATCGCGATGGCGGTGGTCCTCGTCAGCCTCATCGGCCTCCCGCCGCTCGCCGGCTTCGTCGCCAAGTTTCTCGTGTTCTCGTCGGTGGTCGAGGCGGTGCGCCTGAGCACGGCCCAGCCGCTCATGCTCGTGCTGCTCGTGGTGGGCGGGCTCAACACGGTCATCAGCCTCTTCTACTACCTGAAGGTGCTCAAGGTGATGACGTTCGATCCCCCCGGTGACGACCGACCCTCCGAGCCGCTGTCGCTCGTCTCGCTCTCCGGAGCGCTCGTGACGGGCCTCGTCGTCCCGGTGGCCGCGCTCGGCATCTTCTGGTCGGGCCTCTACGCCTGTGCGCGTCTGGCAGGACGCATCGTCTCCTGATCCGCCCCCGACCGTTTCCCGGCGAGTGCCATGGCCACCACCGACCACCTCTCCCAGCTGGTGATGACGCTCGAGTCGTCGCTGCCGATGTATCTCGTCGACTCGGGCGTGCAGACCTACCCCGGTGGTGACGACATCCGGGACGCCGTCTCACGACTCGTGGACGAGCAACGAGCGATCGTCGCCCGCTCCGCCGCGATCCTCGAGGAACGCGAGGTCGCCCCGCCGCCCCACGCCTACCCGCTCTCGTTCACGGCGCTCCACGACGTCGACCTGGGGCACCTGCTGCCGCGGCTCGTCGCGGATCTGCGTCGTCAGGCGGAGGGCTGCGCGGCCATCGCGGCCGCCGCGTCGAAGCGTGATGCGGCGGCTTCGAGCCTCGCCGACGAGGCCGCCGCCAGTGCCCGGCGGCACGGCGAGTCGCTCGAACGGCTCGCCCGCCGGGCGCCCGCCCCCTTGCCGGCGCAGGCCTGGCCACGTCATGGACCTGGTCGCCAGCCACTGCCACCTCGGCCCCATGCGCTACGGGGCCGACCTGCCGGATGTGCTCGCCCGCGCCCGCGCCGCCGGGGTCGTCGGCATCGTGGTCGTCGGCACGCGGGCGGCCGACAGCGAGGCCGCCGCCGCGCTCGCCGCGCGGGAGTCGGGCATCGTCGCCGCCGCCGGCATCCACCCGAACGACACCGCGGACGTGGAGGCGGACGAGTGGGATCGCGTCGTCGCGATCGTGGAGCGGGGCCACGCGGCGGCGGTCGGAGAGACCGGACTCGACTGGTATCGGACGACCGCCCCCGCGGACGTCCAGCGCGATTTTTTCGACAGGCACGTCCGCCTCGCCCAGCGGCACGGACTGCCGCTCGTCATCCACACGCGCGACAGCACCCGTGACGTCCTCGACCTGCTGCGCGAGGCGCGGGCTCGTGGCCCGTTCGCGGCCGTGCTCCACTCGTTCACGGGTACGGCCGCCGAGGCGGCCGAGGCGATCGACCTCGGCTGCCATCTCGGCTTCGCGGGGATGGTGACCTTTCGGTCGTCCGCGACCCTGCGCGAGACGGCGTGCACCGTGCCGCTCGACCGGCTGCTCGTCGAGACCGACAGCCCGTTCCTCTCCCCGGAACCGCTGCGGGGCCGGCGGAACGAGCCGGCCCACGTCATCCACACCGCCGCGTGTCTCGCCCTGGCCCGGGGCGAGGCGCTCGCCACGTTCGCCGCCGCCACGACGGCCAACGCGCGCCGCCTGTTCGCCCTTTGACGACGAAGCCCCTTCCCCGCACGGAGACGACACGATGGTCCGCACCCCGAGCACGATGCTGCCGCTCGGCACGCCCGCCCCCGACTTCGCGCTGCCCAACGTGGACGGCCGCACGGTCTCCTTCGCCGACGCCGCCGGCGCGCGTGGCACGGTGGTGATGTTCATCTGCAACCACTGCCCGTTCGTCAAGCACGTCGCGGATCACCTCGCCGCGCTCGGCCGTGAGTACCTGCCGCGGGGCGTCGGCTTCGTCGCGATCTCCTCCAACGACGTCTCGACGCATCCCGCGGATTCCCCGGAGCAGATGGTGCACGAGGCCGAGGCGCGCGGGTATCCGTTCCCCTATCTCTACGACGAGACGCAGGACGTCGCGAAGGCGTACCGCGCCGCGTGCACGCCGGACTTCTACCTCTTCGACTCCGGTCGCGCGCTCGTCTATCGCGGGCAGCTCGACGGCAGCCGACCGGGCGGCGGCGTGCCGGTGACGGGCCACGACCTCCGTGCCGCGCTCGACGCGTTGCTCGCGGGCCGACCGCCGCTCGCGGAGCAGGTCCCGAGCCTCGGCTGCAACGTCAAGTGGCGTTCCGGCAACGAGCCGGACTACTTCGCCGCGTGACCGCCCCTGCCGTCTCGCGAAGGCCGAGCGGGGCCGTGCGGGATGGGGCGGAGCCCGCGGGAAACCCGGCATTGACCCCGTTCCGGTCCCCTGCGAGCCTCCCGGCCATCCCCCGGGTCTGCCGCCGCCATGCCCTCGATCGGTCCGCCGCGCCGCGTCCTGCTTCTCGGTGCGCACGGCCTGCGATGCGTGCTGTGGGCGGCCGCGCTCTGGTGCTTCGCATCCCTCCCGCGGCTTCCGGCCGCCGAGCCGACGCCATCCTCGGGCGTGACCGATCTCGCGGAGCGTCTCAAGGTCGGGCTGCGGGTGCAGGCGCCCGCCGACGTGGCGTTCTGCGACGCGGTGGCCCGCCTCGTGATCGAGGGACGCCTGCCGCGCCAGGTGGTCGACGGAACCTATTCGTGGTCGATCCAGCGGGGCCGCAAGTATCCGTTTCCCGCCTTCGAGCACGTCATGCGCATCAAGGCCGCGCGGCTCGGCGTCGGGCTGTGAGCGCGGGTCGCCGGTTCATCGCGCCCGCGGATGCGCCCGCTCGAACGCCTCGAGGAGCCGCGAGGTCGTGACGTGTGTATAGACCTGCGTCGTCACGAGGCTCTTGTGGCCGAGCAGCTCCTGGACGCTGCGGATGTCGGCGCCCGCGTCGAGCAGGTGCGTCGCGAAGCTGTGCCGCAGGGTGTGGGGGCTGGCACGGCGGGTGAGGCCGGCGGCCGCGAGATGCTTCTCGAGCAGCCGCGCGACGCCCCGCACGGACAGCCGGCCGCCGAGCTTGTTGGTGAACAGCGGCCGGCGTGATTCCCGCGTGGCCCCGGCAGCGGGCCGGACGGCGGGCCGGGTCGTGGGCCGCGCGCGAGCGCGTGCGGCGAGCCATGCCTGCAGGGCCTTCCGCGCATGCGATCCGACGATGCCGAGCCGCTCGCGGCGGCCCTTCCCCCGCACCCGCACGGTGCCGCTGGCGAGGTCGAGATCGGACTCGTCGAGATCGACCAATTCCCGCACGCGCACGCCGGCCGAGTACATGAGCTCGAGGATCGCGTGGTCGCGAAGCCCTCCCGGCGCACCGGGACGCGGCGCCGCGAGCAGCCGCGCGATTTCGTCGCCGGTCAGGAAGCGGGGCAGCGTCCGTCCCCGCTTCGGGCTGCGGAGCGGCTTGCCCGGATTGACCGTGATCCATCCCTCCCGCTGGCAGTAGGCGAAGAAGCTGCGCATGCTCGCCAGCTTGCGGGCCACCGTCGAGGCGGCGTAGCCCGCCGCATGGAGGCCGGATGCGAACCGCCTGAGGATCACGCTCGTGGCGTCGGACGGACCATGGCAGCCCGCGGACGAGAGGAACTCCTCGAGCTGGAGCAGGTCCTCGCGGTAGCTCTTGACGGTGAACGGCGAGCAGCCCCGCTCGGCGGCGAGGGACCGGAGGAACCGGGCCACCGCGGCATTGAACGCGGGTGACGCCCCGGTGGCGGCCCTCGATGCCAGCGGCCGTCCAGACGCCGTGCTCATCGAGCCCTCGCGTCCGGTCAGGCGAGACGGTCGGCCCGCGGGCCGAAGCGGAGTCGCCGCGGCTTGGGCTTGTTCTGCCGCACCTTGTCGCCGAGGACGGCGGCGTCATACCACGAGAAGTTCAGCTCGGGGTTGGCGGCATGCCGGGCGATCGCCCGCAGCGCGTCCTCGTGGCTCTCGTCGTCGTACAGGAAGACGTACCGTTCGCCCCCCTTGACCAGCGCGATGACGTTGATGTCGCGAGAGGCCATCGTGATCCCCGGGTACCCCTGCCGCCGTCGAACACCACCCGTTTCGTATCGGCATCGGCGGGCGTTCCGCGCCAGCCCATGATCGAGCACCCCCCGGGTCGCCGTGATCGGGCCAACCGCCCGACGTTCGCACGGGTCGCCGGCCCGGGGGCCCGCGCACTCAGAACAGGTCGGCGAAGCCACGCAGGGCGATCGGCTCCCGCGACCAGAACGGTTCACCGTGGGAGGTGCCGATCGTCGCGCCCCACCAGGCATCGGCCGCCGCGACACGCTCGAGCACGGTGGGTGACGGCGCCGACGGGGGGAACTGGCTCGCATAGCAGGCGAGGCTGCGTCGCTTGGCCTCCCAGGTTGCCGAGACGTCCACGACGAACGCGGGCCGGCTCACCCGCCGCAGATGCACGCAGGCATAGTGGTAGATCCGCTCCGGATGCCACGGCTCGCCGGGCAGGTCGCACCTGGTCAGTTTCGACCAGAAGCGGGCCGCCTCCGTCAGACGCGTGGCGGCGACGTGGTCCGGATGCGCGTCGATCCAGTGGGGCGCGAACAGCCAGCGTGGCCGCGTGCGGCGGAACACGGCCGCGAGCCTCGCTCGTGCGTCGAGCGTGGCCCGCAGTCGCCGATTGGGCAGCCCGAGGTTCTCCCGCCACGGCAGTCCGAGGGCCTGCGTCGCAGCGGCGGTTTCCCGGGCTCTGATCTCGGGCGAGCCCAACGGGGTCGGCTCGCCGTCCGTGAGGTCGAGCACGCCGACGGTGAGGCCGCGGTCGAGCATCAGCCGGATCGTGCCGCCCATGCCAAGCTCGGCGTCGTCCGGATGCGGGGCGACGACGAGCACATCGACCATGTGAGATTCCCTGCGAAGGCCCCGCGGTCCATTGCCGCCGTCGACCCCCGGTCAGCATACTCGCCGCCGTCCGCACACCCTGCCGGGAGACATCCATGGCCGCAGCCGTCGCCACCGCCGAGGAATCCTTCGCCGCCGCGTGCGACCACGCCCGCCGGACCGCACTGCTCGCGTCGGTCGAGGCGCTGCTCGGCTGGGATGAACGCACGATGATGCCCGTCGCCGCGGGAGGCTATCGCGCGGATCAGGCGGCGGCGTTGGCCGCGCTCGTCCACCGCGAGCGCACCGACCCGGTGCAGGGGGAGCGGCTCGCCGCCCTCGCCGCAGGCCCGTTGGCCCGGGCCGGATCGCCCGAGACGCAGGCGACGATTCGCCTGCTCCGTCACGATTTCGCCAAGCAGGCCCGGCTCCCCGCCAGGCTGGTCGAGGAGCTGGCCCGCACCTGTGTCGAGGGGCAGCAGGCGTGGGCCCGGGCTCGGGCCGATGCCTCGTGGTCGATGCTGGAGCCGTGGCTGCGACGCATCTTCAGCCTCAAGCGCGAGCAGGCGGCGTGCCAGCTTCCCGACCTCGATCCCTACGACTCGCTGATGGACGACTACGAGCCCGGCGCCCGCTGGGCGTCGGTCGCCGAGGTCTTCGGCAGGCTGCGCGAGGGCGTCGTGCCGCTGGTGCGACGCTGCGTCGAGGCGAGGAAGCGTCCCGACGACGCGCTGCTTCGTCGGGACTATCCGGTCGAGGTCCAGCGCCGCTTCGTGCAGGAGGTCGCGGCGCGCATCGGTTTCGACTTCGAGCGCGGACGGCTCGACACGACGGACCATCCGTTCTGTTCGACCGCCGGTCCCGACGACTGCCGGATCACCACCCGGTGGGACGAACGCTTCCTGCCCACGGCACTGTTCGGGGTCATGCACGAGGCGGGGCACGGCTTGTACGAGCAGGGACTGCGTCGCGACTGGTATGGGCTGCCGCCCGGCGAGGCGGCGTCGCTCGGCGTGCACGAATCGCAGTCGCGGCTCTGGGAGAATCTTGTCGGCCGCGCGCGCGACTTCTGGACCTGGTGCTTTCCGCGCGCGCGTGCCGCTTTTCCCGCGGCGCTCGCCGACGCCGACGCCGACGCGATGCACGAGGCGCTGCTCTGCGTGCGACCCTCGTGCATCCGCGTCGAGGCCGACGAGGTCACGTACAACCTGCACATCATGCTCCGCTTCGATCTCGAACGGGCGGTCGTGCAGGGGGAGCTCGACGTGGGCGACCTCCCGGCCGCATGGAACGACCGCTTCGAGGCGGACTTCGGCATCCGACCGCCCGACGACGCCCAGGGCGTGCTCCAGGACATCCACTGGAGCGCCGGCCTGATCGGCTATTTTCCGACCTACACGCTCGGGAACATTTTTTCCGCCCAGCTCATGCGGGCGGCGCTCGATCGCCATCCGGGCATCCCGGGCGAAATGGCCACCGGCCGGTTCGACACGCTGCTCGGCTGGCTGCGGACCGAGGTACACGCCGTCGGCCGCACGCTCGAGTCGGTCCCGCTCGTGACCCGGGCGACGGGCCAGACGGTGTCGGAACGCTGGCTGCTCGAGAGCCTCGAGGAGCGGTACGGCCCGGCCCACGGGTTCTGAGCGAGACTCCTCGCGCGCTCCGGCCGTGGCGGACGTGTTTCCGGCGGTGGTACACTTTGCCCTCGCGGGCGTCGGAGAGGATCATCCATGCCGATGTCGCGCCGCCCACGGCGGTCGGGTCGCCGCGGCAACGAGTGATCCGACGGTCAGACCCGCCAGGGTAGACCCGGACAGTTTCGCGCAAGGTCCGACAAGTCCCGACAAAGCTACGCAAGGTCAAGCAAGGTCAAACAAGGGGAGACTTCGTCGCATGGCATCCGACACGCCGCCCGATGACGAGCGGAACTCCGCAGAGGATCCGTGGGCCGACCTCGTCGCCGATGCGTCGGGTGACGACGGCGTGGGTGCGTTCGACTTCGCGACACTCGATGCCGGGAGTCGCGACGAGACGTCGGACGCGGGTGCGGAAGCCCTCGAATCCCCGGCGGAGGATCCCTTCGCGGGACTCGCCGCGGCGTCATCCGCCGACCCATTCGCGGCGCTCGAGGATGCGGTGCAAGCGGTCAGTGATGAAAATCCCTTTGGTGTCGTCACGGAGGACGCCGTCGCGTCGAGCGACGAACACGAAGACGAAGATGTGGGGGAGGTCGTGCCATCGCACGGTTCCTTCACCGGAGCGTTGCCCGAGGAACCGGCTCCGTCGGCTGACGACGAGGCGCTCGACGGCGACCTGTTTGCCGAACTCGTTGGGGGTGACGGCCCGATCCATCACGGAAGCGCGCGCCACGAGGACGGCGAGGCCGTGTCGCGCGGTCCGTTCGACGTGTTCGAGGGCCGAGATGAGCCAGAGGCGGGCGAAGGCGACGCCGCCGATGACGACGGCACTGCCGCCGGGACCGAGACTCCCGCACTGTCGGTGTTCTCGCCGGCGAGCGGCATGGAAGAGGATTCAGCGGCGGCCGCCGACGCCGGGGATGATCCCTTCGACTTCGGCAGCGCCGCCGCGCCATTTGACGACGCGAGCGACGAGGCTGGTGTGGCTGCTGCTGCCGGCGGTGACCCGGAGGCGTCCGCGGCCTTGGCTGACACGGCATGGGGATCGCTCGACGAGTCCGCCGCCGGATCGAACGACGAGGCGTCGCCCTGGGACCAGATCGGCGAGGCATCGGGCAAGGAGGCGGTACGCGACGAGATCGGTGAGGAGGACGCCGCGGCGGGTTTCTTCTCCGCATCCGCCGTCGAGCCGGCGGTTGGTGCGGCGGCTGTCGCGTTGGGCGCGGGGGGCGCCGCGGCGGCGCGACCGGCTCCTCGCCCCGCCGCCCCGAAGAAGAAGGGCGGCGGGCTGGGTCAGGTCCTCGGGATCGTCCTGGGCGGCGCGGCGTCGATCCCGATCGTGATCGCCCTGCTCATCGGGCTAATGTGGCTCGGCTGGCCCGATACGATCGGCATGCGGCGCTGGCTCCCGGGTGCGTCCTTCATCCTGCCGCGTCCGCGGCAGGTCGCGCGGAAGACCGAGCCATCGCCTCGGGCCCAGAACGGTGGCGGCCTCGAATCACTCCCCGGACTCGCGGGGCTGGAGCCCGGGCCGTCGGAGCCAAACCAGGGCGGCACGGGCGAGCGGCAAAAGGCCTTCGATGCGTCCGCCGACGGAGCGCCGGCCGATGCGCCGCAGGATGCCGTCGCCGACAAGGAGATGGGTGACGATCCGCTGGGCGGCACGGCCCCTGGTGAGAAGAGTCCCGCCCCGGACGAGGATGGCGATGCCCCAGCGGCGGCCGACCTCGCAGCGGCGATCCCGGCCGTCGATCCGCTCGCCGTCGCGCCTTCCACGCCGATGCCGCCGGGGCTCGCCGACCTTCTCAACACGGCGCCGGTCGCCGTCCCGCCGCCTCCGCCCGAGCCGGAGCCGCTCGACGTCGCGTCACTCGATGCCGCGATCGAGGAGGCCGTGCAGATGGCGGGGCTCCTGACGGAGATCGGTTCAGACGACCCGCAGCGCAAGCGGCAGATGGTCGCGTGGTATCGATCGCTCACGCGGGTCGCCGAGGAGCTGGCGATGCTCGAGGCCGT
>CAIWZS010000475.1 GCA_903917235.1 uncultured Planctomycetaceae bacterium | reverse complement strand
GGACGGGACGACGGTGGTGACGTCGAAGGACCTGGGGATGGTCGTCGGTCACCGTCGGCAGGGCGTGTATGGGCAGCGGTACGTAGAGGGCGGGAGTCCAGAGCGGAAAGCGGCGTTCCACGGGCGATGGGAGGAGGAAGCGGACCTGGTGGCGATGGGTCCGCGGCACGTGAACCGGGTGGATGGGCGGTGGTTGCAGCCGGAGCCGCTGTTGATGGAGGGGATCCCGCAGGAGATGCTTGCGGACCCCCGGGGACTGGCGACCTACCGGTACAGCCGCAACACCCCGACGACCTACCAGGACCAGTCGGGTCGGATGTCCATCCTGATCACCCTCGCGGCAAAGATGGTGGGCCACGACGTCACCCAGGATCCCAAGGCAGCCTGGTCGGACCCCGCGACGTACGTGGCTTTGGCTGCGATCGTCTTCCCAGCGATCACGCTGAGCGACTGCAGCGATCCGAACCTGGTACCGGCAGCCGCAGTGACCATGTTGTCGGTAGCGGAGGTCGGACAGCTTTCGGGCATGTTGACGCCGGCGCCACTTCTGACGAGCGTTGCGGACGACGCAATGGCGGTTGCGAAGGTTGCGGACGATGCTGCGGATGTCGCCTCCAGCGGCCTCCCCGCAGGCAGCCTGACGGCTGGAGAGGTCGCCGAGATCCAGGCCATCTCGAACAAATACCGCACGACGATCGATGTGGTCGGGAGCCGAGCCGCGGGTGGGGGCCGAAACATCGAGACTGCGCTTCCGAAGGGGAAGGGCCCGGGTACGAGGAGCGACATCGACTTCCGGATCGATGACGCGCACCCGCAGGTCGGCGAACTGGCTTCCGAACTCGAAGGCGTGGGTGGCGGCGTCGGCAGTGCCTCACCGCAGTGGAGCAACAACGCTGCATCCGCGGGCCGCCTGTCCAAACCGCCCTACATCCAGTTCACCCCCGATTAGCCGTAGGTACCGTCGATGACCGTGGATCCCGAGATGTTGAGGGCTCGCTGGCAGAGCGGGGAGGCGCTTCAGGTCGGCCACTCGATCTTCGACGCCGTGGCGAAACAGTCCCGCCCGGCATGGGCGGCTCGGGTGCTCCGTGTAGCGCTGTCGCAGGCACCTGAACACGCCGCAGATGTCGCCGCCGTCCTCGCTGTCGCTGACGATCCCCGCCGCTGGGCGGAAGGGCATGCGGTGTTCTCCTCGGTACGTCGCGAGGTGCTGAGGCTCGACGAGCGTGGAAGGACGGCTGGCTGGACGCCAGCAACCTTGACCCGAGCGCATCTGCTGGCTATCGCCGAGCTGGTTGCGAAGGTGACGTACAACGCGACCAGCCCGCGGGACGAGTTCGACGAAGACTCCGGCTGGTGGGTTGCCGTCTGCTTGCGGAACCTCGTCGAGCACGTCCGCGACGCTTCGTTCGAGCGGGACGCGTGGCGAGCGTTGCTTCCGACTCCGTGACCGGGTGGGAACCGCACTGGTTTCGGCCCGACGAAGCCGTTTTCAACGCGTTTTCGGTGCGACCTCCTCGCCGGTCGCCGGGCCCGTCGGGGATTTTGGCGAGCGGTTCCCACCTTCTCGAAGGTCCAGGGTGTGGTCCACGGCGGGTGCTCGTGGAGGATCCACACTATGACGCGACCTCCGAGGGTGGCCGCTTACCCAGCCGCGCTTTCACGCTCACAGTACGCCGACATCCAGTTCGAGGCGATTCGCTGGGCTGATCGCAAGCGGGGTTGGTAGCTCGTCGGCGCGCTGTGCACGCCGGGTGTATCGGGCGGTCAGGCTCGTCGTCTGCGCTCGACGTCTGGTTTGGGCGTAGACACACCGCCCGCTGCCGCGGCGAAATGCCCCCGCCAAAGCCGGTAACCCTCAACGCGACGTCATCGCATCGGCGAGGGCGGCGCTGAACGCGTCGAGCAGGGCCTTGTCCTTCGG
>CAIWZS010000474.1 GCA_903917235.1 uncultured Planctomycetaceae bacterium | reverse complement strand
GCCGGGTCGCTCGGGCAGAGCAGTCCGGCGATGGGGGTCGCGAAGAGTGCGGCGAAGAGCGGGTTCGGCGTCTGCGCGGCGAAGTTGCCCGTGAAGGCCGCCTGCGCGAAGTCGAACTGATCCGCGAGCCCGGCCTGTTCCGCATAGGGCAGGAGCCGCGCGTGGAGCGACCAGCCACCCACCGCGGCGGGCCCGGGCGTGCCGCTGCCCCGGGCGTCGGTCGGCGGGAAGTGACCCCGGGCCGATTCGTAGTTGAGCAGGCTCAGACCGAACTGCCGCTGGTTGTTGGTGCAACTGCTCCGTCGTGCCGCCTCGCGGGCACTCTGCACGGCCGGCAGCAGCAGGCCGATCAACACGGCGATGATCGCGATGACGACGAGCAGTTCGACGAGGGTGAATCCATGAGGTGACGACATCGCGGTACGGCGCGAACGCGCCGTGGACAGGGAGCGCATGATGGAACATCTCCGGGTGCGTGGCGGCACGGCGATCCCTGAGCCGCTCCCGGCGCGCACGCTGCGCGCGGACGAGCAGACCGTCGGGAACACCGGCGAGTCGGGAAGAGGGCCGACTCAGGCCACGCGGGGCGGAGGCACGTCGGGAGCGACGTGACGGGGCCGGAGGCACTCGTCGGGATCGACGAGCGTCACGGCGAGCGGAGAGATGCACGCGACCGCGACGACGGCCGGGGGCGGCGGCGCACCGCCGATTGAGAACCATTCAGCCACGATGCCGCCGCAGGCGAGCATCGCCTTGAGCACGACGGTGCGGCGCGAGAGCGGCTCGTCGTCGGCGTGCGGCTCTGGATCACCTTCGACGACGACTCGCGCGGCTCCGGCGCTGGACGGCGAACGGCCAGTCGAGCAGCAGTCGGTCATGACGTTCGACGGAACTGCCGGGGCGTCAACGGTGCAGCACGTGGCCTTCGCTATGACAACCGGGGCCGTGCAGCACGACGCAGCCGCCACGCTCGTGGCCGCAGGCGCCTCCGTGGCGGCCCGCCGCTCGAGCGCCGCAAGCACCGCGGGCTCGAGGTGATTGCGCCTGGCCCAGGCGAGAAGCTGGGCTGGCGTGTGGCAGCAACACGTCTTGAAGCACTGCTCGGCCGACACGCAGCCACACGGCTTGTCGCGGCAGGGAAATGGCCGTGAGCGATCCTTTGCGGCGAGGACCTGGTCACCGACACCGTCGGACCGCCCCTGGGGCGGCACGGCTCCCAGCGGCAGCGGCAGGCCGCACGCCACGAGCGCGTAGAGGACGAGGGCGATGCCGGTCACCCAGCGTCGGCGTCGGCAGAAGGCCGTGATGCCCATATCCCCCATGATGGTAGTCGACTGGGTACGGGACACAAGCATGTCCGACGGCGCGTCTCGCGCACCGCCGCCTTGCCGAAAGAGGCTGGAGACAGCGACCGACGATAGACTCACGTTAGACTGGAAATGTGCCTCAGGAACCGGTTTCGGCCACACGCCCCCGGCCGTCTCGCCCACCACAGCCCCGAGAGCCCCTCCGATGCTGTTCTTCCGCTCCGCCCATGTCCCGGCCCGCCTGCTGCCGACCGCCTGCGTCGTCGCCGCTGTGCTCTGGGGCTCCATGCCGTCGTCGGGTCGTGCCGCCGACGCACCTTCGCCCTTCGCGTTTCAGAAGGGTGACACGGTGGCGATCTACGGCAACGGCTTGGCCGACCGGATGCAGCACGCACCGTGGGTGGAGGCCGTCCTCCAGAAGCAGCTCGTCGGGCTCGACGTCCGGTTTCGTGATCTCGGGATGTCCGGAGACACCGTGGCGGTGCGTCCGCGTGAGGAGGGCTTCATCGCCGACCCCGCCTACCTCGATCTCGTGGACCCGAGCGTGATCTTCATGTTCTTCGGCTACAACGAGTCGTACGCCGGTCCGGCGGGTGCCGACGCCTACCGCCAGGACCTCGTCAAGGCGGTCGCGAACTACCGAGCCCTCCGCGCCGAGAAGGGCAAACAGGTGCGGTTCGTGCTCTTCAGCCCGATCGCCTTCGAGAGCACGGGCGACCCGAACCTGCCCGACGGCACGCTTCACAACGCGAACCTCGCGGCCTACGCGGCCGCCACGCGGCTCGCCGCCGAGGAGGCCGACGCCACGTTCGTCGACCTCTACGCACCGACGTTCCAGCTCTTCGCGGGCAGCTCTGAGAGGTTCACGCTCAACGGCTGCCACCTGAACGACGCCGGCTACCGCCGGCTCGCCGACATCATTTCGCAGGCACTCCTCGGTGCGACCGTGCCGGCCGACACGGACCTCGGGCAGGTGCGTGCGGCCGTCGCCGACAAGAACTGGCATTGGCACAACCGGTTTCGCGCGACCGACGGCAACGACATCTGGGGCAACCGCTCGGGGCTCACGTTCGTGGATGGCCAGAGCAACGCCGACGTGCTTCGGCACGAACTCGTGATGCTCGACGTGATGACGGCGAATCGCGACCCGGCGATCTGGGCGGCCGCCGCCGGCCGGCCGTTCACGGTCGACGACTCCAACGTGCCGCCGCCGGTGCCGGTGAAGTCGAACGTGGGTGGCGGCAGCAAGAGCTCGAGCAAGGAAAAGGAGGGAAGCGTCGAGTACCTCACGCCCGAGGAGAGCCTCGCGAAGGTCAAGGTGCCGGAGGGCTTCACGCTCAACGTGTTCGCGTCGGAGGTGCAGTTTCCCGACCTTGCCAACCCCGTGCAGCTCCAGGTGGACGCGAAGGGGCGGCTCTGGGCGGCGAGCTGGAACACGTATCCCAAGTGGGAGCCGCTCAAGCCGATGAACGACAGCCTGATGATCTTCGAGGACACCGACCGCGACGGCCGGGCCGACAAACGGATCATCTTCGCGCACGTGCACAACCCGCTCGGCTTCGAGTTCTGGGGCCGCGGCGTGGTCGTCACCTCCGGGCCCGACCTGCTCTACCTCGAGGACACCGACGGCGACGACCGGGCCGACGTGCGCACGATCCTGCTCCAGGGGCTCAACGCCTCCGACACGCACCATGCGGCCAACAACCTGATCCACGGCCCCGATGGCGGGATCTACTGGCAGAGCGGCATCTTCCTCGTCCACAACCACGAGACGCCGTGGGCCAAGAACCTCTCGATCGGCGCGTCCGGCATGTATCGCTTCGACCCGCGGCGGTTCTCGATCACGCCGCACGCCGGCAACTCGCCCAACCCGCACGGCACGGCGTTCGACCGCTGGGGCTACTGCTACGCCAACGACGGCACCGGGGGTAACTCGTTCCAGGTGCGGCCCGAGGGGAAGGGCTTCAAGATGTTCAAGCTCCTCGAAAAGGAGTTCCGGCCCGTGGCGGCCGACGAGATCATCTCGTCGACGCACTTCCCCGACGACATGCAGCAGGACTTCCTCATCTGCAACACGATCGGGTTCCTCGGCGTGAAGCAGTACGACCTCGACCGCGACGGCGACGACTCGGGCCGGAAGGCCGGCGAGGTCTGGGGCACCCCGGTGCGGCCGCTCCTCGAGAAGGAGTTCCGGCCGGTCGCGGCCGACGAGATCGTCTCCTCCGAGCACTTCCCCGACGACATGCAGCAGGACTTCCTGATCTGCAACACGATCGGCTTCCTCGGTGTGAAGCAGTACGACCTCGACCGCGACGGCGAGACCGACGCGGAGGTGGCGGCCAAGACCGAGGCCGCGGGCAAGGACAAGGACGGCAAGCCGAAGCCGCAGACGCAGCGGAAGT
>CAIWZS010000473.1 GCA_903917235.1 uncultured Planctomycetaceae bacterium | reverse complement strand
GACGGAGGCGAGGGGTCGGCGAACGCTCGAGGAGCTTTGGGCCGCCTCGGCCCACGCGACGAGCCAATCCGCCGTTGGAGCGGCGGAAGAGATCCCGTTGCCGCCCCGAAGCCGTCGCTCCACCAAATCGGGATGCGCCCTAGCGTGTCTCGCGGGGCAACCGCACGAGCTTCATGATGCGGCCGGCCATGTTCCAGTCCTGGACGTAGAGATTGCCCTCCGCGTCCCAGGCCGATCCGTGCGTCCCGCTGAAGACGCCCTCGATCCACTGCTCCTGCGGAATCTTGTAGTTCTGCCCCTGGGCACGGTCGGGATTGTGGCCGAGCACCGCCATGATCGTGTTGCTCCTGTCGAGGATCACGAGGCGGCCGTGGAGGTCGGGCACCGACACGTAATCTCCCTGCACGGACGCCGAGGTCGGCATCCCGAGGCCGGTCACCACCTCCTCGAGAAAATTCCCCTCGAGATCGTAGTGCAGGAGGCGACCCTTCGGCGTGTGGTTCCGGTCACAGATGAGGAGGCGCGGGGGATCGTACCGCGTGTCGAGCGTCATGCCATGGGCGGTGTTGAACTGCTTGAGTTCATTGCCCTTCGTGCCGAAGTGCTTGAGATACTTCCCCGTCCTGTCGAACTTGAAGATGTGATTGGAGGCGTATCCGTCCGACAGAAAGATGTCACCGTTCGGAGCCACGGTGATTGCCGTGGGCGAGAACTTCGTGAGCGCGAGCCCCGACTCCTGGGGAAACGGCAGTCGCAGCACGACGGCGCCGCTTTCCGTGTCGATCTTGATCCCCTCCGCGTTGGCATTGCGGGCACCGTAGAGGTATTCGCCGTCCGCCTCCTTGCGAATCTCGATGTCGTGGAGCCTCGTGTAGTCACCGTCCAGGAAGCGACGGACCACGGTTCCGTCGGGACTGAACACGAAGAGGCCCGCATCGGCACTCGTGTAGATCTGGCCGCGACTGTCGACGGCGACCCCTCCGTGCGTCGGGCCGATCTGCGACCGCCCCTGGGCGTCGAGCCCCCAGCCCGGCACGGTGTCGAACGTCATCATCCCGCAGCCCATGCGCACGGGCGCCGGCCGTGCGACGGCAGCCGACGCCGAGGCCGGTGCGGGCTGGGCGACGGCCTCGGGCAGCACGGCCAGCGAGGCAAGGATGGGCAAGGCGATGGACAGCGTGTGCGAGCCGATGGATCTCATGTCTCGTTCCCCTCTGGTGGAGCCACTACTGTAGCCGCGCGGAACCGCTCGCTGCACGGGGCAACGGCCGTCACGGGGCGACGTTGGGGTGCCGGGAATGACCGAACGACTCGAGGGAGGCAATTAGGATATCGCCGGCGAGGGTGCCTGGAGGTCGGGGGGGATCCGGACGACCGTGCGGGGACCGACGCGCAGCCGCTGCATCGTGCCCGCCTTCGTCTCCAGGACGTACCGCGCCTTTCCCGCACTGGGCAGGATGGTGCGATCCAGTGGTTGGCCGCGTGCCGTGTTGAGCACACGGCCGCTTGTGGAGATGGACGTGATGTCCAGCGGGATGAAGGTGTCCTTCATCCAAAATCTCTGGACCCGTGGTTCCTCGAACACGAACAGCATCCCCTCGTTCGCGCGCATGTCCTCGGCGCGCAGGAACATCATTCCCTCCCGCCGCTTGCTCTCGGTGTCCATCACCCACACCCGGAAGAGGTGCCTGCCGACCATGATCGTCGTCCGCTGGAGCGTCTCCAGGGGATGGCTCCGCAGCGACGGATCGGCCGCGGGCGGGCCGGCGAACACGGTGGTATGGGCACCGAGCATCGACCCGTCGAATCGCTTGCCGTTGACGACGATGGGAGGCGTTGCGTGAAGGGGGTTGGTGGGCCGCGCGAGGAATGGGCCGTGGATCGAGGGCTGGCTTTGCATCACGACGGAGCACGCCTGGATCTCGCGGGCTGAGATGGCCGCGAAGCGGGGTTCCGTGCCGCTCGTCGGGATGCTCGCCAGGTGCATCGCGGGGGCCGCGAGGCACCGTCTGGCCTCGAGCGTGTCGAGCGCCAGCACGGTCGCTGCACCGACGCGCCTTCGACGCCGGGCTGTTCGGTTCCCACTGGACATCATGAACCGTACAGGCTTTGAAGAGAAAGGCTTTGAAGAGCCGGAGTGCGAACCACGATTCCTGAGTCGGCGTGGCGGGCCGGACCTGGGATCGAAGCGAGACGCCTGCGGGCGTCCACGCGGGCTGTTTCGGTCGTTGCCAAAAACCACCTATCGAAGGCGACACAACGTGTCGCTGACACGGCGAGCGTTTTCCTGCTTGCGGCGAGCGCTCGATCCAGCTGCGTCCCCTCCTGCTGCGACCGAGCCGGTCGCCACCTGCCTCCATAGCCTACCGATTGTGCCGCAACCCGTGGCCCGTTGAGAATGGATGTTCGCAGGGGCGTCGCTGGCCTTCAGTCTGACGACACAGTCGTGGAACTGCAGCCCGGATCCTCCAGCAGCCTGCCCGGCGCGTGAGATTCCGCCGTCATCCGTCCGCCTCGTGAGTCGCGATGCTTCCCCTGGTCGCCGTCACGCTCGCGTCGTTCGTGGCCGGCTTCGTCAACGCGATCGCCGGCGGCGGCGGGCTGGTGTCGGTGCCGGCCCTGTTCGGCGTGTTCCCCCGCGCGCCCGCGTCGGAACTGTTCGGAACCAACAAAGTGGCCATGGTGTCGGGCACCCTCCAGGCAGCCGCGTCCTACGGGCGGCGCGTGGCGCTCCCGTGGCGCACGCTGCTGCCGGCGGTCGCTGCGGCAGCGTTGGGCGCCGCCCTCGGCGCCACGGCCGTGACGCTGGCGCCCAACGACTTCCTGCGGCGACTCCTGCCGCTGATGCTGGCCACCGTGCTCGCGCAGATGCTCCTCGAGCCTGACCTCGGCAGCGTGCATGCGCCCCGCCACGGCCCCCGGGCCGAGCCGTGGCTGGCGAGCGGGATCGCGTTTGTGCTCGGGCTCTACGACGGGTTCTTCGGCCCGGGCACAGGCAGTTTCCTGATCTTTCTGTTCGTTCGAGTGCTCGGCTTCGACTTTCTGCATGCCGTCGCCTCGGCCAAGATCCTCAACACGGCCACGAACCTCGGAGCGATCGGAGTCTTCGCCGCCACCGGCAACGTGGTCTGGCACCTCGTCGGCCCCATGATCGTTGCCAACGTGGCCGGCAGCCTCCTGGGTACCCACCTGGCCCTGCTGCATGGGTCGCGCTTCATCAGGCCGGTCTTCGTCACCGTGGTGGCGGCGCTGATCCTGAAGACGGGATACGACGCCTACGTGGGCTGAGCCCCGCCGGAGAGTCGGTCTGGGTACCTTGTGTCACCGTGAACCGGCGGCAACAATCCGCCGTCTCGGTGCGCTGTACGACCGCTCCCACAGTTCCGTAAGCCACGTCAGTCATGAGTACCTCGACCCGCCACCTCCTCGCCGGCCTGCTGCTCGTCTCGGCGACGAGCGCGGTGGGAGAGCCTCCCTCGCGACTCGTCGACTTCCGCTCCGATGAGGGCGAGCAGTTCCTCGTGCAGGCGGAGGCTCGCAGAGCCTACTTTCCTCTCGCGAGCCACTTCGTCTGCCAGGAACATCGGTCGTTCTGCGGCGTGGCGAGCATGGCGATGGTTCTCAACGCGATGCAGGTGTCCGCACCGGCGGTGCCCGAACTGGCCCCCTACCGAACGTTCACGCAGACCAATGTGCTCGATGCCGCGACCGAGGCGGTCGTATCGCAGGCGATGATCCGCGAGCAGGGCTTGTCGTTGGATCAGTTCGCCGCCGTGTTCGCCACCAAGCCCGTCACGCTGTCGGTGCACCATGCGAACACGAGCACGCTCGACGAGTTTCGCGCTCGCGCCTGCGACTACCTTGCGCGGCATGACCACTTCGTGATCGTGAACTACCTCCGGCGGGCGATCGGCCAGGAGGGGGGCGGGCACCATTCCCCGTTGGCCGCCTACCACCGCGAGTCTGACCGCTTCCTGATCCTGGACGTCGCGCGGTACAAGTACCCACCGGTGTGGGTCACGGCCGCCGACCTGTTCTCCGCGATGAACACCGGCGATCCGACGGTGTCCGGAACGACCCGCGGCTACCTGCTCGTGAGCGGGAAGTGACCTGAACCCTTCGCCCGGGCACGACGTGTCGACCGGCGGCGGCTCGTTCCCTCGGTCAGGGAAGCACAGTCAGGGAAGCACAGTCAGGGAAGCAGAGTCAGGGAAGCACTGGTTGTTCCGCTCAACGACCACGATGGGGCGGCCATCGATGGTTTCGAGTTGAAGAATGCCATGCCCCGACTTGTGCAACCTGCAAGTAGCAGCGGCCGGACTTGAACCGGCGACACCCGGCTTATGAAGCCGGTGCTCTAACCAACTGAGCTACGCTGCCCTGAAGTGCCGGACGGCATCCCGCGACACCCCGGCCAGAGCCTAGTATAGCGGACCGAAGGGCCGCCGCGTGCGGCCGCGGCGAGACCGTAGGCCCGTTGCCTTGACGCGCGCGGACATGATCCAGCACACCGCAGCAGAGCGTTCATCGCGTCGCGCGGTTCGCACTGGCGACGACCTGCCGGCCGCCCGGGAGGCTCCCGCGGAACAGCCGGACCAGACGGCGGGCGGCACGCTGAGCCGAGCCCTCGCGCTCGCCGGCCCGGCCGTGGGACTGCAGTCGCTCATCCTCCTTGTCAGCCTCACCGGCCGCTGGCTGGCCGGGAACGCCGGCACGACCGCCGCCGATCAGCTCGCCCTGCAGGGCGCGCAGACGACGTGCTTCTACCTGTCGTGGATGATCGGCTCGTTCGGCATCCTCGCCTCCGCGGGGGCCACCGCTCTCGTCGCGCGGCTCGTCGGAGCGGGGGATCGCGGCGCGGCGAATCGGGCGATGCATCAGGCGATTCTCGTCGCGGGGGTCGTCGCCGTGGCGGGCTGGCTCCTCTGTGCCTTCGGGCTCGAGGGTCTGCTCCGCGCGCTCAATCTCGACGGTGCTGCCGGCGGCCATGCTCGTGACTTCCTGCACGTGATGCTTCTCTTGCTCCCGTTTCAGCTGGTCTCGAACACGCTCAACGCCTCGCTCGCCGGTGCTGGTGACACGCGAACGCCGCTGTGGATCGGCCTCGGCACGACGGCGCTGAACCTGCCGCTCGCCTGGATCGGCTTTCGCGGTCTCGGCGACTGGCCCGGTGTCGGGCTGGCCGGCATCGCGTGGGGTGCCGGCCTGAGCCAGGGGCTCGGCACGATCGCGCTGGTGGCACTGCTCGTGCGCGGGCGGTCCGGGCTCCGGCTGCGCGCCCGCCTGCTCAGGCCCGATCGTGGGCTCCTCGGGAGGCTCCTGCGGATCAGCCTGCCCGCCGCGGCCGAGAGCGCGGCAATGGTCGGCGGCCAGATGGTGTTTCTGTCGGTGGTGAACCGGCTGGGGGACGCTGCCCGCGGGGCGCACGGGATCGCGTTGGGCTGGGAGTCGCTCGCGGAAATGTTCGGCATGGCGTTCGGAGTGGCTGCGAGCGTGCTCGTGGGACAGAACCTCGGCGCGGGTCGGCCCGACGAGGCCCGGCGCAGCGGCCTCGTCGCCTACGGGTGTGGGGCCGTGCTCATGGTGGCGGGTGGCGTCGTGTTCCACGTGTTCGCGAGGCCGCTCTTCGAGTTCTACTGTCCCCGTCCGGAGCAGGCTCCCGTGGTCGCGGCGGGCGTGCCGGTGCTGCAGCTGGTGGCCTTCGCCATGCCCGCCCTCGCGGCCTGCCACATCTTTTCGAGCGCCCTGCGCGGCGCGGGGGACACGCGATCCGCGCTGCTGGTGACGACGCTCGGCTTTTTCGCCGTTCGCCTGCCGCTCACGTTTCTCGCGTGCGAGGAGGTGGTGCACCTGCCCGGCGGCCCAACGCTGACCGGCCTCGGCCTCGGCCTCTACGGCTGCTGGATCGCCATGCTCGCCGACCTGTGGGTGCGGGGCGGTCTCTTCGCGGGACGATTCATTTTCGGAAGGTGGGACCGCACCCGCGTCTGAGCAGTGCCCGTGGAGCCTCGGCGGCGATGCCTGGGCGTGGTCAGTCGTCCTCGGCCTCGAGCTGCCGACGGGCGGCCGCGAGCTCCGCCTGGCCCGCCTCGTCGACCCGCGGATACTCGAGGCCGAGCCCGCGAATCGTGCCCGCGAGCACCGCCGCGACGACCGCACGGCTGATCCACTTGTTGTCGGCGGGAACCACGTACCAGGGCGCCTCGTCGGTGCTCGTCGCCCCGATCGCCTCCTCGTACGCCTCCATGTAGGCATCCCAGTGCCCGCGCTCCCGCACGTCGCCCACCGAGAACTTCCAGTTCTTCTCCGGCGCGTCGAGCCGGTCGAGGAACCGCTTGCGCTGCTCCCCGCGCGAGACATTGAGAAAAAACTTCACGATCGCCGTGCCGTTCCTGGCCAGGTGCCTTTCGAAGGCGACGATGTCCTCGAGCCGGTGGCGCCAGAACGAGGGGCCGACCTTCACGTGCGGAATGCGCTGGGCATCGACGAGGTGCGGATGCACCCGGACGATCAGCACCTCCTCGTAGTGCGAGCGATTGAAGATGCCGATGCGGCCGCGTTCCGGCAGGGCGAGCATCGACCTCCAGAGCCAGGTGTGCTCCAACTCCTTCGCCGTCGGGTGCTTGAACGAATGCACCTCCACGCCCTGCGGGTTGACGCCGCTCATCACGTGCTTGATCGCGCCGTCCTTCCCTGCCGCATCCATGGCCTGGAAGACCACGAGGATGCTCCAGCTGTCGGCGGCGTAGAGCAGTTCCTGGGCCTCGGCCAGTTCCGCGCGGCTCTCCTCGAGCACCCGGTCAGCGATCTCCTTCCGTTCTTTCTTCGGAACGTCGAGGTCGCCCGCCCAGGCCGGATCGTGGTCGGCGAGCCGGAATGGCCGGTCCGGGCGGACGCGAAAGGCCTTCTGAATCCGTTCGAACGTGAAGCGCTCGTGCATGGTCGGTCCCCGGAGCCGAGGGTGGGTTCTCGCCGTGAGGCTATATATAGGACATGCCGAACCGCAGAACACAGGGCGATGCCACGGCGGCCACGCGCGTGCTCGTGATCGAGGACGAGGAGACGTCGCGACGGGCGATCGCGCAGAGCCTGCTCGAGGCCGGCTGCAACGTCGTCGAGGCAGCCGACGGCGTCGTGGGCCTGGAACTCGCGGTGCGCGGGGGCATCGACGTCGTGCTGCTCGACCTGCGGCTGCCCCGCCTCGACGGCGAGCACCTGCTGGAGAAACTCCGACGCACCTCCGCCGTGCCGGTGCTCGTCGTCTCGGCGAAGCGGGACGAGGACGACCGGATCGAGGCGCTCAATCTCGGGGCCGACGACTACCTCGTGAAGCCCTTCACGATCCGGGAGCTCCTCGCGAGGATGCGCGCCGTGCTGCGGCGAGTCGAGGGGGAGGTGACCACCACCCTGCGGATCGGCGACGTGACGATCGACTTCGCCTCCCGGACGGTCGAGTTGGCCGATGCCCGCGTGCCGCTCACTGCGCTCGAGTTCGACGTGCTGGCGTGCCTCGCCCGGCGGCGCGGTCGGCTCGTGTCGCGGGAGGCGATCGACGCGGCGATCCACCCGCGGCAGGCGATGCTCGGCTTGGAGGGGGGCACGGACGGTCATGAAGCGGTCAGCAACGTCGTGGACGTGATCGTGCTGCGGCTGCGCAAGAAGCTCGGACACGACCTCATCCAGACCCGACGCGGCCAGGGATTCATCATCGATGGATGAGGTCGTCGCACCTTCCGTGACCGGAGTCGTGCCCGTGGCCGTCGGGCGCTGGCCCGCATCGTTGCGCGGCCGGTTTGCGCTCTGGTTCGGGCTGCTCGTGCTCGTGAGTGCCGTCTCAATCCGCGCCCTGCACTATCGGGCGACCGTCGAACTCCTCGCGCGGGACATCGACGTGCAGCTCTGGTCGCGGCTCGGAGCCCTCAAGGCGCAGGAGCGGTTCGCGCCCGACACGCTCCTCGACACCCACTTCCGTGTCGCGGATCTTTTCCTGCCGAGCCCCGCGCACGCGTCGGGCTGGACGGCGAGGCACGCCGTCGGGCTCGGATCACCCATCGATGAACGGGTCGCCCCGGCCGACGCGTTCGCCTGGTTCGCCGGCGTCTGGCGACGCGACGGGACTCCCGTCGATGCGCTCGACCTGCCTCCGGGATTCGCCTGGGATGAAGCCTGGCCCGAGCGGCTCGACACGCTCTGGACATCGGCCGACGGCCGCCACCGCCTCGCCGCGACCGCCGGTTCGCACGGCACCGTGCTGGTCGCGGGCACGCCGCTCGCCGGCCTGGGGGTCGCGAAGCGCGCGACCCTCCTCACCCACCTCGCCACGTTCGCCATTTGGATGCCTGTCGTCCTCGGTTTTGCATGGTTTCTGCTGTCGCGACTGCTTCGTCCGCTGAGGTCCATCGCGGCGACAGCCCGACGTATCCGGGCCGGGTGCTTCGGCGAGCGGATCGACGTCGCCGGGGCGGACGTGGAGATCGCCGGGGTCGCGGGGACGCTCAACGAGATGCTCGACCGGCTCGACGCGGTGCGCGTGGCACAGTCCCGGTTCAACGCCGACGTGGCCCATCAACTGCTCAACCCCGTCCACGGCATTCTCCTCGAGGCCGACGTGGCGCTGTCACGCCAGCGCACCGAGGCGGAGCTCGCGACTACCATCGGCCGGATGGGCGACCTCGCGCACCGGATCGAGGCGCTCTGCGAGGCGCTCCTCACGTTCTCGCGCACCGCGGCGCTCCAGCCGGAGCGGCTCAGACGCCTCGAGCTCGAGCCGATCGTGGCCGAGGCCGTCGAGCAGGTGCTGCCGGCGGCAGGCCCACGCGGCATCGCGATCGAGGCGACGGGATCGGCGATCGTGAAGGGGGACGAGAGCCTGCTCCACGAGGTGTTCGTCAACCTGCTCGACAACGCGGTCGCGCATTCCGACGACGGCGGCCGCATCGACGTCGTCACCCAGGCGTGCGCCGACGGCTGCCGCGTGAGCGTCGTGGATCACGGGACCGGTGTCCCGCCCGATGGTGTCGCCCATCTCTTCGAGCGGTTTCACTCGGCGTCTCCCGGCGGCGGTCACGGGATCGGCCTCGCGCTCTCGAGGAGCATCCTGCGGGCGCACGGCGGTGACATCGTGCACGTCCCGACGCCCGGAGGGGGCGCCACCTTCGAGGTGCGGTTTCCCGCCACGTCGCAGGCTGCCAGAAGCGTGCAGGCTCCGACCCGAGGTCGCGAGGCTCGGCTGGTGCCGTCGAGGGGCTGACGTCGGGGCCGGAGCGGCTCCGCGCACCGCGGCCATGGCAGCCGTCGCACGCCTGCATGGCCGGACGTCCTCCATGAATCGTGGATGAACGGCGCAGGCGACGTGGTGCCGCCGGCCCACCAGGTGATTCCGGGCATTTCCCACGGTTTTCCGGCATTTGTGGCGGATCGTCCGCCATGTGTCGTTCACGGAACGAGCCACGCGAACCCCGGTCGGGTGCGTGATGCGTAGAGGAGGACGGGTCAGGTGGGGCGGTCAGGTCGGCCAGACCATGCCTCCGTCCCGTGGCTTCGATCGCGAGAGTGTGCACCACGTTCCGCTACGCAAGGAGACTCGACCATGGACGCCTTCGAACTCGTCACGCTGCTCCTCTCCCGCTTCCCTTCGCGTCAGCTGCGACGCGGTGCCACCCGGCGACTCCGCCATGTCCTGCGTCGATCCGGCATCTCATTCATGCCCGAGACGCTCGAGCGGCGGTCGATGCTCTCCGCCACGGTCCTGCAGTCTCCGATGGCCGACCACCAGCACGGTGACGGTGCCTCGGCGTTCATGCTGCAGGCCGACGCGGTGCTGGCACCGCAGGCGAACGTCGGCCCCTTCCTGGTCGGTGCCGCACCTCGTACGTTCACGATCACGTGGGCTTGGAACGAGACCCGCACGTTCAGCGACTTCAACGCGACGGCGGACGTGCTCGCCCTCGACTGGTTTCGTGGTGCCGACCTCGAACTGACGCAGCAGGGCGGCTCCGCCGTCCTGCGCATCCCGTCGATGCAGCAGTCATACACACTCAGCGGTGTGCCGCTCGCATCACTCAAGATGTCGAACTTCACGTTCAAGGATGCGTCCGCCGGGGCGTACCTGTCCGGGGTGCTCGGTTCGACCACGGCGCCGTCGCCCGCGCCGACCCCCGCCCCGGCCCCGGCGCCGGGGCCGGCGGATGGGGCCGCGGCGTTCGTCGTCTCGTCGGATTGGGGCAGCGGTTTCAACGGCGACGTGACCGTCCGGAACACGACGACAGGGGCCGTCACGGGCTGGCGGGCGACGTTCGACTTCGACGGCGAGATCACGAGCTTGTGGAACGGCGCCGTCACGAGCCGGGCGGGTGCGACGCACGTGGTCACGAACGCGTCGTGGAACGGCGGACTCGGGGCGGGCGCCTCGGCGACGTTCGGGTTCACCGCGACGCCGGGGGCGACTGGAGCGACACTGCGCAATCTCCGCGTGACGTTCGTGGGTGCCACGGCCCCGGCACCGAGCCCCGTCCCGGCCCCGGCACCCGCACCGACCCCGATCCCGACGCCGGCACCTGCACCCGCACCGACCCCGGCACCCCAGCCACCGGCGGTCGGCACCGGACGCGTGTTCGCCAGCAATCCGGCCGCGGCGGACATCGTCGGCTTCGATCCAGCCGTCGATCGGCTCGACTTCGGGGACGTCTCGGTCCACAACCTCATCGTCGCGAAGACAACCTCCGGCGAGGTGGCGATCGTCAACCCGTGGGCGTGGTCACCCGAGGAACAGGTGCTCCGCGGGATCGCCTACACCGATCTGACGGCCGCGAATTTCGGCGTCGTGATCAACGAGCACCTGCGGCAGGACATCGGCGGTGTGTTGTCGTGGGAATCCGGGGTGGGGCCGCGCGTCGCGGGCACCGTCTACGTGCGGTCGCACGAATACGGGGTGCGCGAGGTCGTGGAGAACTTCGACCCGTCCACGAACAAGCTCTCATTCCTCTACTTCGGCACACGCGAGCGGCTGACCGTCAGCGACACACCCGAGGGGCTGCTCATCGCGGTCGCGCCCACGGGACAGAGCCTGCTCCTCTCCGGCGTGCGCAAGGCGGATCTCGTCCCCGCGAACGTCGAGTTTCACCACGACCAGGTGGTCGAGGACCAGCTGGAGGTGCCGTTCGGATTCACGGTCGACCAGGTGACGCTCGTGAGCCGGGCGGCGCTGCTCACGCCGACGGCGCCCGCGGGACAGGTGACAGATGGCCACCAGACGAGCCCGGGCAGTGGGCAGGCGCCCTGCCACTGTGGCATGGTGCCCTGCGAATGCGGCCACGATCATGGCGATGATGATGGCCACGATCACGAGCATGACCACGACGCGCCGACGGTGAATCCGCTGCCGGCACCGACGCCCACCCCCACACCCACCCCGACTCCGACCCCGACTCCGACCCCGACTCCGACCCCGACCGATGGCCGTGCGACGTTTGCCGTGACCAGTGACTGGGGCAGCGGCTTCAACGGGGACGTGACGGTACGGAACACCACCACCGCCGCGATCTCCGGCTGGCGGGCGACGTTCGACTTCGACGGGGAGGTGACGAGCCTGTGGAACGGCACGGTCTCGAGCCGCTCGGGCACGACGTACGTGGTGACCAATGCGTCGTGGAACGGCGGGCTGGCCGCGGGAGGCTCCGCGACCTTCGGCTTCACGGCGACGGCGGGCGGAAGCGGCGCGGTCCTGCGCAACCTCCGGATCGAGTATCTCGGTGCTGCCGCGCCGGCCCCGGTGCCCGCGCCGGCCCCGACCCCGATCCCTGCGCCGACGCCGACGCCCGCACCCGCCCCTTCGCCCGTCGCGCCGCCGGCGGCGGGGAGCTGGTACCTCCAGACGAGCGGCAACCAGATCGTGGACGCGACGGGTCGCGCGGTGCGGATCGCGGGCGTGAACTGGTTCGGTCTCGAGACGCCCAACTTCGCCCCACACGGCCTCTGGTCGCGAGGCTATCGCGAGATGATGGATCAGATGAAGTCCGAGGGCTTCAACACGATCCGTCTGCCGTACAGCGACCAGCTGCTCGAGTCGGGCAGCATGCCGAACGGGATCGACTTCTCGAAG
>CAIWZS010000472.1 GCA_903917235.1 uncultured Planctomycetaceae bacterium | reverse complement strand
GGCTACTGGCTCGACCTCGTCAGGTTCGGCGAGACCGGCGGCTACGTGCGGGACTACCCGATTCCGGAGGCCTGGCGGTATCGCGACTATGTGATCCGCGCGTTCCAGGCCGACGTCCCGTACGACCGGCTCGTCGCCGAGCACATCGCCGGCGATCTCCTCCCGCCGCGTCACAACCCGGTGCTCCGGATCAACGAGGCCGTCCTCGGCACCGGCCACCTGCGGCTGATGGAGATCTCCTCCACCGCCACGGACGTGGCGCTCGAGGAGGCGCAGATGCTCGAGAGCCAGATCGACACGCTCGGCAAGGCGTTCCAGGGGCTGACGATCTCGTGCGCCCGCTGCCACGACCACAAGTTCGACGCCATCTCCCAGCGGGACTACTACGCCCTCTTCGGCACGCTCGCCAGTGCCCGCCAGACGCAGGCCGTCATCGACGATGACGAGGTGCGACGCGCCGGCATGTCCGAACTCGCCGATCTCAAGGAGCGCATCGTCACGGCGTTGGCCGTCCTGTGGCGCGACGATCTGGCAGCCGTGGGACAGGCGCTCGCGGCGGAGCGCATGCCGTCGGGGGTCGCCTCCGGTGCGCTCGGGCGTGCCCTCGACGACGCCGTGAAGGCGATCGACCACCCGCTGCATGCGGTCGCCGTCGCGCGGCGTGCGGGGCTGGCCGGCCAGGCGTCTGCCGAGGCTTTCGCGCGAGCCGCTCGGGCGGTGCGGGACCTGGCCACGACACGCTCGGCACGGAACGCCGCCGCGTGTCGCGTGGCCGCCGACTTCGCGACGTCGCCCGGTTCCTGGCACGTCGGCGGCGTGCTTCCCGACACGCTCCATCGTGCCGCGAGCGACGTCACGCTTCTGCCTGCGGGTGATGAAATCGTGGCCCGGGTCATCGGTCCCGGCTTCGCCACCGACCGGCTGTCGCAGAAGCACGGCGGGAGCGTGCGGTCGGATGATTTTCCGCTGGCGGCGAGGTTCGTCAGCCTGCGGGTGGCGGGGGGCGACGCGGCCCAGATCCGCCTCATCCAGCATAACTTCCAGCAGATGGAGAACGTCGCGCAGGGAGCCAAGGTCCGACACGTCGACTCGCGTCTGCCGACGTGGGTGACGCTGCCGGTGGGTCATCAGCCCTCGTGGCAGGGCGGGCGGTCGTACCTCGAGGTCGTCACGAAGGATGACGTCGCCCACTTCCGACGCTCGGATGCGGGCGATGGTCCGTTCAAGCGGACGGTGAGCGACCGGAGTGGACGCTCCTGGTTCGCGATGGATCGCGTCGTGTTTCATGACGAGCCAGAGCCGCCCGCGGATGAGCTGGAGGCGTCACTCCTCGTGCTGGACGCAGTCGGCACGCCGGCCGATCCGGAGGGCATCGCCCGTGGCGTCGTGGCCGCGGGCACGGCGGCCATCGACGCCTTCGCCAACGGCACGGCGACCGTCGCGCAGGCCCGCGTCCTCAACGTGCTCCTCACCGCCGGACTGCTTCGCAATCGGCAGGCCGACGTCGATGAGCTCACGCGGCTGCGCGTGAATCGCTCGCGGCAGCTCGACGAGGAGATTCCGCGATTCCGCCGCGCCCCGGCGATGGCGGCGGAGGGGGCCGGCTTCGATGCGGCGCTGCAGAAGCGCGGGCAGCCGTCGCAGCCGGGCGACGTGGTGCCGCGTCGCTACCTCGAGATCCTGGCCGGCGTCCGGCAGGGGGGCGAGGCCACGATCGACCCACGGCTCGCGCTGGCCAGGTCGATCGCCGCGCCCGACAATCCCCTCACGGCCCGCGTGATGGTCAATCGCGTCTGGAGCTGGCTCTTCGGCCGCGGCATCGTCGCCACGGTGGACAACGTCGGGGCGACGGGGGCGACGCCGAGCCATCCCGAGCTGCTCGACTTTCTCGCCTCACGGTTCGTCGAGCAGGGATGGTCGCTCAAGGCGCTCATCCGCGAGATCGTCCTCACCGAGGCGTATCGGGCCTCGAGCGTCCCGCGACCGCAGGCGGTCGCCTTGGACCCGGAGAACCGCCTGCTCTCGCACATGCCGATCCAGCGGCTGCGGGCCGAGACCCTGCGGGACTGCCTGCTCGCCGTGTCGGGCGAGCTCGACCGCGCCGCGGAGGGCTTCACGGGCCCCGCCGACCAGAGCACCCGCGTCGGGCCCGCCAACACCCGCCGCGGCATCTACCAGTATCTCAAGCGCGAGGCGCAGGACCACATGATGCTGATGTTCGACGCGCCGGAGGGGACGCGGACGACCGGCCTGCGGGAATCGACGAGCGTGCCGGGGCAGGCACTCCTCCTGCTCAACAACGAGTTCGTGCACCGGCAGGCGGCCGCGTGGGCGGGCCGGTCGCTCGCCACGCAGCGCGGACTGTCGCTCGACCGACGCGTCGAGGAGCTCTTCCGACAGGCCCTCGTCCGGCCGCCGTCATCCGCCGAACGGGATGCGCTCGTCGTCTTCTTCGAGGCGCAGGCGGACGCCTACGGGCTCGACGCGGCCGGTCGCGCGGCCGACACACGACCGTGGGCCGATCTGTGCCACGTGCTCCTCACGACGAAGGAGTTTCTCCATGTCCGGTAGGTCCGATCGGTCCGGTGGCCGCCCGTCCGACGAGCCGTCCGTCGCGTCTCGCGTCTCGCGCCGCGCGGTGCTCGAGCGTTCGGCGCTCGGCTTCGGATGGCTCGCCTTCAACGGCCTGCTCGCCGACCGTTCGTTCGCCGCGGGCGTCGCGCTCGGGTCGCCCGTGCTGCCGGTGCGGGCCGAGCGCGTGGTGTGGTTCTTCATGGACGGCGGGCTGTCCCACGTGGACAGCTTCGACCACAAGCCGCTGCTCGACAAGGAGAACGGCCGGCCGCTCAAGCTCGTCGACAAGCGGGAGGACATCACGGGCCGCACCACGCCGAACGTGCTGGCAAGCCCCTGGGCGTTCCGGCCCTACGGCCGCTGCGGACGGATGGTGAGCGACCTCTTTCCCCACATCGGCGCCCACGCCGACGACATCGCCTTCCTGCACGCCGTCACCGGGCCCTCCCCCGACCATGAGTCGGCGATCGGGTTCCTGCATTCGGGGTCGCTCCTGCAGGGCTTTCCGAGCGTCGGCGCGTGGACGACCTACGGCCTGGGCAGCGAGGCGGCGAATCTGCCCGGCTTCGTGGTGATGGGCTCGAACAAGCGCCAGTGCCGCACCAACGGGTTTCTGCCGCCGGCGTTCCAGGCGTCGCAGTTCTTCCGGTCGGGCGGTCAGCCGCTCGCCGACCTTGATCCGCGTGAGCCGGCGGCGGTGCTCCAGGCCAACAAGCGGGCCGCGGTCACCGCCCTCGACGCCCTCTTCCTTGCGACGACCGACAACGATCGCGTCATCGAGGCCGCGATCGCCAACCATGAGAAGGCCCACGCCATGCAGGCGGCGGTGCCTGACGCGGCGAACCTCGCCGGCGAGTCGGCGGCGACGCTCGCCGCGTACGGCATCGGCGGCGACGCCAAGGAGACCGAGAGCTTCGGGCGATACTGCCTCACGGCGCGGAGGCTGCTCGAACGGGGCGTGCGGTTCATCGAGATCGTGAAGGGGGGCTGGGATCAGCACGACAAACTCGTGACCGACCACGGCCAGCACGCCCGCGCGGTGGACCGGCCGATCGGCGCCTTCCTCGCCGACCTCAAGGCCCGCGGGCTCCTCGAATCGACGCTCGTCGTCTTCGCCAGCGAGTTCGGCCGCACCCCCAACACGGAGCTCTTCGGGAAGGAGCCGGGACGCGACCACCATCCCTGGGCGTTCACCATCTGGATGGCGGGCGGCGGCGTGCGCGGCGGGATCGCGCACGGGTCCACCGACGAGTACGGCTACCATCCGGTCGAGGGCAGGGTGGACGTGCACGACCTGCACGCGACGGTGCTGCACCTCCTCGGCATCGACCACCGTCAGCTCACCTACCGTCACTCGGGGCGCGACTTCCGCCTCACCGACGTGCACGGCCACGTGATCGCTCCGATCGTGTCCTGACCGGGGGCATCCACGCGCTCGAGGTCGGTCACCCACCCCCTCCCCGAATCCCCCTCGCGACGAGTCGACGCCCCATGACAGCCGCCCGCAAAGCCCCGCGTGAACGCCGTGCCTCCGCCCCGGAGCCGGTCGCCGTCCGTGACTCGGGGTATCGCACGCCGGCGCTCGACCGGTCGCTCGCGGTGCTCGAGTTCATCAGCGCGCATCCCGAGGGCGTGACGCGGCAGGAGATCCGCACCGGTCTCGGGTTTTCCACCAACCTCGTCTTCCGTCTCACGCGGGCGCTCGAGGCACACGGCTACGTCGAGCAGCATCCCGGACGGCGCTACGTGCTCACCCGGCGGCTCCTCGGGCTCGCGCAGCCGCGGCGCGACGAGCGGAGCCTCGTGCAGCTGTCGCTCGAGCCGATGCGGTGGCTGCGCGACGCGACGGGTGAGTCGGCCCACGTCGGCGTGCGGGTCGGAGGCGAGTGCCTCGTGCTCGACCGCGTGATCGGCACCCAGCCGTACAAGTGCTACGTCGAGGCGGGCACGATGGGTCCGCTGCATGCCGCCGCCCCCGGCAAGGCGATGCTCGCATGGCTGCCGGAGAGGACCCTCGACGAGGTGCTCGTCGGCTACGACTTCCGACCGCTGACGCCCGCCACGATCACGTCGCGGCGGGCCTTCGTCGCGCACCTCGCGACGGTGCGTGAACGCGGCTGGGCGCTCGATCTCGGCGAGACGGTCGAGGGGCACCACTGCCTCGCAGCGCCGATCCTCGATGCCGACGACATGCCGGTCGCGTCCCTGTGGATCACCGCGATCGCCCCGCGCCTCACCGAGAGCGACGGCCGCCGCCTCGCCCCGGCCGTGATGCGCGCGGCAGCGATGGTGGGCGAGGTTCTCCGCTGAGGCGGCACGAGGCGGGAGGAGCGGTCGTGGACACGGCCCATGACGAACGACGCGGTGGGAGCATCCAGGCGGGGCGCGCCGTGGTGGGGATGCTCGTCATGCTGGCGGCGGTCGCGGCGCGCGCGGAGCCGGCGGCGACCCGGACGCTCGCGGGGCTCGTGAGGAGTGCCTGCGGCGCGTGCCATGCCGGCGGTGCGGCCGAGGGCGGGCTCGATCTCGACGCGCTGGGTCTCGACCTTGCCGACGCGGCGGTGCGCGACCGGTTCGTCCTCATGCACGACCGGGTGGCCGACAGGCAGATGCCCCCGGACGAGTCCGACCTCGCGCCGGCCGCCCGCGCGCACCTGGTCGAGGCGCTCTCCGCCGCGCTCGTCACGGCGGACGCCGAGGCCATCCGTGTCGACGGTCGCGTGCCGCTGCGCCGCCTCAACCGGGCGGAGTACCAGGAGACGCTGCGCGACGTGCTCGCCCTCCCCACGCTCGATGTCGCCGACCGGCTGCCCGAGGACCTCGTCCGCGACGGCTTTAACAAGTCGGCGGAGGGGCTCGACGTGTCGCGCATCCAGCTCGATGCGACGCTCGACGCGGCCGAGGCGGCGGTCACCCAGGCGTTGCCACCGGGCGCGAGCCCGCAGGCCCCCGATCACTACGGAGCGTTCGCCACGAGGCTCTTCGCGGAGGGCCAGACCTTCGGCGAGCGCGAGGCGATGTTCTTCGCGAAGGATGGCACGGCGCTGTCGTTCACGGGGCCCCAACTGGCGGCGCTGCGTGCGTCGCTCGTGCAGGATCCGGCGATCGAATGCTGCATCTTCCGCTCGGCCTACTGGCCGTACTACGGCTATCCCGCGGGCTTCATCGCCCGCCGCGGCGGCGTGTATCGCGTGCGGTTTCGGGCGCGGGCCGTGCTCCAGCAGCCGGGCTTCACGATCGGGCCGGCGGACCAGCCGGTCCCGATGACGTTCCGCGCGCGGCGGCGGTCGGGTCCCGACGTCTCGGGCGACGTGCGCGCCGTCGGAGGCATCTTCGACATCCTGCCGGAGCCCCGCGACTTCGAGACGACCGTGCTGCTCCATGCCGATCAGACCATCGAGTACAGCGTGCTCGGGCTGCCCGTGCCCCTGGCGCGGAACGTCGCCGGGGGCCCGCCCACCTATCGCTATCCGCCGTTCCCCGAGGGAGGTCAGCCTGGGGTGGCGATCCAGTCGCTCGAGATCACGGGGCCTCTTCCGCCCGACCCGTGGCCGCCCGCGTCCTACCAGGTGCTCTTCGGCACGCTCACGTTCCGTGCCGCACCGTCCGGCGATCCGCTGCCGGTGGAGGTGGCGACGTCCGACCCGTTGACCGACGCCCGCCGGCTGCTCGCGGGATTCGCCGACCGGGCCGTCATCGCGCCGCTCGACGCGGACGATCTCGCCCCCTACGAGCGACTCGTCGGTGACGCGCTCGCCGCCGGCGTGCCGTTCACCCGTGCGCTGCTCACGGGCCAGGCGGCGCTCCTGGCCTCGCCGCATGTCGTCTATCTCCGCGAGCCGCGCGGCCTCGACGGGACCGCCGGAGGCGGCCGTTCGCTGTTCGACCTCGCGGCCCGGCTCTCGTACTGGCTGTGGGGAACGCGTCCGGACGACGTGCTGCTCGCCAAGGCGCGCGACGGGAGCCTCGCGAGGAGCGAGACGCTCGCCGCGGAGGTCGATCGGCTCGTGGCCGATCCCCGCTTCGAGCGGTTCATCGAGGCGTTCACCGACTACTGGCTCGACCTGCGACACGTCCGTCGCGACGAACCGGACGTGCGGCTCCACCCCGAGTACCGCTTCGACGACTACCTTGCCGAGAGCATGGCGCTCGAGTCGCGGGCCTTCGTGACGTCGCTCATCCGCGACAACCTCCCCGCGCGGTCGATCGTGGAGGCCGACTTCGTCCATGCCAACGACCGGCTCGCCCGGCACTACGGGCTCCCGCCGCTCGCGGGCCACGCGGTGCGACGTGTGCCGCTGCCGCCCGGCTCGCCGCGCGGCGGCCTCCTCACGCAGGCGGCGATCCAGCGGGTGACCGCCAACGGCACGACCACGTCCCCGGTGGTCCGCGGCGCGTGGGTGATGGCGCGGCTGCTCGGTCAGCCGCCGCCGAAACCCCCGGCGAGCGTGCCCGCCGTGGAGCCGGACATCCGCGGCGCGACGTCGATCCGCGACCTGCTCGCCCGACACGCCGCCGATGCGTCGTGCGCCTCGTGCCACGCGCGATTCGATCCGGTCGGCTTCGCGCTCGAGTCCTTCGACATCTGCGGCGGCTGGCGCGACCGCTATCGCGGGCTCGAGGAAGGCGATCTCGTCACCGGCATCGACCGGGCTGGCCACGACTACGCCTATCGTCTCGCCGCCCCCGTCGATGCCTCGGGACGCATGCCCGACGGCCGCACGTTCACCGACATCCGTGCGCTCAAGGCCCTGCTCGTCGCCGAGGAGCGGCAGATCGCGCGCAACCTGCTCCACCAGTTCACGGCCTACGCCACCGGCGCTCCGGTGCGGTTCGCCGACCGGGCCGAACTCGAGTCGATCCTGGACGCCACCGCCGGCGACGGCTACCGCGTGGGCGACCTGCTCCGGGGCCTCGTCACGAGCCGGCTCTTCCGCGGGCTGCCGCCCGCCGCCATCCCGACCCCGAATGCCCCGGAGCCGACGCCGTGAACCCACACGCCTGGACCGCTCCGCTCTCCCGGCGTCGCGTGCTGCGCGGGGCCGGCGTGTCGCTCGCCCTCCCGTGGCTCGAGGCCCTGACCGCACGGGCGTCGGTCGGCGCCGCCGGCCCGCCCATGCGGGCGATCTTCATCTCCAACAACCTCGGCGTGCTGCCGAAGCCCTTCTTCCCCGAGGACACCGGCGCCGACTACACACCATCGCCGCTGTTGGAGCGGCTGGCGGCGCAGCGTGCCGATTTCACGGTGGTGAGCGGCCTCTCCCATCCGAACGTGCGCGGCGGTCACTCGACCGAAAACTGCTTCCTCACGGCCGCCCGCAACCCCACCGCGAGCGGCTTCCGCAACACGATCTCGCTCGACCAGTTCGCCGCCGAGCGCGTCGGACACCTGACGCGGTTCGCCACGCTCAACCTCGGGGTCAACATCGACCGGGGCAACCGCAGCCTCGCCTGGACTCGCGACGGCAGCCTGATTCCGGCGGAGGACAGGCCGAGCCGACTGTTCGAAAGGCTGTTCGTCGAGGGCACTGCGGCCGAGGTGGCGGCGCGCCGGCGACGGCTCCGCGAGCGCGAGAGCATCCTCGACGCGCTCGCCGACGACGCCCGGCGCCTCGAGGCCCGCGTGTCGGCGGCCGACCGCAGGAGGCTCGAGCAGTACCTCACGTCCGTTCGCGAACTGGAGGACCGGCTCCAGGTGGCCGGCGCGTGGGAGGCGCGGCCCAGGCCGGCGGCCCCCGCGGCCCGGCCCGCCGACGTGACCGATCGCGCCCGGCTCTTCGAGGGCTTCGAGGCGATGCTCGCGATGGCGCGGCTCGCGCTCGAGACCGACTCGACCCGTCTGGTCACGCTGATGGTCGATGCGTTCGCCACGCCCGCCTTCCGGCTCGACGACGAGCGCACGACGACCGACGGGTACCACAACCTCTCGCACCACGGCCAGTCGGCCGAGAAGCTCGCGCAACTCGAGCAGGCGGACCGCTGGCAGATGGACCTGCTCGGGGCGTTCCTCGCAGCGCTCGCCGACCGTCGCGAGGGAGACGGGCGGCTGCTCGACCGCACGATCGTGCTCTACGGCAGCAACCTCGGCGACGCCAACACGCACGACAACACGAACCTCCCGATCCTGCTCGCCGGCGGCGGGTTTCGCCATGGCAGCCACCTCGCCCATCCCCACGACGACAACCGGCCGCTCTCCAATCTCTTCGTGTCGATCCTGCGGCGACTCGGCATCGAGGCCGACGCCTTCGGGTCGAGCACGGGTCCGCTGGCGGGGCTCGGCCCGTGACGCGGCGTGTCGGCGGCGGCGTCGAGCGGGTACCTTGATCCGACTCGAGGAACCGCAGCCGATGGAACCGCGTCGCTCGCTCGGCTGGCCGATTCTGCTCGGCGTCGTGCTCATCGGCTCGATCATCGCGCTCGGCGTCGGCTGGGTGCTCGTCACCATCGCCGCCGCCCTCGGCTCGCGGAACGCCGCCTTCTACTGGGCGATCCTCGGCGTCGGGATGGCGCTGCTCGTGCTCGTGCTCGTGGGCGTGATCGTCTACCTCGCCCTCACGGTGAAGGCGATCGCCCTCTCACAGCGGCAGAGCAACTTCATCGACAGCGTCACGCACGAGCTCAAGAGCCCGCTCGCCTCGCTCAAGCTCGCCCTGCAGACGCTCACGCGCCGCACCGTCGCCCCCAGCCAGCAGGCCGACTTCCACCGCTTCATGCTCGCGGACGTCGAGCGGCTCGACACGCTCATCGATCACCTGCTCGACGCGGCCAAGACGCTCCAGCGCCGCCCGGCGGCCGGTCCCGACGTGACGGTCCTCGGACCGGTGCTCGCCCGCGCGTGCGCGAGTGCCGTGCAGCGGTACGACGTCCCCGCCTCGTGCGTGCGGCTCGAGACCGCGGTCGAGCCGCACGGCCCCGCGACCGACGGCGCCCCGTCGGCGGATGCGCCCGCGCCGGGCGGGCTGCGCGTGCGCGGGCGGGAGGCCGACCTCGAGATCCTCTTCCGCAACCTCGTGGACAACGCGGTGAAGTACGCGCTCCCCGAGCCGCAGGTCGACGTCACCGCGCAGGCGACGCCGGCCGGCAGGGTGACCGTGCGGGTCGCCGACAACGGTCCGGGAATCCCCGTGGCCCAGCGCCGCACCATCTTCCGGAGATTCGTCCGGCTCGGCAGCGAGCTCGAGCGTTCGAGGCCGGGCACGGGCCTCGGCCTCTTCCTCGTGCACTCGCTCGTCCGCCAGCTGCGGGGCCGGGTCACGGTGCGCGGCCGGCAGCCGGCCGTCGGCACGATCTTCGAGGTCGAGCTGCCCGCGGCCCCGTGATCGGCACGACGCGGCGACGGTCTTTCGCGACGCGTCGAGCGTGTTCTAATCCTCCGCATGAACCCATCCCCCGTCACCACGTCCGCGCCTCCCGACGTGGTCCCGATTCGGCGCGTGCTCGTGAGCGTCTTCGACAAGGCCGGGCTCGACCGGCTCGCCGCCGGCCTGCGGCAGGCCGGCGTGCAGGTGGTGAGCACGGGCGGCACCGCGACGGCGCTGGCCGCCTTCGGCCTCGACGTGGAGGACGTCGCCGCCGTCACCGGGTTTCCGGAGGTGCTCGACGGCCGTGTGAAGACGCTCCATCCGGCGATCTTCGCCGGCATCCTCGCGCGGGGTGACCGCGCGGACGACCTGGAGGTGCTCGCCGCGCACGGGATCGCGCGGTTCGACGCCGTGATCGTGAATCTCTATGCGTTCGAGGCCGTCATCACCACGCCGGGAAGCACGCCCGCCCAGGCGATCGAGCTGATCGACATCGGCGGCCCGAGCCTCGTGCGAGCCGCCGCCAAGAATCATGCGTTCGCCGCGGTGGTGACGAGCCCGGCGCAGTACGACGCGTTTCTCGCGTCGCTCGCGTGCGGGGGCACGACGCTCGCCGAGCGACGGCTGTTGGCCGCCCGGGCCTTCGAGCACACCGCCCGGTACGACACCGTCGTCTCCCGGTGGATGGCGGGGCATGCGGGACTCGTCGCCGACGCGGCGCAGGCCCCCGCGTCGGTGCATCCCGGCGCCGCCGACGGACCGCCGCTGCCGGCCCGCGTGGCGCTCGATCTCGAACGTCGCCTCGACCTGCGCTACGGCGAAAACCCGCACCAGCCCGCGGCACTCTTCGCGCCGGCGGGCGTCGCCCGCGGCCTCGCCGCGGCGCGGCAGCTCCACGGCAAGGAACTCTCCTACAACAACCTGCTCGACCTCGATGCCGCGCTGCGGCTGGCGCTGCTGTGTGCCGATCCCGGCGCCGTCGTCGTCAAGCACACGAACCCCTGCGGGGCGGCCACCGCGGACACGGTCGCCGCGGCGCTCTCCGCGGCGCTCGCGGCCGACCCGACGAGTGCCTACGGCTCGATCCTCGCCGTCAACCGCACCTTCGACGGCACGGCCGCCGAGGTGCTGCTCGCGCCCGGTCTGTTCGTCGAGGCGATCGCCGCTCCCGCCTTCACGGCCGATGCGATCGAGCTGCTCTCGACCCGGCCGACGTGGAAGGGGAGCGTGCGGCTCGTCGAGGTGCCGCCCGGCGATCCCTGGTCTGCCACGGGCGGCCTCGAACTCAGGAGCATCGCCGGCGCGATCCTCGCCCAGCGGCCCGACGCGGCGCCGGATGATCGCTCGGCGTGGTGCGTCGTGACCACGGCCGCTCCGACGCCGGATCTGACGCCGGCCATCGATTTCGCCTTCACCGTCGTCCGTCGGCTGACGAGCAACGCGATCTGCGTCTGCCGCGGGACGAGCCTCGTCGGCGCGGGCATCGGCCAGACCGCGCGGGTGGACGCGGTGCGGCAGGCCCTCGAGAAGGCGGGGGATCGGGCGCGTGGCGCCGTGCTCGCCTCCGACGCCTTCTTCCCCTTCGCCGATTCGATCGAGCCGATCGCCAGGGCGGGCATCGCCGCGATCGTGCAGCCCGGCGGCTCGAAGCGCGATGCCGAGGTGATCGCCGCGGCCGACGCCGCGGGCATCCCGATGATCCTCACGGCGCGGCGGCATTTTCGGCACTGACTTCACGCTGCCGGGCCATCCATGGCCCCGGCAGCGGGCTTGCGGCGAGGGCAGCCGAGGTGCCCTCGCCGCACACGGCCGCCGTCCAGGCGGCCGTGTGCGCTCCGCGGCTGGCTTGGGCTGCGGCGCGGCCTTTGGCCGCTGCAGCCGGTGGGGTGGCGGGGCGATGGTGCGCGCGGGAAACGGTCTTGAGGGCGGGGCCGGGTGCTGCCTACCTTCCGCCGCGTTGCTCTCACCCGGCGAGGGTCTCAGGGAGGATCGTGGCGTGCAGACGCAAGAGCGCGGGCCGTGCGGCCGTTGGCGAGTCATGGACGTCGTGGTTCTGCTCGCACTCGTCGGCGTGGCGGTGCCCGTGCGGGGCCAGTCACCGACGGCCACGGAGACGATCGAAGGGCACCCGGCGCTCGTGCGTTCGCCGCGACACACGACGACCCGCCGTGGTCACCAGGGTGATGCCGTCAACATCGCGTTCATCGGCACGGAAGAGGAGCTCCATCGGGCGCTCTCCGCGGCCGGCTGGTATGCGGCCGATCCGATCACCCTGAAAACGTCGCTGCGGATCGCGGCCGACGTCGTGCTCAAGAAGCCCTACGACCACGCGCCGGTGAGCGACCTCTTTCTCTGGGGACGGCGGCAGGATGCCGCGTTCGAGCAGCCGGTCGGCGACAGCCCGAAGCAGCGACATCACGTGCGCTTCTGGCGTTCCGCGGAGGTGGACCAGCGGGGCGACCCCCTCTGGCTCGGTGCGGCCACGTACGACGAACGGGTCGAGATCAGTCGCACCACCGGCGGCATCACACACCGCATCGCCCCCGACATCGACCGGGAGCGCAACAAGCTCGTGCGCGATGCCGCCCGCGTGGGGCTGCTCGACGGCTACTACTGGGTGGACGAGTTTCACCGCGTCCGCGAGGGCCGCAACGGCGGCGGCGACCCCTACTTCACCGACGGCCGCCTCGCGGTCGGCGTGATCGAGGTCCGGCGCTGAACCCGACCTCCACGAGCCGGGTCGTCGGCCCGCCCGGCCCCGTCCCGAGGGTGAGCGTCGTCGCCGGCCGGGCCGTGGCGGGAGCGGCACGAGGCCGCGAAGCGCCCTCTCCGTCCGCCGCGACCGGCGTGCGTCGGCGCGTCGCTTGGTAGAGTGCGGTCCATGCCGACCATCCTCGACACGATCGTCGCCCGCAAGCATGCCGAGGTGGCCCGCGCGCGGGAGCGGGTGCCCACCGCCGCCCTCGAGGGTCGGCTGGCGACGGCGGCGCCGGTGCGCGACTTCTTCGCCGCCGTGTCGGCGCCGGGCGGCATGCGGCTCATCGCCGAGTTCAAGCGGAAGAGTCCGTCCGCCGGCGAGATCCGTCCGGGCGCCACCGTCGAGGAGGTCGTGACCGGCTACGCCGCCGCCGGTGCGGCCGCCCTCTCCATCCTCACCGACGCCTGGGACTTCGGCGGCAGCCTCGTCGACCTCGAGGCGGCCCGCATCGCCGCGCCGTTGCCCGCCCTCCGCAAGGAGTTCGTGATCGACCGCTACCAGGTGCTCGAGGCCCGGGCGCACGGCGCGGACGCCGTGCTCCTCATCGCCGAGTGCCTCGACGACTGCCGTCTGCGCGGCCTCTACGCGTCCATTCTCGACCTCGGCATGACACCGCTCGTGGAACTGCACGATGCCGAGGAGCTGCCGCGCGTGCTCGATCTCGGCGCCACGCTCGTGGGGGTCAACAACCGCGACCTGCGCACGATGACGACCGACATCGAGCACGTGATGCGGCTGCGCGAGCAGGTGCCGGAGGAGTGCGTGCTCGTCGCCGAAAGCGGCATCCGCACGCGTGCGGACGTCGAGCGACTGGAGGCCGCAGGGATCGGCGCGATGCTCGTCGGCGAGTCGCTCCTCACGTCGCCCGATCCGGGCCGCGCGGCCGCCGCACTGCTGGGCCGCCGCGCTTCTTGATCCCGGGCGCCCTCGCGCACCGGCGCTGCTGCACGAACCGTTCCCCGCGCCTCCGAAACAAGCACAGGTCGAAGCGAGGGCGCATCCCGATTTGGTGGAGCGACGGCTTCGGGGCGGCAACGGGATCTCTTCCGCCGCTCCAACGGCGGATTGGCTCGTCGCGTGGGCCGAGGCGGCCCAAAGCTCCTCGAGCGTTCGCCGACCCCTCGCCTCCGTC
>CAIWZS010000471.1 GCA_903917235.1 uncultured Planctomycetaceae bacterium | reverse complement strand
TACCGCGTCGGCGCGTTCGCCCACGTCGTGCAGAGCTGGTTTCGGCGCGCGCGATTCATCACGCTCGTGAACCTGCTCGCCTGCCGCGACCCGGTGCGCCCGACGGAGCCGGTGCTCCTGCCGCCGCGCTCGGTGCCCCCCTGCGATCCCGACGCCGTGTTTCCCGAGTACCTCGCCGTGCAGGATCCGGCCGACCGCGCCGCCGCGCACGTCGTCGCGTGGCTGCGCGATCCGGCGGCCCGCGCGGCCACCATGGCCCGCATCGAGACGGTCGCGGCCACCGTCGCCCATCCGGGCTCCGCGCGACGGGCCGCCGCCGCGGTGCTCGCGATCGCAGCCGGCATGGCACCGGTCGCCGAGGAGACACGGCGGGCGGCCTGAATCGGGTACAACCACGGCCATGCTGCTCTCCGAGCCCCAGGAAACCGGCGCCGACCTCCGGTTCGAGATCGCCGGGTTTCGCGTGCGCGTCTCGGCGTGGTTCTGGCTGGCGGCGGTGCTGCTCGGCTGGAACGTCTGCCAGGCGTATTCCCGCGGCGACCAACGCGCGCTCGTGCAGTTCCTCGTCATCTGGACCGGGACGGTGTTCATCTCGATCCTCGTCCACGAGCTCGGCCACGCGCTGGCCTTCCGCGCGTTCGGCCAGGGGGCGCACATCGTGATCTACCACTTCGGCGGCCTCGCCATCCCCGAGGTCTGGGGCCGGCGGATGTCGCTGCGGCCGGTCCAGCGGCTCGTCGTCTCCGCGGCCGGGCCGCTCGCGCAGCTCGCGCTGGCCGCGGCGGTTGTGCTCGTCCTGCGGATGGCGGGCCGCGAGGTGCCGTTTCCGATCGCCGCCGTCGGCCGGTGGCTGGGGCTCGAGGGCGGCCGCGACTTCACGTCGCCCTTCACGTTCGCACTCGCCGACTTCCTGCTCTACGTCAACGTGCTGTGGCCGCTTTTGAACCTCGTGCCCGTGCCGCCGCTCGATGGCGGGCAGATCGTGCGCGAGGGGCTGTTGACGCTCGGTGTGCCCGACGCGTATCGCATCGCCGGCGTGGTCGGGGTGGTGGCCGGCGCGGCCGTCGCGTGGTGGGGCTACACGCGTGGGCAGCCGTTCCTCGGCATCATGTTCGCGATGCTGGCCGTCTCGTGCTGGCAGGGCCTGTCGGGCAACACGCCGTGGCGCCGGTAGAGCCGACCGTCCCCCGGCGGGTGATCGTCGTGCTCGGCGCGAGCAACGTGTCGCGCGGCCTGGCACGGCTCGCGGCCACCGTTCGGGCGCGGGCCCGGTCGCCCGTCGATCTCTTCACGGCGGCAGGGCACGGCCGGGCCTATGGCGTGTCGAGCCGCGTGGGCCTGCGTCGGCTCCCGTCGATCCTCGCGAGCGGCCTGTGGCGGGCCCTCGATCGCGAGCGGATCGAGCACCCGAGCGCCCTCCTCACCGATGTCGGCAACGAACTGCTCTACGGCCTCGGCGTGGCGGCCGTGGCACGGGGCGTGCGCGAGGCCGCCATGCGGCTCGCCGACCGCGGCGCCGCCATCGTGATCACGGGGCTCCCGCTCGCGAGCATCGCGCGGGTGGGGGGCGTGCGGTATCGG
>CAIWZS010000470.1 GCA_903917235.1 uncultured Planctomycetaceae bacterium | reverse complement strand
GGCTCGCGTCGTTCGCCGCCGCCCGGCCGGCCCGGCTCTCCGGCGGCCAGCAGCAGCGCGTCGCGATCGCTCGGGCGCTCGCGATGGAGCCGCGGGTGATCCTCTTCGACGAGCCGACCAGCGCGCTCGACCCGTCGATGACGGCGGAGGTGCTCGAGGTGATCGTCGATCTCGCGCGGTCGGGGCAGACGATGGTCGTCGTCACCCACGACCATGCCTTCGCGCGGCGGGCGGCGACCTCCGTGGTGGAGCTTGCGGGCGGACGGATCGTGCGGCACGGGCGGCCGGACGAGGTGCTCGGGCCCCGCGCGGTGCGGGAATAAAAAAACTCCGCCCGGGAGTTTCCTCCCGGGCGGAGCTCACTGGCCGAAGTCGGGCAACAGATCTCCGTTCGACCTATCGACCCGTCATCACTTGACCGCGATCGTGCGGCTCACCGCCACGACCTTGCTCTGCGTCTTGGTCGACGCGGAGCAGTTCGGGCTGGCCGCACAGGCCGGCTCCGCACCGCAGCCGGGCTCGCAACCAGCCGAGCAGTCCGGCTCGCTGTCGCAGCAGCCCGTGCAACTCGAGCGGCACTTCTTCGCGGCGTGGATCGCCTTGAGGAGGTCCCGGATCGGGGTGCACTTCTTCCGCACGCCGCAGCAGCCGGCGTCAGCCGCACAGCCCGGCTCGCAGCAGGCGGTGCCAGCGTCGCAGGCGGGCTCCGCACAGCCGTTGCCAGCACCGCAGGCCGGCTCGCAGCAGGCGTTGCCAGCGTCGCACGCCGGCTCGCAGCAGCTGTCAGCGCAGCCATGGTGCTTCCGCTTGCACTTCTCGAACAGGCCCTTCAGCCCGCCGAAGAGAGCATGCTTCTTCCGGACGCCGCAGCAGCCGGCATCAGCCGCACAACCCGGCTCGCAGCACGCCGCACCGGCGTCGCAGGCGGGCTCGGCACAGCCGTTGCCAGCGTCGCACGCCGGCTCACAGCAGGCCGTACCGGCGTCGCACGCCGGCTCACAGCACGAGGTGCAGCCCTTGTGGCCGAGCATCCGATCGAGGAGCTCGAAACCGAAGGACTGGCTACAAACGGTGACGCCGAGAACCAGCGCACCGAGAAACATCATACGCTTCATCGAGCCACATCTCCTTTGCTTGTGGATCACGCGAGAGTCTTTGTCCCGATCGCGAGGTAGGTCACCCCGAGGTTGTGATCCACGAACGTTGCCGCGGCAGGCCTGTCGAGCCATTCCGTGACTCGAGGGATCGCAGGTTGCTGCCGCCCCCTGGTTGCCCGACGGGCACAGTGATGCCCCGGGGGACAGAGGGGCTATCGGCGAGCCGGGAAAGGTGGCTTGAGCGACTCCCAAGTATTTTTCCGACAGGGAGTTGCGCGTGCGCGTTGGGGCGATCGTGACGGCGGAAGCGCGTGCGCAAGGCTTGCCGGCGTGGCGTGTATGACCGTCAATGTTTCGCGCGCCGTGCCGTCATGACCGTCAGGGTTTGCCGTCGGACGGCCCGCGCGAGGCAGACCCTGCGGGCCGGGTGTGGCGGCGTCGGAATGATTGACAGCCACCCGACAACCGGTAGACTCCGCCACGACTCTGGTGGCCGTGCGTCCGCTGTTCGGGACGTGGCGGCAAACAGGGAACTCCGGTGCGATTCCGGGACGGCCCCGCCGCTGTGTTCGGGCGATGTCGTGAGAATCTGTTCCGATCGGGGAACCTCTCACGGCGGCAGGGCGACCGCATTCCAGCCATTGCCGCGTCGCTTCCCTGGCCGGTCGCTCGGGCGACCCAGAGGGTGGCGTGTGGCGAGAAGGCCTGCGGCCGCTCGAGCCCGTGAGTCAGAAGACCTACCAGGCGTCGTGAGGAGCGCGTCGTTGCTGCGAGGGCGGCATCACGGGCACGGATCGCATGTGCGATCCGCTGGTGTGGTGTGTCGGTGAACGCGGCGAAGGCCGTCGGTCCTCACGGTCGGGCACGCCCGGATCACCGCCCGTGAGTGCGGGCGACCGGGTCCGTTGCGACCGCGGAGGGCCGCGCCGCGAGGAGGTCGCTCCATGGCACGGAGTCTGGTCAGTCGGACGGTGTCGCGCGCCGGTCGTGTCGGCACGCCGCGGGGCGGGTTCTCGCTCGTGGAACTGCTCGTCGTCATCGCGATCCTCGCCGTGCTCGTCGGGCTGCTGCTCCCGGCCGTCCAGTCGGCACGGGAGGCGGCCCGGCGGGCCCAGTGTGGCAGCCACCTCAAGCAGTTGGGCATCGCGATGCACGCGTATGCGTCGTCACAGAACAATTTGCTGCCGCCGCTGAAGGTGGACGACGACACGCGGATCGCCGGCACGCTCGCGAACCCTTCGCAGAGCCCCTATCCGGGAAAGAGCCGGTACTGGTTCGGTGAGGTTGATGAGAACCAAGCCGTGCTCGCGGATCGGCTCGACTTTGCCGCCGGCACCCTCGCCCCGTTCATGGAGGGCAACGTGCAGGCCTACCAGTGCCCCTCCTTCCGCGCCGACTCGGTAGGCCAGCTGCGATTCGGCAAGCTCGCGACGGGCTTCGACTATAACGCGGCCCTCGGCCCGGGCACCCAGTGGGACTGGTCGGTCTGGCCGGCCGTGCGGCTCGCCCATCGGAACTTCCGACAGCGTGTGGACCGAGTCCGTGAGGCGGGCCGCACGATCGCGTTCGCGGAAAGCGCGATCGTGGATTTTCTGCCACCGTATCGGCTGCGCGAGAACCTCGGCGGTCTCCTGCGGCCGAGCGGTGCCGATCCGTCCGTGCACTTCCGCCATGCGAACGACCAGGCCAACGTCGTCTTCGTGGATGGCCACGTGGCCTCGTTCACGAGGCGGTTTCGCGCCGGACCCTGGACCAGTCCCGCCCAGCTCCCCCAGATGGAATTCCACCGGATCGGCATCGCATGCGAGGGCGACCCGGCAGACGCCGTGCAGGCCGATGCCTTCTACGACCTCGACTGACCGCGGCGTGGCATGACGCGTCGCCGGGCACCCGCGCCCATCCCGCAGGAGCGTGAACGATGAGAGACGTCCGCCTCTGGGTCGCCGTTGGAGGGTTCGCGGTCGCCACGTGGCTCGTCGCACCCTTCATCCTGGGCCGACGTGCGCCCCCCGCATCCGACGCGTCGGCTCCCGAGATCCGCTACGTGTGTCGCACGAGCGGCGAGGTGTTCACGCTGCCACTCACGGGCGAACTGGTCGCCCATCCCGGCACCGGTGAACTCTCACTCGTCCCTGCGGTGTATGACGAGCGCCGGAAGCGGTGGTGTCCGGGACCACCGCTCGAGGTGATGCGACAGCAGGGGCTGCTCGGCCCGGCGCCGTGAACGGCGTCGCATGCGCGAGGAGACTTTTGCCGCCCCCCGAGCTAGAGCGCATCTGGTTTAGCTGGAGCGACGACTAGGCAAACCTGGAGACGGAGGCGAGGGGTCGGCGAACGCTCGAGGAGCTTTGGGCCGCCTCGGCCCACGC
>CAIWZS010000469.1 GCA_903917235.1 uncultured Planctomycetaceae bacterium | reverse complement strand
TGCAGGTGCGGCTCGGCGAGGACATCGGGGCGATCGATGCGGCGCTCGGCCGGCAGCTCGACGCGGTGCTGCACCACGCGTCGTTCCAGAAGCTCGAGTCGGCGTGGCGCGGGCTCCGCTGGCTCGTCGAGGAGGCTGCCGATGCCGACGGGTCGAGCGACCGTCCGGGCCGGATTCAGGTGCGCGTCATGCCCGTCACCAAGCGGGAGTTGCTGCGCGACCGCGAGCATGCGGTGGAATTCGACCGTTCCGTGCTCTGGCGCAAGGTGTACGAGGAGGAGTTCGGCACCGCTGGCGGCACGCCGTTCGGGCTTCTGCTCGCGGACTTCTCCTTCGGGAATGGCGTCGACGACGTCAACCTGCTCACGGGCCTGGCGGAGGTCGCGACCGCCGCCTTCTGCCCGCTTCTTGCGAACCCATCGCCCGGCCTCTTGGGGATCGACTCGCACGCGGACATCAACGCGTTCCTCGACATCGAGCGGTATCAGGCCGGACCGGCCTTCGTGAAGTGGCGGGCCCTGCGGCAGCGACCGGAGAGCCGCTTCGTCGGCCTGCCGCTGCCGGGCGTCCTGGGCCGTCTGCCGTACGACGGCTGGGTGCGGCCGGGCGCGGCGGCGTCGGGAAGCGAGGAGTCGTGGGCCGAACGCGGCTTTCCCTACCGTGAGACGGTGGATGGTCCCGATCGGGGATCGCGGTTGTGGATCGGGGGCATCTGGCCCCTGGCCGCGGTGATCCTGCGGGAGTTTGCCGCAAGCGGCTGGTTCGCCGACATCCGCGGCGGATCGAGGGGATTCGAGGGGGGCGGTGTGGTGCGCAATCTCCCCGTGGACGGCTTTGACGGGTTTGCGGCTGGCGACGCGGTGCGTGGTCCGGCCGAGGTCGAGATCATGGAGGACGTGCAGTCCCAACTGGAGAGCGTGGGCTTGGTGCCGCTCTGCTCGGGCGCTGCCGACGGGCGTGCCGTCTTCCTCTCGAACATGTCGCTGCACAAGCCGGAGGCGTTCGATCGACCGGTCGCCACGGCCAATGCCCGCATCTCCGCGATGCTGCAGTACGTGCTGTGCGTTTCGCGGTTCGCCCACTACCTCAAGGTGATGGCACGCGACAAGGTGGGCGGCTTCGCGGAGCCTGCGGAACTCGAGCGGTACCTCAATGATTGGGTGAATCGCTACGTGACGCCGGACGATCAGGCCTCGGCCGAGGTGCGGGCGAAGCTTCCGCTGCGCGCCGCGCATGTGGAGGTGCGCGAGGAGGCCGGGACGGCCGGCGCGTTCAAGATGGTGATGTGGCTGCAGCCCCACTTCCAGCTCGAGCAACTCGAGTCCACGCTCAAGCTCGTTTCCACCGTCGTGCGCAGCGAGGCGAAATGACGAACCGCGTGGGGTCGACGGACGACCCTCGTGCGAATGGCCCGGTCAGCGAACCCCAGGAGTTGCCATGAAAACCCCCCACGAATGCCTGAAGGAAGGAAGCCTCGGCGAGGCGCTCGACGCGGCGCAGGCGAAGGTCCGTTCGAGCCCCTCCGACCTCGAGGCTCGATGGCTCCTCGCGGAGCTGCTCGTACTCAACGGCGAGATCGAGCGGGCGGACCAGCAGTTCGACACGCTCATGAATCTGGAGCCGAGGGCTGCGGTGACGGCGGCACCGATCCGACAACTGCTGCGCGCCGAGACGGCGCGGAGGGATTTCTTCTCGGCCGGTCGCGTGCCTGAAATGATCGACGGCGTCGACGACGGCATTCGCGCGCGGCTCGAGGCGTTCGTGCTCGCCCGCGCGGGAGATCGAGCCGCCGCCGGTGCGGCGGTGGCGGCCGCCGAGACGAACCGGCCCGCCCTGTCCGGCACGCTCGACGGGAAGTCGTTCGGCGACTTCCGGGATCTCGACGACATCACCGCCGGCGTGTTCGAGGTGCTCACGCGCACGGGAAAGTACTACTGGATCCCGATGGCGCGAGTGGAACGCGTGGAGTTTTCCCCGCCGGAGCGGCCGCTCGACCTCCTCTGGCGGCCGGCGCGGATGGTCGTCAAGGATGCCTTCGACGCGGAGGTGCACCTGCCCGCCGTCTACGGCACGGTGGCCGATCACGACGACGCCCTGCGGCTCGGGCGACGGACCGACTGGCTCGGAAACGAGGGCGAGGCGATCGTCGGCGTCGGCCGACGGACGTTCGTGCTCGACGGCGAGGATCCAGTCGACATGATGGCGATCGGCACGCTGACGCTCGCCGGGAGCTCGACGCCGTGAGCCGTTTTCCCATGGAACGGGACGAGGTGCTGCCGAGCGTGCTCGACAGGCTGCTCGACGACCAGCCCGACGAGTCGCAGGAGCCGCGCTGGCGCGAGGCGACGGCGATCCGTGTGGTCAAGGCGAGCCTGTGCCGGGATGTTCAGAATCTTCTCAATACCCGGCGACCGCTCGGCGTGGTGCCGGAGCACTACGAGTGTCTGCCGACCTCGCTGCTCAACTACGGCCTGCCCGACCTCCAGAGCCTGGAGGTCCGCGAGGACCACGACCTCGAGGGCCTCAGCAGGAGGATCGCCGATCTCATCAGGGCGTTCGAGCCCCGCCTCGAACAGGTGCGGGTGGCGGCCAATCTGGTCGACGGGGACAGGCGGCCCATCGACCGGCGGCTGCGGTTCATGATCGAGGCCGTGCTGGTGGTCGAGCCGCTCCGTGAGGCGATCACCATGGTCAGCGAGCTCGACGTTGCGGCGGGCGACTTCAGCGTCGGAGTGGGGACATGAGCGACGATCTCCTCCCCTGGTACGAGCGCGAGCTGTCCCTGCTGAAGGACGCGGCGGCGCGATTCGCCTCGCAGCATCCCAAGATCGCGGCGCGGTTGAACCTCGGCAGCGACGCCGTCGCCGATCCGCACGTCGAGCGGTTGCTGCAGGGCGTCGCCTTCCTCAACGCGCGGCTGCACAAGCGGCTCGACGACGACTATCCGGAGCTGACCGGTGGCCTGCTCGACCTGCTCTACCCGCACT
>CAIWZS010000468.1 GCA_903917235.1 uncultured Planctomycetaceae bacterium | reverse complement strand
GCCGAGGAGTTTCTCGATCGCGTCTCCACCGACGCCGTCGGCGCGAAGGTGCTCGAGTCGCTCGACCCGGCGCAGCAGCTCGTCGGCATCGTGCACCGCGCCCTCTGCGACCTCATGGGGCCGGTGGATCACTCGCTCCATCTCGAGGCCGGCCGCACGACCGTCCTCATGCTCTGCGGCTTGCAGGGCTCCGGCAAGACGACCTCCTGCGCGAAGCTCGCCAAGAAGATCCTGGCCCAGGGCCGCGGCGTGATGCTCGTGGCGGCCGACCTTCAGCGGCCGGCGGCCATCGAGCAGCTCTCCGTGCTCGGCCGGCAGCTCGGCGTGCCGGTGCACGTGCCTGCCGACACGCCGAGCGCTGCGAGTGACCCCGTCGCCGTCTGCTCGGCCGGCGTCGCCCGCGCGAGGAAGGAGGGGATCTCCGCCGTCATCCTCGACACCGCCGGCCGGCTGGCGATCGACGAGGCGCTCATGAAGGAGCTCGCCAAAATCGACCGCACCGTCGGGCCCGACCAGGTCTACCTCGTCGTCGACGCGATGACCGGCCAGGACGCCGTGACGAGCGCGAAGGCCTTCAACGACGCCCTCGAAATCGACGGCGTCATCATGACGAAGCTCGATGGCGACGCCCGCGGCGGCGCCGCACTCTCCGTCAAGAGCGTGACGGGGGTGCCGATCAAGTTCATCGGCACCGGCGAGCAGATCGAGGCGCTCGAGGAGTTTCACCCCGACCGGATGGCCGGCCGGATCCTCGGCATGGGCGACGTCGTCTCGCTCGTCGAGGAGGCGCAGCGCAAGTTCGACCAGGAGGAGATGCGCCGCCAGGAGGAGCGGCTGAAGGCGGGCGAGTTCACGCTCGACGATTTCAAGAAGATGCTCACGCAGACGCGCCGGCTCGGTCCGCTGGGCAAGGTGCTCGGCATGATCCCCGGCATGGGGGGCATGCAGGAGATGATCGGCAACGCCGATCTCGAGAAGGACATGAACCGGCTCTTCGGCATCATCGACTCGATGACACCCGACGAGCGGCGGAATCCCTCGCGGCTCATCGACCAGTCGCGGCGGCGGCGGATCGCGGCCGGTGCGGGCGTCGAGGCCCACGAGGTGAGCGACCTCGTCAAGCAGTTCGACGGCATGGCCTCGCTCATGAAGGGCATGGCCGGCCTCGGCATGCGTGAGCGGATGCAGCAGGTGCAGCGGCTCCAGGCGCAGCTCTCGAACCCGGCCGCCCGGCTGGCCAAGCCCAAGGGCGACACGGGACGGCGGCTCACGGCCGAGGAACGCCGCAAGCAGAAGAAGCAGCGCGAAAAGGAAGAGCGCCGCCGACGCCGCCAGACCCGCGGGTGAGGCCCGCGTTGGGGCCGTCAAACACGGTGCCAGTCACGTGCCAGTCACCATTTCAGGGCTGGAGTGTTTCAGAAGTGCGTTCGTGAGGGTCGTGACGATCGCGGGGGCGGCGGGACGGGCGGTACATCGGCGGGCTCGGGATCGCCGAGAAACCATGCGGGTGGGGGATTGGGCAAGCGATACCACGCGGGCCACGTCACCAACGGTTTCATCGGCGCCACTCAAGCGAGGCCGGCCGTGCGTCATGCTCTTTTCGTGTGCTCCCTGGTCGTGACGTCGCTGCTCGGCGGCGTTGCTTCGGCTGTGGCCGACGATTTCTTCCGACCGCTCGATCTGCGCGACGCGTTCGCCGCCGAGTCGCGGTTTTATGTCTCGGGCATCGTCGGCTCGTCGTGGGCCACGCTCACGGTGGACGAGCCTCCCTCGGCCGTCGATCCGATCTTCACCGCCGGCGGCGCCGCCGGCTGGGCCTTCGATCGCGAGGCGGGCCGGCTGCGATTCGAGATCGAGGGTCGCGGTCGCGACGCCCTGGGCCTTGCCGAAGCCGACGCCGAACAGTCGGCGGCGTTTCGGGCGACCGACGGCTGGTCGGCACTCGTGAACCTGTGGCGCGACATCGATATCACCGACAAACTCTCGCTGTATGCCGGCGGCGGCATCGGTGGCGGCGGGTATCGCGTGGCGCTCTCGTCGGCCGTGCCGGCCGAGAACTTCACGGTCGACGGCAACTCGGCCACAGGCGGCTTCGCCTGGCAGGCCGGCGGCGGCGTGAACTACGCCGTCACCGACCGGATCACGCTCGACCTCGGCTACCGGTTCTTCGCGATCGACGGCGGATCGATCACGGCGACGTCGAGACAAGACGGCGTGCCGGTCGACACCTCGCGACTCTCGAGCGCCTTCAGCGCCAGCGAACTGCTGCTCACCGTGCGGATCGAGGAGCCATTCCGCCGAAAAAGGTGAAAAAGGTGACAGTCACCAAATCTGGGCAAGATGCCGCTGATCAGGGCTGGGCGTGAGCCCGCTTGCGTTCTTGGGACGACCGCGTGGCCTCGTCGTGGCTCCGAGGCCGAGCCGTTCGGCCACCTGCGTCACCCAGCCCTCGTCGCCGTAGGGCCGGCCCCGATGCACGCTGACCCGAACACAGGTGAGCTCGGCTTCGGTCTGGGGTCGGTTCACGTGCTCGATCCACAGATCCCGGTGCTGGTCGGCCGGTCCGGGCACCGGCCAGGCGGAGAGCGGAATCGGGCTGGCCGCCGAAACCTGGCCGAGGCTTGACCAAGGCCATGCTTCCGCGCGGGCCACGAGATTGGCCCGCAGAGGGTTGCGTTCCACGTAGCGGACGACGGTGTGGAAATAGTCGGTGGTCTGGATCGGAAACGACTTGAAGCGTTCCTGGTAGAGATGGCCGCAGCCGATCTCGCCGTGCGCACGCTTCCACCGTTTCACGTGCAGGTTGGTGACATGGTGAAGAAAGGCCGACAGGTCGCCGTCATCCTGCGGCCAGAGCACCATGTGCCAGTGGTTGGGCATCACGCAGTAGCCGCAGATCCGCATGCGTCGGACCCGGAGCGTCTCTGCGACCGTCTCGCGGAAGCACTCGTAGTCGGCGGGACTCTCGAAGATCGTCCGCCGACCGACCGCCCGGTTCAAAACGTGAAACGGCACACCACCGGGTGCAACGCGAGGCAAGCGAGACATGAACTCTTGTATACAACGCCGAAGTATGCCGTCAAGGTGCCCAGATTCCCCAGATTTGGTGACTGTCACCTTTTTCAGCGCAAGCGAACTGCTGCTCACCGTGCGAATCGAGGAGCCATTCCGCCGCTGGCGGTGAGCCGTCGCCCGGTCTATCCTGAAAGTATGACGCTGAAGCTCTCCGCCGAACAACGTGAAGCCCTGAAGCAGCATCGGGGCCCGCTTCCGGTCGAGGATGAACAGACGCGAGAGATGTACTTTCTCGTGGATGAGGCGACACTCGAAACGTTACGGCGGGATGCGGACCGCCACGCGATTCGGGAGGGGATCGCCGACATGGAGGCCGGACGAGTCGTCTCACTTGAAGAACTCGATGCCCGCATCCGAGCAAGGCTGCGCAGGCCGCTCTCGGCATGACCTACGCGGTCGCCGTGTCCGAGCAAGCGGCCCGCGAACTGGAGGATTTCGCGGCCTGGTGGGCGCGGGAGCGATCGGTCGAACAGTCGGAACGCTGGTACGCAGGCATTCGTCGCGCGATCGCGAGTCTGGCCGAGCAGCCGGATCGGTATCCGAAGGCGCTCGAGGACGGTGATTTCCCGTATCCGCTCCGCGAGTTGCACTTCGGACTCGGGTCGCGGCCGACGCACCGGGCGGTGTTCACGATCGTCAACGAGACGGTTGTGGTGTTGACCGTGCGGCACGCCGCGCAGGATCGACTCCAGCAAAGCGACAGGAAAACGCCGTGAGTCCGAGCGGATGCGCGGTGCTCACAGACAGGCAGACCGGTTCTTCGCGATCGACGGCGGATCGATCACGGCGACGTCGAGACAAGACGGCGTGCCGGTCGACACCTCGCGACTCTCGAGCGCCTTCAGCGCCAGCGAACTGCTGCTCACCGTGCGAATCGAGGAGCCGTTCCGCCGCTGGCGGTGAGCCGTCGCCAGGGCTGGCGGGCATTTCGAGCTCGACTCAGGCCGAGTCCTTCAGGCTCGTCGGCTCGATGGCCGTCACGTGAAGCAGCGACAGCGTGCGGTGCCCGCGGGGAAAGCCCCGGTGCTCGCCGACGCCCACGATGACGGCCGAACGCGTCAGCATCGCCATCTCGGGATGCCGCACCTCATACGCCTCCCCACTCGACATGACGACGCGGAACGGTTGGAACGGCCGCGCGTGCAGAAACTCGTGCACCTCCTCGACGGTCATGCCACGGCTCCCCGAAACGAATACGCCAGGAACGAGTACGTTTGTTCATCAGTATCCGACCGGGACAGGCTGAGTCAATGCTGGGGCACGCTGACCCGAGGCGGGTCGCTCGACCGGGGCTTCTGTCACCGTCCCAGGGGTAGTCGCACGGAAGCAGACGGGAACGAAGCCCGGCGCCACCTCGGATTGCCGCGACTCGGGGCTGCATGAGCCGAAGGCCGTTGACGCCTTTCCTTTCCGACAGCGCAAAAAACCGTGCTTGATGGCCGGTTTTTGATCGCCCTCCCGGCGGACTCCTGCTAGCCTCGAAAGGGTCCGCCCGCTTCCCGGAGCCCTGCCATGCTCGCCAGCCTGTTCCCGGCTCCGCGCCGCCGCCCCGCTTCCTCTCGCGCCCTGCGGCAGAGGCCCCGTCGTGATGTTGCGGGCTTCGAGGCCCTCGAGCATCGCCGGGTCCTCGACGCCACGTCGGTCACGATCAACTTCAATGATCTCTCGAACCTGCCGTCTCCGTACGCAGTGTACGTCGGCGGCTTCTACAACACGTCGCAGGCGCTGCAGCAGTCGGGCCAATTCGGCACGCCGAATCCGAACGGCCCGTGGCAGTGGTTTCCCGTCAGCACGCTCACCAATGGCATCACCGTACCCGCGCAGCCGGGCAACAGCGGCACCAACCAGATTCACTTCATGGTCGCCGCGTCGCAACCGGCGGCCCTGACCATGCCCAATGCCCCGGCCGCGCCGATCGCCGGCACGCCGCCCCAATCGTTCCTCGAGTTCGGACCGCCGGGCGCGGTCTACGACATCAGCCAGGTCGACGGCGCCGGAATCAATTGGTCGTTCGTGGTGGACTCCAATCCTGGCGAAGTGATCGGCTTCCGCCCCGATGTGAGCCGGGACACGATCCAAACGGCCTGGGGACTCTTTACCGGAGCCGATGGTGATCCACTCGGTGCGCCATTCGCCGACCTGATGTACTTCGGCACCGCGGCGACGCCGGATGACCAGTTCAACTCGATCATGGCGCCAAAGTCCTGGCTCGTGCAGGGCAATTCATCGCTCAACGCCGGCAGCAGCCTGTTCACGTATTGGGACAGCACGGTGCGGGAGGTCTTCGCGCCAGGGAACCGGATGAGCGTGATCTACGACAACGTTGAATACGTGGGAACGGCCGACGCCAACGGCGATTATCAATTCACGGGGGGCGGGTCGGGCTTCACCGTGCCGCAATCGCTCTTTCTCGGTGTCTATTCCGACGACGGCGTGCCGAAGATCTTCGAGCAGAAACAGCCCGACGGGAGCGTCTTTCCCGGCCAGTTCATCAATGCCTTCTTCGAGGCGTTCTCCCGTGGGGTGATGCTCGACGCCGTCTGGCCGGCCGCGCGGCCCGGCACGATGCCTGCCGGATACTCGAGCGACGCGTGGACGAATTACCCCAACTGGTACAAGTCCGGTCCGACCGACTACGACCCCTCGATCAACCGCACCTACGACGTGTATTCGAAGTTCTTCCACTACGCGACGACCGAAGGCAAGGACTTCCGTGACGTGCTGGGTGGAAACCCGATCTGCGGTCTCAACCAATACAAACTCAACGGACAGACGCCCGCCCGCTGGTTCGCGTCGGCCTACGGCTTCAGCCTCGACGAGAGCCCCCAGAGCGCGCTGCGGACGAAGCCGAGCCTCGGTTTCCCGAACAACCAGTGGCCGGCCACGGCGTTCGTCAACGGCGGTCCGACGGTGAACGCGGGGCAGTCGATCACGGTGACATTCGGACCTTGGGGAGGCTCGACGCCCTCGGCACCGGCCGTCTCGCTGATCGACACCCGGCCGCCCCAGGTTTCGCCCGGCACGCCGACACCGACCGCTCCGGGCACCGTGATGTGGAACGTGCTCTTCAACGAGCCGGTCACCGGCGTGAGCGCAGCGAACTTCGCGCTCGTCGCCTCGGCGGGCCTCAGCGACGCCGGCCAACTCCAGGTGTCGCCCGCGAGCACCGCGTCGGCCGCGGCGTGGACGGTGACGGCCAGTACGGGCACCGGCTCCGGCACGCTCGGGCTGAATCTCACGAACGTCGCATCGATCAAAGACGCCTCCGGCCATTCCCTCGCCACGGGCTTCACCGGGCAGGTCTACGCCGTCAGCGAAACGCCCCCGGTTGGCCCCACGGCCACGATCACGATTCCGACAGGTGCGCAGAACCCGACGAGCGCAGCCACCGTGACGTTCGACGTCACGTTCTCGGCGCCGGTGACCGGCCTTTCGGTGGCGAACTTCCTGCCCGTGGCCGCCGGCGTCGCGGGTGCCGCGGTGCAGCAGGTCGCGGGAGGCGGCACCGCGTGGACGGTGACCGTCGGTACAGGCAGTGGCTCGGGCACCCTTGGGCTTCAACTCGCCAATGGAACGGGCATCACGCCGGCGCCGACCGGACTGCCCGTCGGCAGCACGGCCTACACGATCCGCCAAACGCCCGTGGCCCCGGCGCTTCAGTCGATCTCGCGCAATCTGCCGAACCCCACCGATCAGCCGCAGGTGAGCTGGACCGTGAGCTTCAGCGAGGCGGTCGCCGGTGTGAACGTGAACAACTTCAATCTCGTATCATCTGGCCTCTCGGGCGCGAGGATCACGCAGGTCGTGCAGGCTACCAGCACCGGCACGTCGTGGACGGTCACGGCCCTCACCGGCAGCGGCACGGGGACGCTCGGGCTCGACATGGTGAATGCCACGGGCATCACCGACACCGAGGGTCTCCCGCCCACCGGCATCCCGCTCGCGGGCCAGTCGTACGACGTCGTGCGTGGCGACGTGCCCGGCGTGCGGGTACCGATCGCGTTCTGGGCCGAGCCGGGGCGGCGGACGAACCTCGTCTGGCCGCGCGGTCTCGTGCCGTTCACCGGCCCGGCCAACCGCGAACTCACCGTCACGCTCGCGGCCACCGGCGGCGACGGCAGTTTCGCCGCGGTACGGAACATCCGGGGCGTCACCGTGGCCGGCACCGGCACGGGCCCCGAGATCTCGCTCACCGGCACCGCGCGCAGCCTCAATGCCTACTTCCGCACCGCCGGCCGGCTCGGCTACACGCCCTCCGGCGAGAGCCTCCTGCCGCGGGTGCTCGCCGTCAGCGCCGTGACGACGACCGACACGCTCGCCGGCCTCGACACCGCGGCGATCCTCGTGCGCGGCCGCACGTCGCCCGGTCGGCCGACGATCGCCTCGCAGATCAGGCTCGGGCCCACGCCCGCGGACACGCCGCTCGAAATTTCCTACGACACGCTGCTCGCCACGGCCAACGTGCCCGCCGCGACCACCCGGAGCGTCGAGTTCCTGCTGGGCCGCGTGTCGACCGGTCGACTCGAAATCTGGGACGGCGCGGAGTGGAGGGTGGTCGTGCCACGTCCACCGCGGTTCGCCAGCCGGTTCGAGCAGCCGCTGCTCGCACCCGGGGGCAGGATCAAGTGGACGCCGCGCATGGGCCAGACCGGCGAGGCGCCGGCGTTCACGGTGCGCGTGTGGGACGGGCGGCTCAAGTCGGCCAACGTGTCGCAGGTGTTCGTCGACGGCCCGCCAGTCGGCTGACGTTTCCTGGTCGCTGCCGGCTTCGTGG
>CAIWZS010000467.1 GCA_903917235.1 uncultured Planctomycetaceae bacterium | reverse complement strand
TGCGGACGAGCGCACCGAAATTATCGTCGAACCCGGCGTAGCGGGCGACAACACCCGTGCTGCGGCCGGGGTCGCCCTGGAGGCGGTCGTCGAGCGCGTTGGCGTTGACGCTGATGAGCGTGCCGAGGTTGTCGCGGAAATCGTTGCCCACGATCACGGGCTGGGCACCCCGCACGAAGATCGTGGCCGCCTCGTGCGTGCCGCGGCCGGTGCGGATTCCGTCGGCCGAGGAGAAGCCTCCCGCATTGTTCTCGACCCGGGTGTTCGCAAGGCGCAGGTCGGCCTGGTGGGCCTCGAAGACGTTGAAGTTGGCGATCCGACCCTCGATCGGCGACGTGCCGCCGCCGAAGCCGACATAGGCCTGGTCGATGCTCGCCGCCGCACCGGCATTGAGCACGATGCCTGCCCAGTCGCCCGCCGCCGGGACGTCAGGCTGATTGCCGTTGGTGTCGAACGTGCCACCGGCACCGAATCGGTTGTCGGCGAGGCTCGTGAAGATGACGCGGCTGCCGGGCAGTCCCTCGGCGTAGAGCCGCGCCGCGCCGCGCTCGAGTTCGATCCGCGAGCCGACGAACTTCACCACGACCCCGGGATCGATCGTGAGCCGGCCGCTCGCCTTGGCGAAATCCTTGGTCACGCTGTCTGCAGGATCGACCCGGCGCTCGTAACTCCCCGCACCGCCGTCGATGACGAGATTTTCGGCGACGACGTAGACAATGTCGGTGCTCTTGAAACGGGCGGGCACCGTGAGCTTCGTGAGCAACTCGCCGGCATTCGTCTCGATCCGGATGAAGATGCCGTTGATGGAGTTGGAGTGAACGACCGCCGCGCCGCCGGGCCCGTCGTTCCGCGTCTCGGTGAAGAGATTGCCCCGCAATTCGGGTCCGATGCGGCCGTTCGAGTCGTCGAACGCATTGGGATCGGCCGAGATTGCGGCACCGGCGCTGTTGGTGATGCGATTGAAGGCGATCGTCGGCCGCGTGCTCTCGAGCTGGATCGGCGTGAACGTCTTGAGCTGCGAATCGACGACCACCTGCCCGCCACCGAACCGGAACTGGGCGTTGGTGATCGTGTTGACGAACGACCGTTTCGAGGCGACGTCCGAATCCTGCCGCAGGACGATGCCGCCCCACTGGCCGCCACTCGCGGCGGGGCCCACGCCGTCGCTGTCGCCGCCGAGGCTGTCGTCGTGGTACGACGTGAACCGCACCTGCCGGACGGGCGTGCCGAGCACCTGGATCGCAGCTCCGGCCCGGGACGACGTGGGCGAAAGCGACGAGCTGCCCACGTCGATGATGGCACCGCGGAGTTTGACGATCGCCCCTTCGTCGATGACCGCGGTCACGCCGGCGGGCACGTTGAACGTCGCCCCGTCGGAGAGCGCCGTGCCGGTCTGCCCCTGCGTGCGGCCGATGAGATAGGGCCGGTCGTCCGCGATCGTCGCCGCGTTGCCGTCGTTGCCGACGATGCGGAGGAGCGTCCGGGAGCCTGGCGTGGCATTGTTTAAGGCGGTGATGGACGCGATGGCCAGATCGATCTCGTTAAATGGCGTGGCCAGGGCACCGTTTCCACCGGCCGCAGCCGCCTTGTCCACGTACACCGTCTTGCCGGTGGCGGCGGTGTTGAACCAGAAGTCGAATGACCCGCCGGCGACGCCGTCGCGGTCGCCGTCAAACTTCGTGCCAGCGGAATCGAGGATGGTGGCGCCCGCCGTGGAGGCGGTGACCGGCGTAAAGCCCATCTGGAGCCGGTAGTCGCCCTCGGATCGCCCGCCCGCCCCGCTGTTGGCGATCGCCGGATCGAAGTTCGTGTTGCCGGTGCTCGTGACCGCGACGTAGTAGGTGTAGCGGTTGCCCTGCGCATCCTGCCGCTCGAGGTCGAGACCGACGAACGAGTCGCGTCCAAAATAATCGTCGTTGCGGGCGATCATCTCGCGGGTCGTGACGCCGCCGACCGTGACCTCGCGATAGAGCGTGAGGACGGTATCGAGGGTGCTGCCATTGAGAAGTGCCTGGCCCGGCCGGGCCACGATCGTCTCGGCGGTGAAGCGGCCATTGGCATCGAGTTGGAAGGAATAGACGTCGATGTCGGTGCCGCTCTTTGGCGCGATCTGGAGCGCGTGCTCGATGTCGTAGTTGCCGGGAAATACGGCTTCAGTGACTGCCGTTATCGCGCCGTCCGCCGGAGCCTCACCGGCTCCCATGATCGAGGGCAGGTCGTAGCTGTGACCCAGGCCGAGGACGTGGCCGATCTCGTGCATCGCCGTCTGGAACCATGCCCCGCCGTACTCGCTGTCCCCCCAGTCGATCGTCGAGTTCATGATCGCCGTGGTTCCACCACCGAGCCCGGCGGGAGTCGACGGGATCGTCGGCTCCAGCGCCCGCATGTCGCCCGTGACGACCTGGATTCCCTGGTCGGCGGACTCAATGAAGCGGATGCCGAGGTAGCGACTGTAGAGATCGAAAATTTCCCGCGCCCGCTGTTTCTGCGTCTCGGTGATCGCGTTGGAGAGCGGATTACCCTGGGGATCGACGCCGTAGTCGCTCTTGAAGTTGAAGTAGGTCGTCTGGATCGCCGGTGCGTTGGCTGCCCCACCGACGCCTGGAAGCCCGTGCCGCTCGAGACCATCATCCACCGGGATATCGCGTTGGCCGACATAGTCCACCGACCCCGGGTCGTCGGGAAACTGGAGCGTTCCTGCCGGCGTCGCCACTGTCGGCCTGTTTTGGATCATCGCCGCGATGAGTGAACCGCCGACGCCGAGCGTGCCGAGGCCCGTGGCTGTGGTGTAACTGGAGTTCTCGTCGGAAGCCGCCACCGCAACAGTCGAGGTGATAGACGCGATGTAGGAGCCGTTGGTCGTGCCACCCGTGGCATTGGTTCCGTCGATCGCCGAGTAGGCGACATTGCCGACACTCGACACGCCGATGAAAAAATCACCCGCGGTGGTAGGCGCATACGAGAGCGTGTCCGCGGCATTGAGCCCGTTCGTGGTGACGCTGTAGCCGTTGCCGGAAGTGATCGGGGTGCCGCTGACGTCGAACAGCCGCAGGGCGACGTCGAGTCCCGCCTGCGGAGTCGCCGTGAACGAGATCGTGCCGCCGGCCATCACCCGCACCTTGTAGAGATCGACGTCATTGGCACCGCTCGTGCCGTCACCCAGCCGTGCCGTCGTCGTGAAGGCCGCCGCACCACCGGGCCGAGCGAAGACCGAGCCGACGTCGATCGCGGTCGCGAGCGTGTTGTTGGCATCGGCCGCGTTGCCGACCTGGAGGCGGTAGAGCTTGTCGTCGGCGACCGCGCCCGCAGCGAACGTGAGCACGGTCGTCGCGGAGGCGGCGTCGTAGGAGACGCTCGTGGGCGTCACGACGCCGAGGGATGCCGCCGTCGTCGTGTCGGTCTCGAACAGTTGGTAATTGGCCGGGTTCTGTGCCGCTGCCGTGTTGAGAGGATCGTTCGCGTTGAAGTGGACGACGACCTTGTCTCGCAGGTGCGCAAGCGCCCCGTCGCCGATCGCGATGACACTCGCGGCGAGCGCACCTCCGGCCCGCGTCGCGCTCACGACGGGCGTGAACGACACCCCGGAGAACGTGACGGTCGAGCCGACGGCGGTGGCCGAAGTGCCCGTCAGTTCGCCTGTAAAACCGGACGCGCCGTTGAGAGTGTTGATCGCGCTCGCGACGGCGGTCGCGAGCGACGAGGTCGTCACGCTTGCCAGCGGAATCGCCGTGTTGCCGGTCGCGACGGTGCCATTTGAGTCAAACTCGAACACCCGCCGACCGCCGCGCACCGCCACTGTGAGCAGATCACCATCCGCCGGCACGGCGGCGAACGTGATCGTCTTCGCCCGGATCACCGGCTGGGGCACGACCGAGACCACATGGGCGCCCAACTCGACCCGGTAGTCGAACGCGAACGTGCCGCCGGCACGGAACGAATCGAGGGCGATCGGCGCTGGCGGCAGCGACTTGAGGCCGTCGATCGTGGCATTCGTGAGATTCGTGTCGCCACGCAGGGCGATCCGGTACGTGTCGTCCTGCAGGGATTCGGCGAACCGAATCACCACCTCATTTTGGTTGGGGACGTCATTGACCGTCATGCTGCCGATCGGGACGGCGACGTCGGCGAACGCACCGCCGTTCCCGAAGCCGTCGCCACTGCGACCACTCCGCATCACGGTGATGCCAGCCTGAAGCGACGCTTCGTCGATCACCGTGCCCGGACTGAACCGCAGCGTGATCTCCTGGGGCGACGTCGTGAGCACGTCGGCGGTGCTCGTGCCGTCGTTGACGAAGAACGGGTCGCCGGGCCTCACGTAGGCGGCGACGAGGTCGAACGCGAGGAGTTTGCGGTCCTCGAGACGTTCGGGGATCCGCGCGGCAGAACCGCGGGCCCGCCGACCACCGAGGCGGTGCCGCGACGAGCGGGGCTCGAATACATCGCGAACGAGGGAGAACCTGGGCAGCCGGAACCTGAAGCCGTTGAGTCTCATGTCGTCGGGTCCGCTCTATGGGAGGCGTCGAAACTACGGGCACACACCTACCGACACCGCTTGCACCGCCAGATCACACCGTCCGACACGGGGTTCGCGACCCTGCCCGCCCGTGACACGCACCCCTTTTCGCCCAAAGCGGCAGCCTGCACTTCGCCCGCTTTCCGAGAGCACCCCTCGGGAAACGACTTCAACGCGAAAGGACAACCCGACCCTAGTGAGAGACTACCGCGAAGTCAAAGATTCGGTACATCGCCTCACCCGCCGAGCCGGAGGTTCGTTCCCGAGGGGTACCTGCAGGCGGCATTCAGCACCGGGAATCCACTCTTGCCGGCGCGTTCAGGGCCCTCGGATCCTCCGCGGACCTGGGGATTTCCGGGGCCGTACCATCTCCCAGGCCTCCCATCTTCCGTGACCCGCACCGGAGGAGCGTTGGTCACGACCGGCACCACCGGAAGTCGATGCCTGAGGCGAATCGCTTTTCCGGGGGGACCAGCACGACATGGATACGAGCCTTTCCGTCCGCGGCGCGACCGCGGGCACGATCACCGGCATCCGCCACACCCAGACGAAGATCGAGCGTGTCGCCACCCTCGTGGCGATCGCCATCGCGACCGCGAGCGTCGTCCCGGCGTTCGCTTCCGAACCCGGCACGGGGACCAGTACGCCGGCCGCGCCCGGACGGTTCGAACCGGTCCTCGAGGGTGAGGGCTATGAGATCGTCGATGCGACGCCATCCACCCCGGCGGCGCGACGCGAGGGCCCGGCCCCGCCCCGGTCGGATATCGGCGACGAGCCGGCAGCGTCGGAGGACGCCAGCGACGGCCTCTCGTGGTTCGTCGACGACGAGTTCAGCCTGACCGGCTGGCTCTTCGGCCACCACGGCGCGACCAAGGTCGTTGCGGACATGCCCGCGATCTGCCCCGACCCGTGCGACTGCCCGACGTGGATCGGCCAGATCGACGCGCTCATGCTCTGGATGGGCAACATCCCGAGCCGGCCGCTCTACCTCGATTCGCTGACCGGAGCCACGGCCCTCGACGCGAACCAGCTCGCACCGCCGCTCTCGGCCGCGCCGCGCTACGCCGTCATCTACAACCGCGACCAGTGCCGGTCGATCGAGGTCAACTACTTCAGCATCTGGGGATTCGACGCGCAGCGGCAGGTCGGCCCGTTCCTCGACGACGTCGGCAACGGTGCCCTCGAGATGAACGAACTGGCCGGGCTCAACTTCAACAACATCGCCGCCGTCCGGGCGGAGTCGTCGGCCCACATCCAGAGCCTCGAGGTGAACCTGCGGAAGGTCGAGTGGGAATGGATCCGCTGGATCACCGGCTTCCGCTGGGTGGAGTGGGGCCAGGACATGCAGCTGCTCGACGCCGTCGTCGAGGACGGCGTGGTCAGCGGGGGCGACCTGCTCGATGTCGCCACGCTCAACAACCTCTACGGCTGGCAGTGGGGTGCCGACGCGATGCTCTGGAACAACGGCGGCCGCGTGCGGGTGAACGGCATCGGCAAGGCGGGCGTCTACTACAACCACCAGGCCCTGCAGCGCACGAGTTACGACAACTTCATCGATCCCCCGACGGTCGTCGCGGCCGACAAGGACACCGTCTCGTTCTTCGGCGAGGCGGGGGTCACCGCGTCGGTCGCGATCACCAACTGGCTGTCGTGGCGGGCGGGGTACACGCTCTTCTGGATCAACGGCGTCGCCACCCCGGCCAACCAGTTGGCCAACACCGTGGTCGACCCGGCCCAGGTGCCGCGGGCGACGATCAGCCCCTACGGCGGCGTGTTTCTCCACGGCGTCAACACCGGCCTCGAGGCAAGGTGGTAGCGCGGGAAGCAGGCGGCTGACCCAATCCTGACACGCGGATTCATTAGGTCATTCTTCGAGAGCGGCATGCCGAGGTGTCGAAAGACGCCGGCTCGGGGGCGGCAAAAGTCTCCTCGCTGTGGCCGCGGCGGCCACACGCTCGTCGAGCGTTCGCCGACCCCCTTCGCCTCGCCACCCAGACTGCCCGGGCGTCGCTCTCGCATATCCGTCGCCGCTGCTAGCGTTTGATGAGACCAAACGCGTCGAGGGCTTCGCCGGTGTGGCTGCGGAGCAGGGGTGAGGCGGCCTCGGAGGTGGTGGCGGCCTTCGAGCCTGCGGCTCGGCGGGCGCCGACGGAAGGCTTGGCCGCGTGCCGCCAGCGTTCGGCGTGGATCGCGATGTCCTCCGGCGGGCCTTCCGCCACGACCCTGCCTCCCCCGTCGCCCGCCTCCGGCCCCATGTCGATCACCCAGTCGGCCGCGGCGATCACCTCGAGGTTGTGCTCCACGACGAGCACGGTGTTGCCCGCCGTCACGAGCCGCTCGAGCACGTGGAGCAGCTTCTCGATGTCGGCGAAGTGCAGCCCCGTCGTCGGCTCGTCCAGGATGTAGAGCGTCTGACCGGTGCCCGGCTTGGCGAGTTCGCGAGAAAGCTTCACGCGCTGCGCCTCGCCGCCGGAGAGCTGCGGGGCCGGCTGGCCGAGCGTGACGTAGCCGAGGCCGACGTCGACGAGCGTGTCCAGGATCCGGGCGATGTGCGGCGCGGGGGCGAAGAACGCCGCCGCCTCCGCCACGCTCATCTCGAGGATGTCCGCGATGCTCCGGCCGTGCCACTTCGCGTGGAGCGTCTCGGCGGCATAACGCCTCCCCTTGCAGTTCTCGCACTGCACCCACACGTCGGGCAGGAAGTGCATCTCCACGCGCCGCTGGCCGAGCCCCTCGCAGGCCTCGCAGCGGCCCCCCGGCACGTTGAAGGAGAACGTGCGCTGCGTGAACCCGCGGGTGCGCGACTCGGGCGCCTTCGCGAAGAGCTGGCGGACGTGGTCGAAGACGCCGGTGTAGGTGGCGGGCGTGGAGCCGGGCGTCGATCCGATCGGCTCCTGGTCCACGAGGATCACGCGGTCGATCTTCTCGAGGCCCTTGATCGCGTCGTGTTGCCCCGGCTGCTCGCGGGCCGCGTGGAGCCGCCGGGCGACGGCCCGCCAGAGCACCTCGAGCACGAGCGACGTCTTGCCCGAGCCGCTCGGGCCGGTCACGGCCGCCAGCACGCCCAGCGGGATCCGCACGTCCACCCCCTTGAGCGTGCGATGCCGGACGCCGCGCACGTCGATCCAGCCGGCGGGCTCGCGCCGGCCCCGCTCGCGCTTGACGGAGAGCACCGCGTCACAGGCGCGTCGGTCGGCGAGGTACGGCCCCGTCACGCTCCCGCGCTCCCGCGGCAGTTTCGCGGGCGGGGCGTGGGCCACGATCGTGCCCCCCTCGCGGCCGCTGCCGGGCCCGAAGTCGAGCGCGTGGTCGGCGCTCGCCACGACGTCGCGGTCGTGCTCCACGACGACGATCGTGTTGCCGAGGTCACGGAGCTTCCCGAGCGCCGTGATGAGCCGATGCGTGTCGCGCGGATGCAGGCCG
>CAIWZS010000466.1 GCA_903917235.1 uncultured Planctomycetaceae bacterium | reverse complement strand
GGTGGAACGCCCGTAACCGAGATCAGCTCGTGTCGACACAGGCGACGAAGGGACACGAGACCGGCAGCTGGTTCATGGCCGAGCCCGACTCCGCGCCGGGCGGCCGCCTCGCCCACACCGCGCTCGCGGTGCTCACACTGGAGGTGTACTACCGCATTCTGCCGCTCTACCGGGAGGACGCGATGGCCGCCGGCTGGTGAGCCCTCGCACCGGTCGCGGCAGGGTCCCGGTCCGTCGGCGTCACGCGGCTACAATGCGTCGGGTCGGCGAGGCACACTCTGATCGGAGTCTGTGGAGGACCGCCTCAGGGTGACATGAGTCTGCTCCCTTCGGTCGCAGCGGCCACCCGCTCCGGAAGCCTTCGTCGATAGCCGTCGCCCTGTCTCGTAGACGAAATGTGTCTCGTCGACGAAACGTGTCTCGTCGACGCGACATGGAACTCAGAGGCGTTGTCGTTTCATGCGACTCACCACCTATACATGGCTCGTCGTGGTGATCGGCGTTGCCTGCGCCGCGATCGGGTGGTTGGGCGTGGCGGGGTGGCTCGCCGTGGTGGTGGTCGTGGCGAGTGTCGCGGCACACGTCGCCGGCAACGCGCTCGGAACCCGGTTGCGGGATGCCGCGGACCGCGATCCCCGCCGCTTCGGGACCCGGCCCCAGGTGACGGTCATACCCGCTCCTGCCAGGCCGTCGCGGCTGGAGCGACGCACGAGCCTCGGATCGCTCGTTCCGATCTCCGCGACCATCGGTGCCTGCTGCGGTGGCGTCGCCGGGGCGGTGGCGCTGCGTGCGCTCGCGGCCAGTTCGCTGGCCGGTGCCATGCTGGGTGGCGTGTCGTCGGCGGTGGTCGGCGGACTGGCCGGCTTCCTGGGGGCGAGCTTCGTGGAGATCGTGCGGACGAGCGTGCGGGAGGCGATCGACGCGGAACGTCAGGCAGCAGCCCCCGGCGCGGCGCATTCCGACCGCCGTCCGTGAGGGACGAGCGGCTCAGGCCTCTCGAGCGCGGGGTCCGCCATCCGATCCGGTGGCGGCGGCCGAATGCGCGTGGTACAACCGATACCGCGGAGTCGTTCATCGTCGACTTCCGATCGGAGGATTCCATGGCCAAACCGCATCGTGCCCTGAAGAAGGCGAACCACGGTTCGCGTCCTGCCAACAGCAAGGCCCGCAAGGCCAAGCGGAAGCACATCCGCACCTGAGCACCACCCCTGACCGGGTGGAGCGGGGCCCGCGATCGGGCATGGTTCCACCCGTGTTGCGAGGCGAGGCAACGACACCGTGGCTCCGCGCGACTACATCATCCACCCGAGCGAGTACGACGTCGACACTGTCATCGCCGACATCCATGAGATTCGCCGCTGGAACAAGCAGCGTTTCGAGATGGAGCAGCTCACGGCGATCGTGCACGAGGACCACTCCCGCGGGCTCTGCGTCGGATACAAGGACGTAACGACCGACGAGTTCTGGGTGCGTGGCCACTTTCCCGGTGTGCCCCTGATGCCGGGTGTGCTGATGTGCGAGGCGGCCGCCCAGCTGTCGAGCTACTACACGCAGAAGCACAACCTGCTCGACGCGAAGGTCATCGGTTTCGGAGGGCTGGAGGAGGTGCGCTTCCGGGAGCCCGTCGTGCCGGGCGACCGGCTGGTGATCGCCGTGGAACGCGTGCGCGTCCGGCCGCGGGCGATGATCGTCTGCCGCTTCCAGGGCCTCGTCCGGGACAGCATCGTCGTCGACGGGACGATCAAGGGTGTGCCCCTGCCGGTCGCGATGCTCGCCGAGGCGGGCGGTGGCACCACCGGCGGCTGACGACCGGATGCCGCCATGCCCCGACGACCGCCACGCAAGCCTGATCCGGCGCTCGATCTTTCGGCCCACCTCCTGACGCTCGACGCCGTGCCGGCCGGTCGCGACCCGTCCGCGCTCTTTCTCGCACCAGGCCCGGTGGAGCTGGAGGTCGGCAGCGGCAAAGGGCTCTTCCTCGCATCGGCCTCGGCCGCCCACCCCGACCGCAACTTCCTCGGCGTCGAGGTCGCCTACGGCTACGCGAGGCTATGTGCCGGCCGCCTCGCCGCCGCGGCCACGGGCAATGCCCGGATCATTCACGGCGATGCCGTGCTGCTGGTGCGCGAGCGGCTGCCCGATGCCTCCCTCGCGGCGGTCCACGTCTACTTTCCGGACCCATGGTGGAAGGCACGGCACCGGAAGCGGCGGGTCCTCTCCGAGCCGTTCCTGCGGTCGTGCGGTCGCGTCCTCGCCGAGGGCGGGGCCCTGCACGTCTGGACCGACGTGGAGGAATACTTTCGCGAGGCCATGGACGCCGCGGCGGCGACGGGGGCCTTCGGCTCGCCGCGCGAGGAACCGCCGCGGGAGCCGTCACACGACCTCGATTACCGCACCCACTTCGAGCGCCGTACACGGCTCGCGGGCGAGCCGGTCTGGCGTGCGGTGCTCCACCGGGCACCCGCCTGACGCCGGAGCCGTTCCGGCCTCGCTCACGGCGTCGCGGTCTCGTACGTGCGGCCGCGGGCGCCGCCCCGCACCTGCGTCATCGCGATGGCGTGGAGCCGCTCGCCGGCGGGCGTCGGATACCGGCCCGTGAGGCATGCCTGGCAGAGCGACTCGGGCGGCAGTCCGATGGACCGGGCCACCGCCTCCACCGGCAGGTAGCGCAGCGAGTCGGCCCCCAGTCGCTCCGCCATCGCGGCCTGTGCCTCCGCCGAGAGCCCGCCGCTCCCCATGAACTCGGGGGCGAACAGCTCGTCGATCGTCGACATGTCGATGCCGTAGAAGCAGGGCGCGATGATCGGTGGGCAGGCGACCCGCACGTGGATCTCGCGCACCCGGCCGAGCGTCCGCATGCGGCCGAGGAGCACACGCATCGTCGTCGAGCGCACGATCGAGTCCTCGACGAGGATCACCCGCTTCCCCTCGAGGACCTCGCGGAGCGGCGTGTACTTCGTTTCCGCCTTCTGCCTGCGGCTCGCGGCGCCGTCGATGAACGTGCGGCCTGTGTAGCGGTTGCGGATGAGCCCCTCGACCGACGGCACCGCGAGGCGGAAGGCCATCGCGTCCGCCGCCGCCTTGCTCGTGTCGGGCACGGGCACGACGACGGTGTCCGCATCGAGCGGCACGGTCTCGAGTCGGGCGAGCTCCTCGCCGAGCCGCTTCCGCGTCAGGTAGACGCTGCGCTCGTCCATCGTGCTCGCGACGTTCGCGAAGTAGACCCACTCGAAGAAGCAGTGCGCGCGGCGGGGGGCGGCGGAGAAACGCTCGATCCGCATGCCCGTCTCGTCGACGACGAGTGCCGTACCCGGCTCGAGTGAGCGGATCGATTCGGGCGGAAAGCCGAGGTTGAGCAGGGCCACGCTCTCGCTGGCCGCGGCCACGAGCGGGCCGAGACGCGCCCACTCGAGGGGGCGGATGCCGAGGGGATCCCGCGACGCGATGAGGCGTCCGCAGGCATCGAGCATCACGAGGTTCCACGCGCCATCGAACCGTCGGGCGAGCGATGCGAGCAGGTCGGCCGGGGCGGGCTCGTCATCGGCCGCGAGCGCACCGCCGATCACGTGCATGATCGCCTCGGTGTCGTTGTCACGGGCGAGGTGGCTGTCGGCCGACGCGAGAATCTCGGCCCGCAGCTCGGGGTAGTTCGCCAGCTGGCCGTTGAACCCGAAGGCGAACCATTTGCGCCGTCGCAGGTGCGGACGCTCGAGCGGCTGGGCGTAGCCGCGGTCCTCGGCACCGCACGTCGCGTACCGGACGTGACCGATGGCGGCACGGCCGGAGAGCTGCTCCATGAGGCTCTCATACTTGCCGCGGTGGCTCATCCGGAACACCTCGCTGACGCTGCCGACCTCCTTGTGCGTGGTCAGCAGCTGGGCGCGGCCCGGGTTCCAGGAGGTCACGCCGGCCGAGAGCTGGCCGCGATTCTGGATGTCGAGAAGCATCCGCGGCAGCAGACGCGACGCCTCTTCCTGGCCCTGAATCGGGCAGAGCGGGCTGGTCTCGGCGTCGGGCACCGGAAGGTGATAGATCGCGGCGAGACCACACTCGTGCTTCAGGTCGCTCATGCCACGTCCGGCCGCGGTCCCCGCGTCGTTCCGATGGACGAACTATACAGCGGACGACCAGCAACCCCAACCCACCCGCCGACGAGCCTCGTTCGCCGAGCGCGGTGCACCCTCGTTCGCCATGCGAGTCGCTGCGGACCCGTTCGGTCGACGGGGCGGCCCTGCGACCGGTTCCCGTGGAGCCCCGCTCGCACCGGCAGGTACGATGGTCGGCCCTGTCCCGCCCCGGTCCGGCCTCACCCATCGTCACGCGGCATGCCCCCCCCCGATCCTCCATCCAGCCCCCGAGCCTCCATCGCGTCGTCGCCGGGCCTGGTCGTCGTGAAGGTCGGCACGCGCGTCCTCACGGGAACGGATGGCCGGCTTGACGGCTCGCGGATCGATGCCCTGGGAAAGCAGGTCGATGCCCTCCGCTCCATGGGGCGGCAGGTGGTCGTCGTGAGCTCCGGGGCGGTCGGGGCGGGGCTCGGGCGGATGGGCCTCGACCAGCGCCCCCACGAACTGGCTCATCTCCAGGCGATCGCCGCGATCGGCCAGAGCTGCCTCATCGAGGCCTGGGAACGCGCCCTGCGCGGCCACGGACGGCACGCGGCCCAGGTGCTGCTCGTGGCCGACGACCTCCAGCATCGCTCCCGCTACCTCAACATCCGCAACACGCTCCGGGCTCTGCTCGACTACGGTGCCGTTCCCGTGATCAACGAGAACGACACGGTGAGCGTCGAGGAGCTGCGCACGTCGTTCGGCGACAACGACCGGCTCGCGGCGCTCGTGGCGACGCTCCTCGGGGCGCCGTTGCTCGTGCTCCTGTCCGATGTCGACGGGCTCTTCGATCGACACCCGTCCGAACCCGAGGCTCGCGTGCTTCGCGAGGTCGCCGTCATCGACGCGGGCATCGAGGCCCTGGCCCGGGATCGGCCCGGTGGCCTGTCCAAGGGGGGCATGGCGAGCAAGCTGACCGCCGCCCGCATCGTCACCGAGGCCGGCGGTGCGTGCGTCATCGCGCCCGGCCGTGTCGACGACGTGCTCGAGCGGATCTGTCGAGGCGACTCGGTCGGCACGCTCTTCGCCGGCCGGCCCGACGCGATGCCCGCATGGAAGCGCTGGCTCGCATGGTCAGCGGATGCCCGCGGCACGGTCGCCGTCGATGCGGGCGCCCGCGAGGCGGTGGTCACCCGCGGCCGGAGCCTGCTGGCGGCGGGCGTCACCGGCGTCGACGGCCGCTTCGTCGCGGGGGACGTGGTGGCGCTGGCGACGGAGCCCGGCGGCGTGTTCGCCCGCGGCCTCGTGAACTACACGGCCGACGACCTGCGCCGCATCGCCGGGCAGCGCACCGAGCGCATCGCCGACGTGCTCGGCTACTGCCCCTACGACGAGGTCGTCCATCGGGACAACCTGGCGGTGCTCGCACGTGGTCGTCCAGCCGCCGGATCGACGGCGGAATCGTGACCGAGGTCGTATGGCGGACGTCCTGATCATTCTCGCGCTCATCCTCGCGAACGGGTTTTTCTCGGGCGCGGAGATGGCGATCGTGGCCAGCCGCAGGGGACGCCTGCGGCTGCTGGCGGAAAAGGGAGATCGCCGCGCAGCCGCGGCCCTCGAACTCGCGTCGAGTCCGGACCGCTTCCTGCCCACGGTGCAGATCGGCATCACGCTCGTCGGCACGCTCGCCGCCGCATACGGTGGCGATCGCCTGGTGGACCAGTTCGCCGGCTGGATCGCGGCGCACGCACCAGAGCCGATCGCCGGCGCCGCGGAAAGCGTCTCGCTCGTGGCGTTCGTCATGGTGCTGTCGTTCGTGACGCTGCTGCTCGGCGAGCTCGTCCCCAAGCGGCTCGCGCTGCGGCAGGCCGAGACGATGGCCCGCCTCGCCGCACCCGTCATGCAGCTCGTGGCCGTGGTGGCGCGCCCGCTCGTCTGGGGCCTGAGCACCGCCACCTCGGCCGTCCTCTTCCTGCTCGGTGCCCACAAGCCCGCGGGGCCGAGCGTGTCGGTCGACGACATCGAGCACCTGCTGGAGACGGGACGCGCCGAGGGCGTCCTCGAAGCGGTCGAACAGGCCGTCGCCGCCGAGGCGCTGCGGCTCGGTGACCGGGCCGTCCGCGACATCATGCGGCCGCGCATCGACCTCGACGCCCTCGATGTGGAGACACCGGCCGAGGAGATTCTCGGCGCCGTGGCCATGGCCGGCCACTCGCGGCTTCCCGTCTACGAGGGGTCGCTCGACCACATCCTCGGCTACGTCTGGCTCAAGGACGTCCTCCGCAACAGCTGGATGGGATGGCCGATCGAGCTGCGCAAGATGATGCACCGGGCGCTCTTCGTGCCGGAGACGATGCCGCTCGACCGGCTCCTCGAACTCTTCCAGAAGGAGCGCAATCAGCTCGCGATCGTGCTCGACGAGTACGGCGGCACCGAGGGACTCGTCACGCTCGAGGATGTCCTCGAGGAACTCGTCGGCGAGATCCACAGCGAGCACCGCCATGACGAGGACCAGACCGTCGTCCAGCGGGACGACGGCTCGTGGTTGGTCGACGGCGGGGTCTCGATCGAGAGCCTGGCCCGGATCTGCGACG
>CAIWZS010000465.1 GCA_903917235.1 uncultured Planctomycetaceae bacterium | reverse complement strand
TCGAAGGCCAGCGCGACCGGATCGACCACGTCGGGCTCGGCGGCCACCAGCTCCACCCGCAGCCCCGGATCGACCTCGAGCCGCGCGAGCGATTCGGCCGGGCTGGGCGCTCCGCCCACGGCGCTCAGCTCGCCGCACATCTCCACGAGCGCCGCGAGCATCTTGTCGGAGGCGTCGCGCTCGAGCCGATTCGTCCCCGGCCAGGTCTCGTACCCGCCGAGATCATGCTGCCGCGGGGTCGGCAGGTACCCCATGTAGCCATGGGCGATCGACACCAGGAAGCCCGGCGATCCGCCGCTCCTACGGCGGAAGTCGAGGCCGATCTCGCAGAAGACCTCGCAGGGCATCGCCCCGATGCGGGCCGGCCCGACCTTCAGCACCTGGAGCGGCACCGCCACGGTCGGCGGCTGCTTGGCGAGGGCGCGAACACGCTCGGCGTAAATCTCGGACAGCGACTTCTTCGCGTCGTCGGCCGTGGGGGTCTCGAGGGTCTTCGCCGACCACGCCGCCTCCTTGTCCGTGGGGTGACGCGCGCCCAGCTCGAGCTCGCGATAGCGTGCGGCCAGCGGCACCGATCGCGTGTAGGCGAGGCCGGGAAGGGCGCCGTGGATCTTCGCCGCCACGTCGGTCGCCACCGCGCGCATCTGCACGTAGGGCGGCTGGGCCGGGCGCGGGGTGCGGAAGTTGATGTTGTTGATGTCTCCGCTCGTTCCGTTGGCCAGGAGGGCGACGAACGGCGGGTCGGCCCGGTCGCCCCTCGAGAGCCGCGCGAGCTCGTCGCAGACGATGGCGAAGTAGTCGGCGGAGACGTGGCCCGGGCCGACGCCGCCGACGTAGTGCAGCGAGTAGGCGGCATACACCGAGATCGGCCTGCCGTCGGGCTCGCGGACCGCGATGATCGAGATGGTCGGATCGGTGGGCCCGGCGGGCCGGTCTAGATTGGGGCTCCCGGCCGGTGGATTCATCTTCACCAGATCGTCGGCCGATCCGAACGGGTTTTCCGGCATCGTGCCCGGCCGCATGAACCAGCGCCGGTTGAACACGTGCTCGGGCACGTCCACCGTGCCGACGGCCAGTTCCGCGGGCCGCAGCAGGTTTGCCGCCCGCCGCACGCCGTCGGCGATCCGCCGCACGACGAACGCCTGGTAGGGCGTGAGCTGGTCGAGCGTCGGCTTGAACCGTTCGTCACCGGTGCCGCCGAGCGCGGTGGTGGCCGAGTGCGTGTGCGTGGCGGAGATGAGCACGTGCTCCGGCGGGATGCCGGTCTCGGCCGCGATGAGCCGACGGGCCTCGTCGCTCACGGAGCGATGGACGCCGAGGAGGTCGCACACGACCAGCGCGAGCCTGGTCGTGCCGTCGTCGAGCACGAGGCAGCGTGCGTGCAGTTCGTCGTGGACGTGGGTCGCCGGATACGGATGAAACCCGCCGACGATCGGCTCGCCGAGGGGGGGCGTGATGTTGACGGCGGCCGCTCCCGCCCGCAGGCCCGTCTCGACGGGAGCCGGCGGCGGATCGGCCGCACCGACACACCGACACGCCGCGGCGGCGAGGATGGCCGCCAGGCACGGCAGGAAGCGGAGAACCGATCGGGGTCGATCCATCACGAATCTCCGGACGAATCTCCGGACGAACCTCCGAGAGCGGCGGACCGAAACACCGTAGGATAGTGTGGTCGCGGCCGCGATATCCAGTGGCCGTTCCCGTGGCCGCAGCGCCCCGAGATGCAGGAGCGTCCATGAACAACCGGCTCGATCCCTTCGTCCACGGTGCCGCGACCGGCGTGTCGCGTCGTCGATTCATCGGTCGTGCCGTCGTGACCGGCGTCGCCGGCCTCGCCGTGCCCGAGGCCGTCCGCCTCGATGCCGGACGGGCGTTCGGCGCGACCGACGTGTCCGACGCCCTCACGGGCCGGCTGAAGAAGACGCTCAAGATCGGCATGATCAAGGCGTCGGACGGCGGCCTCGTCGAACGCTTCCGGATCGCGAAGGCCGCCGGCTTTGACGGCGTCGAGATGGATTATCCGGGTGCCGATGTCGCCGAGACGAAGCGGGCGATCGCCGAGAGCGGTCTGCCGGTCGACGGCAGCGTGTGTGCGAAGCACTGGCAGGTGCGTCACACGAGTCCGGACGCCGCCACGCGATCCGAGGCGCTCGGACTCCTCCTCCAGGCGATCCGCGATACGCACGCCGTCGGCGGCCACAGCGTGCTCCTGGTCGTGGGCAAGGGGGAGGACGGCCCGGAAGAGGAGATCTGGCCCCGGTCGGTGGACAATATCGCGAAGGCGATCCCGCTGGCGGGCGAGCTCGGGGTGCAGGTCCTGGTCGAGAACGTCTGGAACCAGTTCCTCTACGACCACGACGGCGACGCGACGCAGACGGCCGAGAAGTTCGTCCGCTACATCGACGACTTCCGTTCACCCTGGGTCGGCATGCAGTTCGACATCGGCAACCACTGGAAGTACGGCTCGATGGGCGACTGGATTCGGGCCCTGGGCCAGCGGGTGCGGAAGCTCGACATCAAGGGCTTCTCCCGCGCCGAGGGGAAGTTCACGCCGATCGGCTCGGGCGACATCGACTACGCGGACGTCCGCCGGGCGCTGCACGAGATCAACTTCCACGGCTGGGCGGCCGCCGAGGTCTCCGGCGGCGACGAGGCCTACCTGCGGACCGTCGCCCGCGAGATGGACGTGGCGTTCGGCCTGTAGCGCGGCTCGCGCCCTCCTGCGAGACGAGTCGCGATGCCGACGCACCATGCCGACCGGGACGTCCGCCGAACCCTGATCATCGGCGCGGGCTCGATCGGCATGGAGCTCGCCGCCCAGTGCGTCGCCCATGGCGTCGCCGTGAACGTCTTCGACGTCGACCCAGAGGCCGTCGCCGAGGGGCCGCGGCGGCTGGAGCGGACGTTCCGGGAGATGGGAACGCTCGGCCCGGCAGACCCCGCGTCCGCGACCCGGGCGGCGACGTTCACGAGCGCGGCGGTCGTGGCCGCGCAGGATGTCGATCTCGCCTGCGAGTGTGTGCCCGAACAGCTGCCGCTCAAACGCCGCGTGCTCGGCGAGTTCGACCGACTGCTCCCCCCTTCGGCCATCCTCACGACCACGAGCTCGTACTTTCTGCCGTCGATGCTCGTCGCCGGCCTCGGACGGCGGGATCGCTTCGCGGCGTTCCACGTCCACAGCCCGGTCTGGCTCGCGGCGGTGGCGGACATCATGCCGCACGGTGCGACGAGTGCGGAGTGCGTGGGCTCGCTCGAGCGGTTCGCCCGACGGATCGGGCAGATTCCCATCGTCCTCAGACGTGAGCACCCGGGCTACGTCTTCAACTCCATGCTGCGGGTGCTCCTGATGTCGGCCCTGACGCTGGCGGAGCGCGACGTGGCCACGCCCGAGGACGTCGATCGCGCCTGGATGGGCATCACCGGCATGCCGGTCGGGCCGTTCGGCATGCTCGACCGCATCGGGCTCGAGACGGTGCGCGACATCGCCCGCTACTGGGGCGGCGTGATGCGCGATCCGCAGATCGTGCGCAACGGGGAATATCTCCAGCGACTCATCGACGCCGGTCGCACCGGCCGTCGGTCGGGTCGCGGCTTCTATTTCCACCCAGGCCCAGCCTACGAGGAGGGGACGTTTCTCGGCCGCATACGTGTGCCGGCCCGAGGCGATCCCGAGACGTCGCGCGCGGAGCGCGAAACACGTGCCGGCCAGATCCCGCCCGCACCCGGTGGCGACGCGACGGAACCGATGCTGCGCTGCGAACTGACCGCCGTGCCCGCGCCGCTCCCACGCGGTGACGCGCGACCACCGAGCGGCGTGGTGATGATCCACGGTGGAGCGCCGCTCGCACCGGCGCTCGCGGCACGGCTGCGGAGCGCCGGACTGGAGGTCGTGGTGGTGCCGGGCGACTCGACGCCCGAGCGCATGGCACCGCTGTTCGCCGCGGTGCCGGGTGACACGCCCTGTCACCTCGTGCTCGCCGCGGCCTGGACCGACCGGGTCGAGCCGATTCCCACTCCTGTCGCCTGGCGAGCGGAGACCCTCGGAGGGATCGAGTCTGCATTCGCGCTCTGTCAGGCCTGGTATGGCCACGGTCTCGGCAAGCCTTGGCTGGCGCGTGCCGCGGTGGTCGGCGTCACGTCGCTCGGGGGCGACGTGGGAGCGAGCGGCCGCATCGCCACACCGACCGGAGGCGCGATCACCGGTCTCCTGAAGGCCGTCTTCATGGAGTCGCGCGCCGGCGGTGCGGGCGGTCCCGCGGTGCGGATCGTGGACGGCCCGGCGGGGGACCGCGTCGATGCCGTGGCCGATCGGGTGCTCGCCGAGATGACCGACGCCCTCGCATCGTCCACCCTGAGCCCGGAGGAGGGATTCGCGCGGCTGGAGGTCGGATATCGCCGCGACGAGCGCTACGCCATCCGTCTGGTGCCAAGGCCCACGCCCGCGGAAGGGCCGTGCATCTCACCGGGCGGGCAGTGGCTCGTGACCGGCGGTGCGCGCGGCATCACCGCGGAGGTCGCGCGGCGGCTTGCCGTCCGATTCGGGCTGAGGCTCGTGCTGCTGGGCACGACGCCGCCCGGGGACGAGCCCTGGGAGCGGCTCGACGCCCGCGCACTCGAGGCGCTCAAGCGCGACGTCATGATTGGCGCGCGGGCCAGCGGGCGAAAGCCGAACGAGGCGTGGGACGCCGTCGCCCGCGTGATCGAGGTGCGGCGGAATCTCGCGGCCCTGCAGGCCTGCGGCATCGAGGCGTCGTACCACGTCTGTCGGATCGATGACCTGGAGGCGCTCCGCGACACGCTCTCCGCCGTCCGCGCATCGGCAGGTCCGTTTCGTGGCGTGATCCACGGCGCCGGGTTCGAGCACACCGGCCGGTTCGACCGCAAGACGCCCGCCGAGGTGCATCGCACGCTCGGTGGCAAGGTGAACGGTCTTGTCGGGCTCGTCGACTTCCTGCGCCACGACCCCCTCGAGGCCTTCGTGGCCTTCGGTTCGCTGACCGGGCGATGCGGGGGGGTCGGCCAGACCGATTACGCGCTCGCCAACGACCTGCTCGCCAAGCTCGTGACGCACTACCGGAGCGGCCCCGGCGGCACGGCCGCCGCGACCATCCACTGGCCGGGGTGGGCCGACGTCGGCATGGCGGCGCGGCCAGCCAGCCGGCGGGCGCTCGAAGGGGGAGGCCAGCGCCTGATGTCGATCGACGAGGGGTGTCGCCATGCCATCGCCGAGATCGTCGCGGGCCTGCCCGCTGCGGAAGTCGTGATCGTTGATCGGGGCGTCCTGCCGCCGGCCATGTTCCTCACATGACGTCGGGATGCAGGCGGCTGACCGAGTGATGGGCGGCTTCTGCGCCTGTTCCGTGGCGGAATTCTTTTTTCGGTGCCGTCGTTGACAAAAAGAAAAACGCCGCCATGATGTTGAGAACGATTCTCAGTATCGCGGGATGTCGACGCATCGTCCGGCAGCTCGTTCCTGGGCTTCGTACAGCCAGCCAGCCCACGACAGACGGTGTCGAGTGCGAGCCAGCCAGCCAAGGTTCCATCCGCGGAACGTCTCTGCCTGATCCACCACCGTTCTGGCCCATCAGGAGTCATCCGATGAAGGTCT
>CAIWZS010000464.1 GCA_903917235.1 uncultured Planctomycetaceae bacterium | reverse complement strand
CGATCGACGATCGTGAACGCGGCGGCGTCCGGGCCGGAGAGTGCGAGCACGTTCGTGCCCAGGCCATCGTCGGCGATCACGATGTCGGCGACCTTGAGCGCGGCGGCCGTGGATGTGTTTTCAGGAAGCGTGGCGACGACGTTTGCGAGCGACACGGAGGTTGCCGGCTGGTTCACCGCGACGACGACGATGTCGCCAGCGGTGTAGTCGATGGCGTAGTTGTCGAGGTTGAACGTGCCGCCGGTGGCGGCCGACGGGATCGCCTGGCCCGAGTAGCGGCCGCCGAGCGTGCCCGCGGTGGCGGCGGGACCGAAGGCGATCGTGATCGAGCCGATCGTGTCGCCCGAGAGCAGGCCGGACGCGGTGAAGGCGGTCGAGCCGGGGCCCGCGGTGAGCGACTCGCCGGTGTTCTTCGACACGTCGAGGGCGCGGACGGTAACGGGGCGTCGCGCGATCGTGGCGGAAAGGCCGGTGGGCTGGGTGAGCGTGTAGTTCGGGCTCGCGGCTCCGGAGAGAGCGAGAGCCGGAGTGACGGGGATGCCGGCGCCCGCGTTGGGCGAGGCGAACGTGCCGCCGCCGGAGACGGTGACGGAGTCGCCCGCGACGACGCCCACGAGCGTGGCGCCGGTGATCGCGGCGGTCGTCGTGCCGTCGTAGACCTTGTCGCTCGCCGCGGCACCGGCGACGGTGAGGGCCTTGGGCGAGATGTCGGCCGTGAATCCGCCGGGCTGGGTGAGCGTGTAGTTGGCATTTGGTGACAGGAAGGCACCGATCCTGCTGATCGGCTTGGCAGTGCCGACGGCCGCATCGGCGAAGGCCCAGGCGACGGGGCCGCTGACGGCGAAGGTCTCGCCCGCGACCAGGCCGGCGTACGCGGGCGTTCCGGAGACCGGAGCGGTTGAGGTGCCGTCGTAGACCTTGGCCGCGGCGGAGAGGCCCGTGATCGTGAGGGCCCGGGGCGTGATGTCGGCGGCGAGGCCGGTGGGCTGGGTGAGCGTGTAGTTAACGCTGGGCACGGCGTAGCTGCCCGAGCGCGTGATCGGCTTGGCGGTGCCGGCGTTGGCATCGGCGAAGGCCCAGGTGACGACGATGCCTACGTCGGCGCCATCGACGGGGAAGGTCTCGCCGTCGACGAGGCCGACGTACGTGGGGGTGCCGGTGACTGTGGCGACCGTCGTCCCGTCGTAAATCTTCGCCGCGGCGGTGAGGCCGGTAATCGTGAGGGGCTTGGGGGTGATCGAGGCGGTGAACGCGGGCTGCGTGAGGGAGTAGTTGGCGCTCGGCGCCGCGTAGCTGCCCGAGCGCGTGATCGGCTTGGCCGTGCCGACATTGGCATCCGCGAACGCCCACGTGACGGTGCCGGTGACGGCAAAGGTCTCGCCGCTGACGAGGCCGACGAACGCGGGCGTACCGGAGACGGCGGCCGCCGTCGTGCCGTCGTAGACCTTTGCCGCGGCGGTGAGGCCGGTGATCGTGAGGGCCTTGGGCGTGACGACGCCGGTGGCGGTGCCGGCGGCGAGCGAGTAGTTGGCGGCGAGACCGCCGTTCGTGCCGTTGCCGAGCGTGTAGGTGATTGTGACGGCGTTGTAGGTGGCGGCGTTGGCGCTTGAGTAGTTGGCGGCGGCCCCGGAGACCGTGACGGTCTCGGAGCCGACGAGTCCGGAGAGTGTGCCGACGGTGACAGCGCCTGCGGTGGCCGTGGCGTCGTACTCGCGGGAGGCGATCGAGGGAGCGGTGATCGTGAGGGTCTTGGGCGTGACGACGCCGGTGGCGGTGCCGGCAGCGAGCGAGTAGTTGGCGGCGAGACCGCCACCCGTGCCGTCGGCGAGCGTGTAGGTGATCGCGACGCCGGTGTACGTCGCGGCGTTGGCGCTCGAGTAGTTCGCGGCGGCACCGGTGACCGTGACGGTCTCGGAGCCGATGAAGCCGGAGAGCGTGCCGATCGTGAGCGTGCTGGGCGCCGTCGTGCCGTCGTACTCGCGGGAGGCGATCGTGGGCGCGGTGATCGAGAGCACCTTGGGGGTGACGACGCCGGTGGCGGTGCCGGCGGCGAGCGAGTAGTTGGCGGCGAGGCCACCGTTCGTGCCATTGGCGAGCGTGTAGGTGATCG
>CAIWZS010000463.1 GCA_903917235.1 uncultured Planctomycetaceae bacterium | reverse complement strand
GCGAGATTCACACGAATCCGCCCCCCTCACCGTCGATCAGGCTGGTCAGGGAGGGTGGGAGGCGCCCGGACGGCATGCTCATGACGAACGTGGGGCGCGTCACCGTCACCCGTTCATCACCCGACAATACGATCCTCTACTCCGTCAACGGAGGTCGGAGTTGGCACACGCGGTTCCGCGCAGTCGAAGGCCTCAACGATGTCCTCGTGGTGCAGGTCAACACCCGCGGATTCCGGTCCAGCCCGTCGCGTCTCCAGTTCGTCCTCGACCGCAGCAGTCCCCCGGCGCCGCGGGTGACGGTGCTTCAGCGGGCCGGTGTGCTGAGCGGCACGGGCCAGTTGAGCATCACGGGCCTGCGACGCCAGGCCGTGGTCGAGTATTCGGTCAACGGCGGGGCATGGTCGTCGACCTACACGCCCGTCGAGGGTCGCAACGTCGTGCGCATCCGGCAGACCGATCTGGCGGGCAACAGGTCTCTGCCATCGGTCGTGAGGTTCGTCCTCAAGACGCGGGTGGGCCGACTGATCGTAGCACTCAGGCATCCCGATCCCGACCGGGTGGAGCCGGTGACCTCCGACGGCAAACTCCTGATTCGCGGGCGCGAGCGCGGGGCCTTCGTGCAGTACTCGACCGACGGCGGCGCGTCGTGGCGTCGGTCGTTCCGGCCCGCCCTCGGCCTCAATCGACTTGCGGTGCGACAGGTCGATCGGGTCGGCAACGTTTCCGAGCCGACGGCCTTCGAGTTCACGTTCGAGGTGCAGACTCGCGGAGGTCGTCGTCTCGGTATGGCGTGGTGGCTGGGCGGGAAGGCCTGAGTGGCCGGCCGCCAGGCCGCGGCCCACGCGTCGTGGCCCACGCCATGAAGAGGATCGCGAGCGCGGCGTAGGCGCTGGCGAGGTGCCACGGCGTGCGGCCGGCCGCCTCGGCGGGGAGTGTTCCGATGGCCCAGGGGAGGAACAGCCGGCCGTCGGCGAACGGCGAGTGGATCACGCCCGAGAGCGTGAGTGCCGCCGCGGCCACGGCCCAGCCCGCGGCGCGTCCAAGGCGGTGATCGACCAGGGCCGTCACCAGGCCCGCCCACAGGAGACTCGTGACGATGAAACCGGCCGCGAGAATCCGGACACAGAACAGCTCTCCCGCGAGCTGCGGTGACGGCTCGGCCCCCGCCGCGAGCAGCTTGTCGGACTGGATCTTCACGAGCGCCGCGAGTGCCGGGACGCACGCGATCGCGACGGCGGGGTAGTGCCGCTCGGGCGTCGCGTGGAAGCTCTGCGCCGTGATCTCGAGCCCGATGAAGACGAGCACCGGCAGGATGGCCGCCGCCGGCACGGCGTCGTAGATCCACGCGAACGTTCCGGTGAGTCCGGCGGCGCCGATGAACAGGGCCGTCGCGAGCGTGTACGCGGCACGGCCGCCCATCGCCTTGTAGGCCGGGTGGCCGATGTAGGGCGTGGTCTGGATGACCCCGCCGCACGCTCCGGCGACGAGCGTCGCAATGGCCTCGACCGCGATCACCCGGCCGGTGTCGTACTCGTCACCGGCCGCGGCCGCGCTCTCCGCACAATCGATACCCCCCACGACCGTGCCGAGCGCGAAGGGGATCACGATGGGCAGGTAGGGGATCGTGTCGTTCCACGCCGTCAGCCACTCGAGCCGCAGCGCCGCCAGCCACTCCACGGGCCAGAGCGCCGCGGCCGGTTCGAGCGGCGCGTGGGGCGCCACGGTTGGGATCCAGCCGAACGCCGTCCCGGCCGCGTGGGTGGCCCAGCCGGCCACGACCGCGAGGAACGCACCGGGCACGCCGGCCGGGACCGGGATGCGGGCGGTGAGGCTCGCGAGGACGATCCCCAGTGAGACGACGCCGACGAGCGGAGACGCGAGGATCTCGAGCGTCGGCAGGAACGTGATGAGCGCCAGCGCGATCGCCGTCAGGCTGCCGAGGAGTGCTGCGCGAGGCACGAGCCGGTGAATCGGTCCGGCCACCGACGCACACGCCAGCTTGAAGAGCCCGCTGGCCACGATCGAGCACATGCCGATGTGCCAGGCGTGCCGTGCCGCCGCGATGGCCTCGAGTCCGTCCCCGCGGGCCGCCGCGTAGGCGGGCCCCACGACGAAGAACACCATCCCGAACGTGCTCGGCGTGTCGAGCCCGAGCGGCATCGCCGTGACGTCGGTGCGTCCGGTCCGTCGCGCGAGCCGGAAGGCCAGGCCGGTGAAGAGGAGG
>CAIWZS010000462.1 GCA_903917235.1 uncultured Planctomycetaceae bacterium | reverse complement strand
GGCTCGGGGGCGGCAAAAGTCTCGTCGCGTGGGCCGCGGCGGCCCAACGCTCCTCGAGCGTCCGCCGACCCCCTTCGCCTACCCGCCCTGGTCTGCCACGAAACGCTTTTCGATGCCCGTCAGGGTTTCGGCAGCGGCTGGACGGCCGCTCCGGGCGGCACGGCGGGTAGAGGCTCGCGGCCGGGGCCTCTCGGTCGCGCGGCAGCCGGGGGATTCATCCAGGGCAGCCGGTTGGGCTGCGCGACCTCGGCCGGGATCGGATTGTCCCGGGCGCTCGGCGCGGTGATGAGCGGCGGAAACTCCTCGAGCTGAAGCAGATCGGCGATCTGGACGGCCGCCTGCCAGCGCGTCTCCTGCGTGTCGACGTAGACGAGCTCGGTCTCGGTGAGGATCCGCTGGGCCTGAAGCAGGCTCAGGAAGGTGACCTCACCGCGGCCGTAGAGCGTCTGCGTGAGCGTGACCGTCTCGCGGGCCTTGGGCAGGATGTCCTGCTCGTACCAGCCGACGAGCCGCTGGGCCGTGCGGTAGTTCGCCAGCTGCGCCGCCGCCTGGGCGGCGAGATCGAGCTCGATCGTCCGCAGGTCGGCCCGCGCCCCGGCGATATCGGCGCGGGCGGAGCGGATGTTGCCCTGGTTGCGGTCGAAGAGCGGCACCTCGATCATCACCTGCATGAGGCCCTGATCCTGCGGAGGGAAGTCGACCTGACGCTGGTAACCTCCCATCAGGTTGACGTTCGGAATCGGCTCGACGACGGCCCGTTCGAGCGCCCACTGGGCCTGGCGGACGCCCGCGAGCGCGGCCTGGGGCCGGGCGTTGCGGCTCACGACGGCCAGTTGCAGTTCCTTGAGGTCGAAGTCGGGCAGCGGTGCCGTCATGTCGGCCTCGATCATGCCGACGTCGGCACGGGGCAGTCCGACGGCCGCCGCCAGCTCCCGGCGGCCCGCCTCGATGAAGACGGCGTTGTTGAGCAGCCGCACCGCCGCCCGATCCCGCTCGATCGACCAGAAGAGCACGTCGGCCTTCGTGCCCTCACCGGCCTCGGCGAGCTTCTCACCGATCTCGTACGACCGCGTCGTGATGTCGACGAGCAGCTTGAAGATCTCCATCCGCCGCTGGGCGACGAGGAGCGAGTAGAAGGAGTCCCGCACGCCGGTCAGCACGTCGAACCGCGCGCGGATGAGGTCGTATTCCGCGCGCTGCACCTCGCGCAGGGCCGCCTGCTGCGACAAGCGCAGCTTGCCCGCGGTCACGATGTCCTGCGTGACGTACCCGTTCCACTGGCTGTCGGAGCCGGCGGCCTGGGGCGACGACCCGGCCAGCATGGGGTTGGGGTAGAGCCGGGCCTGGACGGCCTTGCCCCGGGCGGCCTCGATGGCCGCGCGGGCGCCCTGCAGGCGCGGGTGGTTTTGCTCCGCGTAGGCCACGAACTCCGCGAGCGTGCGCGGCGAAGGCCCCGCGAAGGCCTCGGTGCCCCGCGTCGCGTCCGTGAGGGCCAGTTCCTGGGGCGGCGACTCGAGACGCAGGCCGTCGACGCCGGCAGGTTCGGCGGCCGTGAGGCCGGTTTGCCGGGCCGGGTGCCCCGCGGCCACGCCGAGGGCGACGAGCACCATCGGCACGAGGACCACGCGCCGCCGACGCGTCCGGGGGCGTCGGAAGGCGGGGATGGGCTGGTGGCGAGGGAGTGGGTCCATGGTTTTGGGCGGTGACGTGCATCACGGAGGCGGACCCGCCAAGGCCGCAGAATCGATCCAACGTGTGTTGTCGTCACTTCGCGCACGGTCGCTCCAATCCAAAAACTCCTCCCGGGGAGGGTGGACGGTTCAGGAAACCAAGGAAATAATCCTCGGGTTCGTGGTGACTTGCGGGTGATTCTGGACACCCGTGAGCCGGCCGTGACCCGGCCCATTTCCCACAAACGTCCCGCCTCCCTCCAGAAATCCCGTGCGCACGCCTTTCCACTGCCGAGCGCGGCTCGCGGGAGCCTTCGAGGGCTGGCCAGTTCTCCCATCGTCCCAGGGGGTGTCACGATGACACGGTACGTGCGGTCCACGTGGCTCCAGGTTGCGTCGGGCTGGGCGCTCTCCACGTTCACGCTCGCGAGTCTCGCGGCGGTCGGCTGGTACGGCCACCACACGCACTGGACGTTCGGCCTCGCCGGCCACGACCACTCCGACGCGCATGACGCGCATGACGCGCAAGAAGGCCATGACGCACGTGACGCGACGCACCCTGATGCCGAGGCCCACCCGGCTGGGGCGACGGCAACGTCGGGTCCGCGGGACGATGCCGCGACTCCCGCCGCCCAGACGCCCGGTTCGATCACGTTCGAGGACGCGGCCGACGTGCGGCGGGCGGGCATCGAGAGCGTGCCGGTCCGCACGCGTCCCGTCACGGAGATGATCGCGGCCAACGGCGTGGTCCGCTACGACGAACGGCGGATCGCCCAGCTCTCGGTGCGTGCGCCCGGGTCCGTCTGGCGGGTCGAGAAGCGGCTCGGCGACACGGTCCATAAGGGCGAGGTGCTCGTCATCATCGACAGCGCCGAGGTCGGTCGCCTGAAGGCCGAACTGCTCACGGCGCTCGTCGTCTACGAGTCGCGACGCGAGGCGCTCTCCATCCTCGAGGAGATCCGGGACGCGGTGATGGGCAGACAGCTGCGGGAGGCCCGCAGCGCCGCGCGCGAGGCGCGGAACACGCTGCTCAACGCCGAGCAGGCGCTCGTGAACCTCGGCTTCGAACTCTCGCTCGCCCACCTGACGGCGCTGGACGACGACGCACGGGCGGAACACATGCGGCAGCTCGGACTGCCCGAGGAAGTCTATGCCGGGGTCGACTGCCGGCGATCTAGCGCATCCTGCCTACGTGTAGCGGTAGCCGCAGTGCCTGAAGCAGTTCCGGCACTCCGCTTCCGTGAACCTGTCGAGCATGTCGCCGCAGACTGACCACAGAGCGTCGACGTTCCTTGCTGACGCGCTCTTCAACAACCACCAGAACTTCGAGAACACGAGTTCAATCGGGTTGAGATCCGGGCTGTACGGCGGCAGATACAAGAGCCTCGCCCCCACCGACTCGATCGCCTCACGAACCCCGGCGACCTTGTGGGCACCGAGATTGTCCATCACGACGATGTCACCACGCATGAGCGTGGGCACCAGGTGGTGCCGGACCCAGCCAAGGAAGAAGTCGCCGTTGATGGCTCCGTCCACGACCAGAGGGGCCGTCAGGCCGGTGCAGCGGAGCGCCGCGAGGAACGTCGTCGTCTTCCAGTGGCCGTGCGGCACGCTGGCCAGCGGACGCACTCCTTTGGGAGCCCGCCCACGAGGCCGGACCATGTGCGTCTTGGCCCACGTTTCGTCGATGAATACGAGCCGATCCGGATTGAAGAGCGGCTGCTCCCGCTTCAGCTCCTCCCGCCGCTCCGCGACGTCCGGCCGTTCCCGTTCCGAGGCGATGAGCACTTGTTTTTGACGGTCAGACGAAGCCGCTGCAGTGCCACGCACAGCGACTGAACCGACGGATCCGTCTCGAGTTCCGCCTTGAGCTCCCGCAGCGTCAGGTCGGGCCGATCACGAATCAACTCTGGAATCCGATCCGACAACGGAGCCCACCGCGGCGTCCGACGCCGCGTGAGGCACGACGCCACCTTGTTCTGCTCCCTCCGCTCTTGTTTCACCCGACGGACCCACGACTCGCTCACGTCGAAGTACGTCGCCACCTCACGGGTCGTACGACCGCGGTCGCACGCTGTGAGCACATCGCCACGGAACTCCTTCGAGTACGGCTTCATGGACACCTCCTTGGAGATGCCCACACTACCTCCATTGCCCGGAGGGCCCTAGTCCTAGGCGGGATGCGCTCTACCGCCTCATCCTGCGGGTCACGCCGGTCGCGCTCGCCTCGCGTCTGTGATGAATCGGGCCGCGAGGCGGGAGGCGACGCGGATCGACGCGTCTCGGCCGACCGTGCCTCCATCCACGGCGGTCGCCGCGTCGCCGGAGTCGCCCACGGGGCCGCGTTCGAGGATGAACGAGAGGCTCGCCGACGGCGAGACGTTGCCGGCCCGGTCCACCTGCCGCACCTGCACGAGGTTCTGTCCG
>CAIWZS010000461.1 GCA_903917235.1 uncultured Planctomycetaceae bacterium | reverse complement strand
GCCGCGGTCGTGACGTCACCCACTCCCGCCGCGGGGACTCAGCCCGCCCGGATCGTCGAACCGCCAGTTCCGCCCGTGCCGATCTCGGGTGCCACCGCGGCGGCCCCACAGCCCGCGAACGCCCCATCGGCCATCCGGGTCGGAGTGGAGGTCCTCGACGAACTCCTCGAACTGATCGGGGAGGTCGTGCTCGGGCGCAACCAGCTCATCTTCAGCCACCAGGGCGACCCGGCCTTCGACGGCCTGTCCCGCAGCATCACGCGACTGCATCAGCACGTGATTCGCACCCGGATGCAGAACGTCGGCTCGCTGTTCGAGCGCTATCGCCGCACGGTCCGCGACCTGTCGCAGCAGCTCGGCAAGAAGGTCGAGATCGTGATCGAAGGAGGCGAACTGGAACTGGACCGCACCGTGATCGAGCGTCTCGCCGACCCGATCACCCATCTCGTGCGCAACGCCGTGGACCACGGGCTCGAGTCGAGTGAGGAACGCTCGCAGAAGGGTAAGCAGGTGATGGGCACCATCGTGCTGCGCGCGTTGCACGAGAGCGGTCAGGTGATGATCGAGGTCGAGGACGACGGGCGTGGGATCGACGCCGAGAGGGTGCGGGCGAAGGCCGTCGAGCGAGGCCTGTTCAGCGAGAAGGAGGCCGCGGCGCTCTCCCCCAGGGAGGTCATCGCCCTCATCTTCCACCCGGGATTCTCCACGAAGGACGTCCCCAACGAACTGTCGGGGCGCGGGGTGGGAATGGACGTCGTCAAGACGAATCTCGAGAAGCTCGGCTGCTCCGTCGAGGTCTCGAGCCGGCCCGGCCGGGGCACGATCGTGTCCATCAGCATTCCACTGACCCAGGCGATGGTGAACTCCTCGGTGATCTCCGGCCTCATCGTCGGCATCGACCGATACACGCTCGCCATTCCGCAGCTGGCCGTCAACGAGATCATCCGCGTCCTTCCTGCCGACCGCGCCGAGCGGATCGAGAAGGTGCGGGGCCACGACGTCTTCAAGCTGCGCGACAAGGTGGTGCCGGTCGTGCAGCTGGAGGACGTCCTCGGGATCAGCCGCACGGGCCGCGGCGGGCGGGACTCCCGGCCGGAGCCGGGGACGGCGTCCTATCGGGGCGAGCCGGCGGAGATCTTCATCGTCCTGCACTCGAAGCAGAACTGGTTCGGGATCCTCGTCGACCGGATCGTGGGCACCGAGGAGATCGTCGTGCGGCGGCCCCCCGAGATCCTCAAGGGTCGCCGCATCTTCGCCGGCTCCACGATTCTCGGCGACGGCACCGTATCGCTCATCCTCGACATCGGCGGCATGGTCGAGGCGGCGCGGCTCGACTTCGCCGACCGCACCCGCAGCTTCACCGCGCACATGAGGCGCTCATCCATCCGGGAGGTGGAGCAGCGGGTCGTCGTCTTCACGAACGCGGAAGAGGAGTATTTCGCGATCCCGGTGAACCTGCTCTCGGAGGTGGATCGCTGCACGACCGACGAGATCCGTCGCGTCGGCTCCCGCGAGTTCATCCAGCGTCACAACGCCAGCGTGCCGCTCCTGCGACTGGAGAAGCAGCTCAACGCGAGCCCGCTGGACCAGCGACAGAAGTCGTTCGTCATCCTCACCCCCTCGCGCGTGGCCTATCCCACGGCCATCGCGGCCGGCCGCATCGTCGAGACCATCGTGCTCGGCGACGACATCAACACGAAGGAAGCGGATGAACGCGGCATCATGGGGACCTTCTTCAGGGATGGCCGCCTCGTCAACCTGCTGGACATCTACTCGCTCCTGCAGCGTTCGGATCCAGACCGGTACCGGACCGAGCTGCGACAAAGCACGCAGGAGTGCCGGATCCTGCTCGCCGAGGACCAGCTCTTCTTCCGTCAGCTCGTGTCCCGGTACTTCCAGTCACACGGCATCAAGAAGGTCGTCGCCGTCGCGGACGGCCGCCAGGCCTTCGACGAACTGTCGCGAGATCCCACCGCCTACGACGTCGTCATTTCCGACATCGAGATGCCTGTGCTCAACGGCTACCAGCTGGTGGCGATGATCAAGTCCGATCCCCGCTTCACGAGGCTCCCCGTGATGGCCCTGACGGCGATAGAGGGGGAGGAAAACATCCAGAAGGGCTTCGAGGCCGGATTCGACGCCTACGAGATCAAGCTCGACAAGGAGAGGGTCATCCGCTGTCTCGACCGCCTGCTGACCCACGGCCCGAGGCCGAGGTAGGAGACGCCATGGAATACGCCTCGTTTCTCGTCGGCGAGCATCTCTTCGGGATTCCGGTGCTGCTCGTGCAGGAGATCAGCAAGCCGTTGCGGCTTTTTCCCGTACCCGGGCACGACCCCAAGGTGGCGGGACTGGTGAGCCTGCGGGGCAGGACGGCGGTGGCCCTGGACGTCCGCCGCTTCCTCCTCGACGACGATGCCGCCGCGGCACCGCCGAAAAGCCGGAAGTTCTACGTGCTCGAGACCGAGGAGTCGCTGTCGCGCGAAGCGCGCGAACTCGGCCTCGAGGCGCACGGCGAGACGATCGTCCTCATCGTCGACGAGGCGCAGGGTATCCTCGACGGCGAGAAGCTCGAGTTTCATCCACCTCCCGCGCACGTGCGGGAGGAATACATCGACGGGGTCATGAAGTCCGAGAGCCGGCTCATGACCCTCATCTCCGTCCCCAGGCTGGTCAAGGACCTCATGGTCCACCAGGAGGAGTCGCCATGAAGACGGCCAAGGCAGACAAGCGCTTCAGCATCTTCGATCCCGCCATCCGCTTCGAGCACCGGGAGTTCTACGAACGCATCGTCAGCGAACTCAACGGACTGCTGCCGGTCTGCAACCAGGGCGAGTCGACGGCCGTCGAAATCTCGGAGAACGCCACGGAACAGGAACAGATCACCGAGCTGATGCAGCGCGTGGAGACGTTCTCCGGCAACCTGCTCGAGGTCACGAAGAAGCTCTTCGACCAGTACTACGTGGCGAAGGAGGCGCTCCACTGCTCGATCCTCGCGACGACGGCATACAACAAGATCAACACGCTGGATCGCAATCTTCTCGAGCGCACGTGCGATGTCCGCTGGTGGGCGCTCGAGACCGCGTTTTCAGCCTGCCTGTCCATCTACGACCGCGGGCGGGATCAGGCCTGCGCCCTCGCCGCCGCACGTGCGGACGCGCCTCGGGGCCGACGCGGCGGCAAGAACGGTGCGGATGCCGCGGGCTCCGATCCGGTTCCGCCGGCCATGCTCGCCGCCTTCGCCGCCTTCCCGGACCTGCTGCGCGGGGGCGCGCTGGCCGCCTTGCGCGATCGGCTCGACGCCTGGTCGTCCGAGGCGAAGGTGTCGGAATCCTGTCGCGAGCAGATGACGGCACTCGCGATCACCTGTGCGGAGTTGGACGTCGCGATGCGAGTGGCGTGCGACCGGCTCGAGGACATCCGCCACTCCTACACGCTCTATCGCGACATCGTGCTCGCGACGGGAGACGGACACGTGATCGCAAACGCCAATCCCGAGACCCGAGACCGGGTGCTCGGCCTCGACATCTCGAACGAGCCGTGGTTCGCCAAGGCCCTGGAGACGCGCAACGGCACCGAGTACCACGCGCAGGATCTCGGCCCGTCGCAGATCGAGACCCAGCTGTCGCTCGTCTACTCGACCGCGGTCCGCGAACACTCGAGCGAGACGGGCCGCACCACGGGGGCGCTCGGGGTGTTCTTCGACTTCCAGGGAGAGGCCGCCCTGATCCTGGAGGAGTACATGCCCAAGGCCGGGGACGGCAGTCGCATCGAGGGCTCGTTCTCGCTCTTCACCGACAGCGAGGGCACGATCATCGCCTCCACCGATCCGACGCTCGCCTCCGGCGACATGAGCCGGGTCATCCCGCGCACGAGCCGCGACCTCGGGGCCGGGGAGCGTTCGGTCCGCTACATGGTCTTCGCCGGCGTGGAATCGGCGATCTTCTCCGCACGCACGGACGGCTACCTCGACTACCGGGGACTGGGCTGGAGCTCCCACGTCGTCGTCCCGAAGTCCTTCCTCTTCGAACTGGCGGCGCCACCGGACGACATCGGCATCACCGCGGACGAGCTGATGGATTCGAGGATCATCCCTGACATCAACAAGCAGACCTACCTGCGGGTGCAGGACGACAAGGAGTCGATCCAGCTCATCTCACTCAACGGCATCGTGTTCGCGAGCAAGCTCGGCAAGCGCGGAGGCTCGTTGGGGCCCATCTTCAACCGCATCACGCGCACCGGCGACTTCGTGACCTCGCGGATGGAGGACCTGCTCCGGGAGATGGCCCTCGGGGAGCTGGAGCTCAATCTCAAGGCGCTCGAGAATTTCTCGAAGCAGGCGATCGACCTCATCGATCGCAACCTGTTCGAGCGTGCCGCCGACATCCGCTGGTGGAGCACCGACGAGTACTTCTGGAACGCACTGGAACAGCCTTCGGCGGACAGCTTCCACCGGGCCAGTGACCGGCTCAAGGTGATCAACGGCAGCTACACGATGTACCGGAACATCGTGCTGGCAGACGATTCGGGAAACATCGTGGCCTGCTCGCGGACGGAACTGCGGAACGAGCTCGCGAAGATCAACGTGTCGGACCAGACCTGGTTCCAGCTCGGCATGCGCACGGCGCGGTCGGACGAGTTTGCGGTGCAGGACATCCAGAAGTCGAGCCTCGAGAAGGCGCGGAATCGCTCGCTCATCTATTCGGGCGGCGTGAGGCGCAAGGGCGCGCGGCAGGGCGACTCGCTCGGCGTCCTCGGCACGCTCTTCGACTGGGACACGGAGGCGAAGAAGATCCTCTCGACCTGCCTGCCACTCGACTCGTCGGGTGCTTCCATCGCGGGAAGTGCGGCCTTCTACACGAACGCCAAGGGGGAGGTCATCGAAAGCACCTGCGAGGAAACCTTCCCCGTGGGGACGCTCCTGGAGCTGCCGCCGAAGGCGGCGGGGCTCGGCCGCGGCGAGACGACGTCGGGTATCTTTCGCAGCGGTGGCAGGAACTACCTGCTCGGATCGTCGAGAACGAAGGGCTATCGCGAATACGCCGGACTCGGCTGGAGCGCGCACGTGGCCCGCCCCCTCGACTGACGCGGCACGCCCTTCGCCTTCGCGCGATCAAGCCTGAACCGGAGAGCGTCGGCACGACGCCTCGATCGCAAGGAGACGGCCGCGATGAGACCGAACGAGGGTGGGTGGCAGGTCGGCGTGGCATGGAGGCGGCTCGTGGGCCTCACGACGCTCTGGGCCGGCGTGTGGCTCGTCGGGTCAGGGGGGACGGGGCGGGCGCAGCCCGGCGCGGTGTCCGGCGTCGACGACGACGGCCGCTTCGCGGTCGCGACCAACCTGCGGGCCGGGGTGGCGAAGGTCGACATCACGCCGGCACGGGTCGACGGGCTCACCGTCGTGGGGCACCGGCGGCCTGTCACGGGGGTGCGTGATCCGCTTCGCGCCGGCGTCCTCGTGCTCGAAGACGGAGACACGCGGGCCGCCATCGTGACGCTCGACACGATCGGTGCCTGGGAGCAGCTGGTGCGACAGGTCCGCGAGGCGATTCATCGGGCCGCCGACGTCCCGGAGAGCCACGTTCTCGTGGCCGCCTCGCACAACCACTCGGGCCCCGGGTTCACGGAGCATCCGGAATGGGGCGCCGACGTCGTCGTCAAGCTGGGGGCGGCGGCCCGCGAGGCCGCGGCGTCCATGCGGCCGGTCAGCGTGGGGTATGGCGAGGACCGCATCGGGTTCGGGATCAACCGCCGCAAGATCGTCGACGGCCGTGCGGTGGTCGGCTTGAATCCGGAGGGCGTCAACGACCCGCGCGTGAAGGTGCTACGATTCGACGATGGCACGTCGCTCGACCCGCTCGCGGTGCTCATGCACGCCGTGTGCCATCCCTGCTTCTTCACCTGGGGTGACAAGGGCAGCCGTCCATACCCCGACGGCTATCCGCGCATGAGCGCGGATTTTCCGGGCGAGGCGCAGTCGTTCGTCGAGCACGTCTATGCCGGGCGGACCAGCGTCCTCTTCCTGCAGGGATGCGCCGGAGACATCCGGCCCAACCTCGCCGGCTATCCGTATCGCTGCGCCGACGAGGCCGACATCCAGTGGGCGGGCCGCGACCTCGGGGGCGCGACGGTTCGTGCCCTCGCGCGGAGCGTCACACGGGAGGCCCGGGCCGGCCGGGCGACGTTCCTGCCGATCCGTGTCGCCAGCTCGACGATCGACCTCCCCGGCAAGGAGGCGCTCGTGCCCGCGGAACTCATGGCGCTCGCGCTTGGCCCGTACCTCCTCTTGACGATGCCGGGGGAGCCGATGGTGGAGTATGGACTGAAGCTCGAGCGGGCGATCGGCGATCGTGCGATTCCGATCGTGATCGGCTATGCCAACGGGAACGTCGGGTATCTCGCCACCGAGGACTCCTACCGGTTCGGCGGCTATGAGCCGAATACCTCCCGACTGACACCGGACGCGGAGCGGGCGATCCTGGCGGAGCTCGGCCGCCTGACAGACCGCGTCGTGGGGGACGTGTTCGAGACCTTTTCGAAGCACCCAGCCGACGTGCGGAAACGGGAGGGCGATGCCGCAGTCGGCCCGACGCCCTGATGCCGGGACGGATCGCGGGGCTCGCTGCAGCCGCGGCATCCTGCGCGTGTGCGTCCCTGCGGGATGCACGATCGCGGTATAGTCGAGCGTCCGAAACCACCGCAAGCACGATGCACACGCCATGGCGACACGCGGCTCCGTCCCTCGCGCATCCACCACACGCCCCGTGCCCATGCCCCTTCGGCGTCTCCTTGTCGGCGCGCTGCTCGTCGCGTGCGCGTCGCCACATGTGGCGACCCATGGAGCCACGGGCGAGGACGACTCCCGTCCCACGCTGCAGGTGATCAACGGCACGGCCGGTCCGGTCGACATCTACTGGATGAGGTCGCAGGAGGAGCGGGTGCCGCAGGGCACCGTGCCCTCGGGTGGTGAGACGTTCATCCGCACCACGATCGGGCATCGCTTCGCGATCGTCGGCGGGGCCCCGGTCACCGAGACCCTCGTGACGAGCGAGGTGCCGGTGCAGGCCTTCCGCGTCGGCGGCGTGCCGTCCTTCTACACGCAGCGCGTCGAGGCGGACGGCTTCCCGATCGTCGGCTCCGCACGCGTCAACCCGTTCGCACTCGAGGAGGCGGCGCACCTCGTAAGGCTCATGCTGGCGAACCGACCCGACGTGCGCGAGGCGATGATCCGGAGCGGGTCGCGCATGTGCGTGCTGGCCTGGAACGAGTTCACGACCGACCAGCCCGAGTTTTCGCGGCTGGGCGAACGCGAGATGCCCGAGTTTCCGGGCCTCTCGGGCAGGGATTTCTGGGACGCCCGGGCGCGGGGGCTCGGCGGCAGCACGACCGATCCGCTCTGTTCCTGCGGGGAGGAAAACCTGCTCGGGTATCCCGGCGACCCCTACGCGAGCGAGTGCATCCTCATCCACGAATTCGCACACCACATCCACCTGCGTGGCATGGTGAACATCGACCCGACCTTCGACGCGCGGCTCCGGAAGGCTTACGACACCGCGATGCGAGCCGGCCTCTGGCGGGGCAAGTACGCCGCCACGAACCACCACGAGTACTTCGCCGAGGGCGTGCAGTCGTGGTTCGACAACAACCGCGTGAACGACCACGACCACAACCACGTGCATCTTCGCTCGCAGCTCGTCGAATACGACCCCGGACTCGCGGCCCTGTGCCTGGAGGTTTTCGGCGACACGGAGATCCGGTACACGAAGCCGGCGACGCGGCTCGTCGGTCACATGGCCGGCTACGATCCGTCGGCGGCCCCGACCTTCGCATGGCCCGCGCGGCTCACCGAAGCGAAGAAGCGGATCAGCGAAGCGGCCCGCGCGCGTGACGCCAAGGCCAACGCGGCGTCGACTTCCGGGGAGGAGCCACGCCCGCGTGAGTGACCACCGTGGTGCGAGGGTGCGCACCGCACGTGACGCGAGGCGGGCCAGGGCGCGGGTCGGCGAGTGACATGAGGACGCCCCTCCGGGGCGACGGCAGCGGACGCACCCCATGCACGAGACACCATCCGCCGGCCCCGTCGGTCGGAGCACACGGCTCGCACCGGTCCTCGGAGCCTGGCAGCTGTGGGGGCTCGCCGTCGGGCTGGTCATCTCGGGCGAGTACTTCGGGTGGAGCTACGGCTGGGCCCATGCCGGCACGCTGGGGTTCCTCGTGACGACGCTCGTCGTCGCCGTCATGTATACGAGCTTCATTTTCAGCTTCACCGAACTGACGACGGCGATCCCCGATGCGGGCGGACCGTTCGCCTACGCCTGCCGGGCATTCGGACCGTTGGGGGGCGCGATCGCCGGTTGGGCGACGATCGTGGAGTTCGTCTTCGCGCCACCTGCGATCGCGCTGGCCATCGGCACCTACCTGTGCGTGCAGTTTCCCCGGCTCGATCCGCAGTGGACGGCTGTGGCCGCCTATGGCGTCTTCATGGCCCTCAACATCCTCGGTGTCACGCTCGCCGCCACCTTCGAGCTCGTCGTGACACTGCTGGCGATCGGGGAACTGCTCGTGTTCATGGGCGTGGTCGCACCGGGCTTCTCATGGGCGAGTTTCGCGGCGCACGGATGGGCGGGCCGCGATGTCCTCACGCCGGCCGCGATCAGCGGCATGCTCGCCGCCACGCCGTTCGCGGTCTGGTTCTTTCTCGCGATCGAGGGTGTGGCGATGGCAGCCGAGGAGGCTCGCGAGCCACACCGCACCATTCCACGCGCCTACATCGGCGGGATGCTCACGCTCGTGGTCCTGGCGCTGGGCGTGATGGTGTTCGCGGGGGGCGTCGGCGACTGGCGGGAGTTGGCCAACATCAACGACCCGCTGCCACGGGCGATGGCACGGGTCGTCGGGGCGTCGAGCGGCTGGCTCCACATGCTGGTCTGGCTCGGTCTGTTCGGCCTCGTCGCGTCGTTCCACGGGATCATCATGGGAGCCTCGCGTCAGATCTTCGCGATGGCCCGCGCCGGCTATCTGCCGGAGGCCCTCGCCCGCGTGCACCCGCGGTTCGGCACGCCCTGGCTCGCGATCGTGGCGACCGGTCTCGCGGGTATCGCCGCCATCTTCAGCGACTCGCTCGTGGTGCTCGGAGACCAGCCACTCACTGCCGCCATCGTCACGATGGCCGTGCTCGGCGCGATGGTGATGTATGGGATGACGATGGCGAGCCTGTTCGCACTGCGGCTTCAGGAACCGACGCTGCAGCGCCCCTTCCCGGCGATCGGGTATCCGTGGGTTCCTGCGCTCGCGCTCCTCCTGGTCACCTGTTGTCTCGGTACGGTGGTGTGGTCCAATCCCGGTCTGGGCTTCTCCTTCGGCGTGCTGCTGGCGGTCGCCGCGGTCGGGTCGTGGCACTGGCGCCGGCGCGTGTCCTCGTGATGGGCCGGCGTGGCCGGTGGACGACATGCCGTACGAGCACACGGTGGACGGGCATGTCTGGCGTTTCGCCGACCTGCGGATGCTGCTCGGCCGCGCGTCGCCGCCGCGCTCCGGTGACGTGCTCGCCGGCATCGCGGCGGACTCGGCCGAGGAGCGGATCGCCGCCCGCATGGCACTCGCCGACGTGCCCCTTCGACGGTTCCTCGAGGAGCCATTGATTCCCTGCGAGACGGACGAGGTCTCCCGACTCATCTTCGATCGTCACGACGCGGCGGCCTTCGCTCCGGTCGCCCATTTGACGGTCGGGGATTTCCGAGACTGGTTGCTCTCCGACCGGGCGGACGAGCGGGGGCTGGAGGCCCTGCGCGCCGGACTGACGCCGGAGATGACCGCGGCGGTGAGCAAGCTGATGCGGTCTCAGGACCTGGTGGCGGCGGCGCGCAAGTGCCGGGTCATCTCCCGCTTTCGCACCACGCTCGGGCTGCCCGGCACGCTCGCGACACGCCTGCAGCCCAATCACCCGGCCGACGACGTGCGCGGCGTGCTCGCCGGCGTGCTCGACGGCCTGCTGTACGGCTGCGGTGACGCGGTCATCGGCGTCAACCCGGTGAGCGACGATATGGAGACGCTCGCCCTCCTGCTGCGCGCCCTCGACGACGTCGTCACCCGGTTCGAGATCCCCACACAGTCCTGCGTCCTCGCACACGTCACGAGCCAACTGGAGGCGATCCGGGAGGGCCTGCCGGTCGATCTCGTGTTTCAATCGGTGGCCGGCACGGAGGCGGCCAATCGCAGCTTCGGGGTCACGCTGTCGCTGCTCGCCGAGGCCCGGGCGGCGGCGCTTGAAGCAGGGCGGGGCACGCTCGGCAGTCAGGTGATGTATTTCGAAACCGGTCAGGGCTCGGCGCTGTCGGCCGACGCGCACCACGGTGTCGATCAGCAGACCTGCGAGGCGCGGGCCTACGCGGTCGCCCGTGCCTTCGATCCGCTCATCTGCAACACCGTCGTCGGCTTCATCGGGCCGGAGTATCTCCACGACGGCAAGCAGATCATCCGGGCCGGCCTCGAAGACCACTTTTGCGGCAAGCTGCTCGGCCTGCCGATCGGCTGTGACGTCTGCCATACCAATCACGCGGAGGCCGACGGCGACGACATGGATGGGCTGATGACGCTCCTGGCGGTGGCGGGAGTGACGTTCCTGATCGGCGTGCCCGGTGCCGATGACGTGATGCTGGGCTACCAGAGCCTGTCGTTTCACGACATCCTCTACCTGCGCGAGACGCTCGGGCTCCGGCGGGCACCCGAATTCGAGGCTTGGATGGCGCGGGTGGGCCTCGCAGACGACGCGGGCCGCCTGCTGCCCGTGCCCGAGCGGCACCCGCTCCTTGCCCTGCCCACCTGACACGAGGCGACCGACCATGGACGAGCCAGCGGTCCCCGCCCCTCGATCGGGCCCGGTCGTCACGCCCGATCCGTGGCAGTCGCTGCGATCGCTCACGCCGGCCCGCCTCGCCCTCGGCCGTGCCGGCCACGCGCTGCCCACGCGTGAGCGGCTCGCCCACGACGCGGCGGCCACCCGGGCTCGTACCGCCGTGAGCAGGCCGCTCGACGTGGACTCGCTCTGCGACGAACTCGCACTGCTGATCGCTCCGCAGAGGCCGCTCGTCCTCGCGTCGGCCGCGGCGGACCGTGCGAGCTACCTCCTGCGTCCCGACCTTGGTCGCCGTCTGGCCGCCGAAAGCCGCTGCCGACTGGAGCAGTGCGCCCGGGAGCAGGACGGCTCCGACCTCGTGCTCGTGGTGGCCGACGGCCTCTCCACGACGGCAGTCGCCCGCCACGCCGTCCCGGTGGTGGCGGCGATCCTCGCGATGCGGCCGACCGACTGGCAGCTCGGGCCGATCGTGGTGGCGACCCAGGCGCGCGTGGCGGTCGGCGACGAGATCGGCGCGGTGCTCGGCGCGCGGCACGTGGCGGTCCTCATCGGGGAGCGGCCGGGCATGTCATGCCAGGACAGCCTCGGCATCTACGTCACTCGCGACCCAAGCCCCGGCCGCACCGATGCCGACCGCAACTGCCTTTCCAATATCCATCCGCACGGCCTCGCGGCGAGCGCGGCGGCCGCCCGACTCTGGTGGGTGCTGGGTGAGGCGCGGCGCATCGGCGCGACCGGCGTCACGCTCAAGGACCGCAGCACGGCAGGCCCGCGCTTGCCGCCTTGACTACCCTCGGGGGCATCCTGCGCGGGGCGAGGCGCCAACGTGCCATCAGGCCGGGTGAGGGAGGGACACTGTCGCAGAGCGAAGCTCATCCGCCCACGGCGGCTGCGCGCCGGCACGGGTACAGGTGAGGGCTGCCGCGAGCGCCGCGCGGCGGAGGGTTTCCTCGAGCCGGTCGCTGCACAGGCCGGCAAGGCCATGGGCGACGATCGCCTCGAGAAGGACGGCGCCCGCCGTATCCCCGGCTCCCACGGTATCGACCACGGCCGTCGCGACCGCCGGCACCTCGATCACGCGATCCGACGAGATTCCCACGAGTCCCGCTTCCCCGCGCGTGATGACGACGAGCGACGGGCCCTGCGCGAGCATCGCGCGCGCCACGCCGATGTCCCCGGACACGTCGTGGCACTCGGGGTGAAGCCAGCGCAGGTCGTCCACGGAGAGTTTCACGACGTCGCTGATCGCGACCCAGCGTGCGACGATCTCCCGATAGCGACCGCGGTCGCCGAGAACACTGGGCCGGACGTTGGGGTCGTAGACGACCGGGACGTCGAGCCCGGCCGCCCAGCGCTCGAGTGCGTGGCAGCCGGGTGCGACGATGGTCGCGAGCGTGCCGACGTGCAGCACGGCCGGTGCGCCGTGGGGAAGCCAGGACTCCGCGAAATCGAACGTCGCCGTGCCGTCCAGCCGGAAGACGTACTGGGCGTTGCCTGCGGCGTCGAGCGTGACCTCCGCGATCGCCGTCGGCTTCTCGCTGCACCGTGATCGACCAAGATCGACGCCCGAGGCTTCGAGCTCCGCACGGGCCGCTATGCCGAGGTCATCCGTCGAGATCCCGTCGATGAAGCACGTACGGACGCCCAGTCGCGCGAGTGCCTTGGCCGTGTTCGCACTGCCGCCGCCCACGACCTGCATGCGCCCGCCACGTCCGTCCGGGATGCGGTCGATGAGCACCTCGCCCGCGACCCAGGCCTCGTGACGCGCGATCGCGGTTGTGGCGGTTTCCTGCATCCCGACAGTATGTGCGAAAGCGACGGATGCGCGCCGGCCATGGCGGCCCGCGCCCGCTTCGGCCGCAACCCCGACGGCACGTCGAACGGTCGGGCCGGCGAGACGGTCGCTGACGGATTATGCTTCCCACGGCGGGCTGTCGAGCGCTACCCTCGGCGCTGCGGACGGCTCCATCAGACCCCGAGGCCCGAGGATATCGACCATGCTCTCTCTGCTGACCCGCTTCCTCCGGGTCGGTCGACACGCCGCCCGCATCACCACCGGCTGTCGGCGTCGCCGGGCTGTGCTCCGGATGGAGGCACTCGAGACTCGTCTCGCCCTGACGCAGGCATTCGAAATCGCCTTCCTCGGGAACCTGGGAAAAGACTTCACCGGCCCGACGCAGGTCTATCTGTCCGGCGGCACCAATCCCATGACGGCGGATGCGTGGGCCGACTACAAACCGCCGAAGGGATACATCAAAAACACGACGCGCAACGTGCAGTTCGACTCACAGGACGTGCTCGCCAGCCCTGATTCGGCGACCGGGGAGACGTACATCACGACGTCGGACGATTACACATGGCTCTTCGTCGCCCAGACCGTGAGCGCCAACTGGCCGTTCGACGCCGATGACTACGACGAGCCGTACGAGAGCGGCTACCAGGCCGCGGCCCTCACGACGACTCCTCCTGCCGGCGTCATCAAGTACTCCGCGAACACGAAGAACGCGATCGTCACGTGGCTCGCCAAGGATGCGGACGGGAAGCCGATCGAGCGGTACTTCATTCGCGACGCGTGGGGAAGTCTGTACATCATGCAGACCTCGGGCGCGACCGAGCAGGCCGACGTGCGGCGCAATTTCCTCTCCGCGGAGCTTCCGAAGGGCTGGCGAAAGTGCTTTGGCTTTCTCAAGAACGACCTCACGACGAGCCCCGCCTACGACGCGGCCGGCTTCGCCCAGTTCAACATCTTTCGCAGCAGTGCCGACGACGCCTTCCAGCAGATCACGTGGAATGCGCGGGGCCGCAGCATCGCCCAGCAGATTCCCGACATGGTCATCTGGGGTGGGCCGACCGCGAACACGCTTCGCGGCAGACAGGGCCAGAACAATCTGATTCACGGTGCACAGGGCAATGATCGGCTCGTCGTGCTCGGCATCAACGACCGGATCAACGGCGACGCCGGCTTCGACACCGCCGTCTTTCGGGGCAACCGGTCGCGGTATGTCGTCACACCGTTGGCAGCCGACGGCTCGCTCGTGGAGGTCCGCACGCGATTCGGCACCGAGCGGGTCACCACGCTCCATGACGTCGAACTCCTCCGATTCCGGAACACCGTCGAGCGTACGGCGAACCTCGGTCAGCGGTTGTCGCGAAACGCATCCAGGCTTGTATCGTCGCGAGGGCACGGCTCGGATTCACCGGTCGTATCCGGGATTGCACGTCCGCCTGCCACCCCAGCTGCGCTGCCTCGAATGCTGCGTTGACACCCCGCTACCCCGCCGGGGCCCTCCTCACGGCGAACGATGGACGGCCGTGAAACGGGCCGACCGGTCACGGCCTGAGACTGGTGCTCCATCTCGCCGTCCAGTTTGTCACGCTTGCGGCTGTCGTCGCGGCCGCTCGTGTCGCTCTTGCCCGGGCGGCGGACGCGATCGCGGAAACGACCGGGCTCGGCCGGGTGCTGGTCGGGAGCATCGCGCTGGCGGCGGCAACGTCTCTGCCCGAAGGGGGGCCGGGGCAGGGGGCTCCATCACCGCGACGGCAGCACACGGTGCACGACGACGGGGGCGTCCTTGCCCTTGGCCGCGACCGCGGGCGCCGGCTGGAACACCACGCCGTCGCCGGAATGCGAGCGCCGCGTCGTCTCCGACACGAGGGTTTCCTGTCGGCCCGCCGCCGCGCAGATGCGGGCGGCCACGTTGGTCGTGTCGCCGATCACGGCGTACTGCACGTAGCGGTCCGTGCCGATGTAGCCCGCCGCCGCGGGTCCCGAGGCGATCCCCACGTGGATCGCGATCGGCGGCCATCCCCGGGCCTGCATCTCCGCGTTGAATCGCCCCACCTCCTCCTGCATCTCGTTCGCGGCGGCCACAGCCCGGTCGGTGTCGTCGGGCCGCGCGACCGGCGCGCCCCAGACCGCGAGCAGCGCGTCGCCGATGAACTTTTCGAGCGTGCCACCATGCCGGAAGACGATCTCCACCATCCGCGGGAAGTAGGCGTTGAGCAGGTCGACGACCTCCTCCGGCGTCATCCGCGATGACATGGCGGTGAACCCGCTGATGTCGCTGAAGAGCACCGTCACGCGGCAGCCGGTCGCCCGCACGGCGAGCTCGGGCTCGGCGGCGATCCACGAGGCGATCTCGGGGGAGAAGAAGCGGCTGAGCCGCTCATTGGAGACCGATTCGGCGGACATCGTGAGCATGCTCGACACCAACCAGTAGGTGACGGTGGTCACCGCGACGAACAGGTGCGTGGCGTAGAGCGATGCGGTGATGCTGTCGGGCCAGGTGGGCCCCAGCAGGGAGATCGTGGGATAGACGAGGCAGGCCAGCGCTCCCGCGAGCACGACGGCCGACCGGCTGTAGGAGAGGCCGGCGACCACGATCGCTCCGCCGAATCCTCCAATCGGCAGGAGCAGGCCGAAGAGCGGCCGTGCGTTGTGCCACTGGGCCCAGCACAGGTATCCCAGGAGCGTCATCCGCATCACCACGATGGCGTACTTGCGCAGGGGCGAGTAGCCCCGGTACAGCCAGAGCCAGGTGAGCAGCGACACGTGTGCCGTGAAGATCGCCAGCGCCGCATTCCAGGCCTGGGGCGGCACCGCGCTGGGCAGGTTCTGGACGGCATCGCCACCGTTGTCGGGAATCCACCAGCGGGTCGTCGCCAGGAGGATCGAAGCGGGAAACACCGTGAGGACCGCGGAGACCACACGCTCGTTGGCGGTCTCCCGCTCCCGCCGGCGCCGCTCGTAGTCGCTGATATAGGGGGACGATGTCATTGCACGACAGTGGACCAGCAGGCCGGATCAACGCCCGGCCCGCATGCCCACCCGCGCAATCGCAGGGACGTCGCGATCCAGCCGGCACCGCCACTCGTTATAGCCGTCGCGGGCCGCGAGCGCGGGATGCCCTTCGGGCAGCGGGCATGCGACACCGTACGTGCGGTGCCCGCACCAAGCCCCTTCGTCCGAGCGCTATCGGCGCACGCCCTTCACGTGCCAGTCAAAGGTCCCGCCGGGAGCAGGCACGTCAACGGTCAATGTGCTCGCCGACTCATCGCTGAACACCCGCGCTGCGGCGATCGCATGACATATCGGCCAGCCGCATCGGTGGTCGCCACCGTGCCACCGCCTGGTGTGCCGTCGATGGGAATGAAGGTGACGACCGCATGCCGGCCTTCACCACATCTCAGCCACCCTACCCGGCGGGCATGCCGGCGACGAGAGCAAGGGGCTCACGAATCGCTCACCTGCCCAGGAATGGCTGCGGACGTGCCCTTGGCCGGGCTAGCCTTCGTGACGATCGATGGCGTATGGTCCGCAACGCACTCGTGTTGATCGCGCACCAAAGAAACGGAAAAGGAGTACGTCATGAAGAGCGCCCGTTGCCAGGACCTCCTCCGCTCGATCGCCGTCGCTCTCGTGCTCGCGACGCTGACCTCATCCATGGGACGGGCGGCAGATGGCCAGCCGTCCCTCGCGTTCCAGAATCCCGACCCAGCCGATGCGATTCTGGGTGACTGGAAGCCAGCCGACATGGACGTGGCCATCAGGATCTTTCAGGCCAAAGGCGAGTATGTCGGCGGGGTCGTCAAGGCCGCCAATCCGGCGCTGATCAATACGGAGATGCTGCGAGGGATCACATACGATCCGTCGAGCCGCATCTGGCGTGGCGAGGTGTTCGCCTTGAAGCGGGGCGAGTTCGTTCCCATGGCCGTCAAGATGACTCCTGCCGGATTCGAGATGGTGGCAGGGGCGGGGTTGATGTCGAAGACGATCGAATGGGTGCGGGTTCCCGTGCAGCAGCCAGGCGCAGACGCGGCAACACGCTGATCGCACATGGAGCGGACCGGCGTCGCGGCATGCTTCCGGGGCGCGGTCTGCCGGTCGATGGGCCGAGCCGCATTGCGAGACTCCGGGGCCGGGGGGCGGCATCCCGGTGAGATGTGTGGGAGTGCTGTTCGGGGATTACGCCAGAAAGCAAACGGCAGCAAGCAGGGAGTGCCCGCCGGTCACTGTGCTGCTGCCTGGGTCGTACAGGGACCGTGTCGCTCGTTGGGAGCCGATTTCTTGCCGATGCCGTCATGACGCGTTAGCCTCGCAGAAGTGATGTGTACTGCCGCCGACTCGCGATCGGCTCACCGCATGATCGTGGGTAGCCGGCCGAGTCGTTTCAGGGGGTCGCGTGACTCGTTCATTCCTGTCTTTCGGTGGCACCGGATCAGCCTCGGTCTTCCAGCGACAGCGGCGGCAGGCTCAGCGCCGACACCGGAAGCCGCTGCCTCTCGCCCTCCAGTTTCTTGAACCCAGGCTGGCTCTCGCCGTTGGCGTGGGAGACGATTGTGCGGTGTCGTCCGCGCGTCCAGTGGATACCACTCCACCCGAGATTCGGTCGATTGCCGCGCCCAAAGGCCACACCTACGGTGAGGGCGGCACGATCGCCTTCCGTGTGAATTTCACCGAGCCGGTGGTCGCGACGGGCATCCCCACGCTCCCGATCTCGATCGGCGACACCGTGCGTCAGGCCGCATGGAATGGCCGGGGCAGCGGCAGCAGGTCGCTCACGTTCACCTTGGGCGTGCAGTCGGGCGACTTCGCGCCGGCAGGTGTGCGTGTGGCCGGGCCGATCGTTCTTCCGGACGGAGCCGCGATCCGCGACAGAGCCGGGAACGATCTGAATCCTGCGGCATCTGGTGAGTTCCCCAGAGCACGGGTGGATGCCGTCGGCCCCAGCGTGAGCGACTTCGGGCACATAGCGATCGCTGGCAAGCGTGTCTCGATGCGCGTGACGTTCACCGAACCGGTGACGGTTCGAGGCAAGCCGTCGATTGCGTTCATGGTCGACGGAGCACCACGACAACTCGTCTACGCAAGAGGCTCGGGCTCGGATGTGCTGGTCTTCACGTACCGGGCCACGAGGCGGGAAACGCCGACCGTCGAGAACGTCGCCGTTTCCACACCCGTGATCGCGCTCAGTCGCGGGCACATCATCGACGCGGCGGGCAACAGAATGGCCACGGGTACGAGGTGGGACTCGCTCCTCTCCAACTCCCACTGGTATGTGCCCGAGGAGAACCTGCTCGCCTACATGTCGAGCAGCACAAGCTTCACCACGCCCCCGCCGGTTTCGCTCTGGGACCAGACGCTCTGGAGTCTGGGGACGGCGACGGACGGCCGGTTCACGGGCTCGTCCCAGGCGACCTTTTACGTCTCGCCCGAGAACTCCTTCGGCTCGACCATGTCGATCGTCGGGCTCGCCACCGAGGTTGGCGAGATCCGGATGCGGTTCACGCCGACCTCGGGCGGCAGCCCGGTCATCGGCGTCGGGCAGTTCCGCGAGGTCAATGGCACGACCGCGATACAGATGCAGATGATCTCCGGCCAGGCCGGTGAGGCGTACACCACACACTGGGCCTACATGCTTCCGTACGACCCGGGCAGTTTCACGCCTCCCGACCCGCGACCCGACGCTGACCTCACCTCGACCGAGTGGGCCTGGACCCCGGGCACCACCTGGGAGTACCAGAGCGATGAGCTCTTCGGCCCCGGGGGCGTGGGCAGCTTCACGATCACCAACTACCGCAACGGGTACTTCTGGGGCTCCGGCAGCGGCCCGGCGGGCACGCTCGGAGAGTCGTTCACGCAGCTTGGCTCGATCACGCCCGAGGGCAACGTGCTCTTCAACGTGCTCACGGGCCAGAGCGTGCCGACGTTGCTCACGCTCACCGGCCAGATCACCGGCGAACCGCTGACCGCCCGGATGGCCCTGCGGACCTACGAGTTTTCGGGGAGCGATCCGGCCTTCGGTGCGGTGGGGTACGCGGTGATCGTCCCGGAGCCTACGACGTAGCTGCTCGTGGCGATGGGACGTGGGGGTGCCAAGTCGTCGCTCCAGCTAAACCAGATGCGATCTAGCGTTTGTGGTGGCCGAAGGCGCGGTCGGTCGCTTCCCAGACGGTGCAGCTGGGTGAATAGCCGAGCTGCTGACGAGAGGCGTCGATGTTGAACCAGTGATCGGTCGCCATTTCGGCGGCGAGGAACCTTGTCAGTGGCGGGTCGGATCTCAAGCCGCCGGCCTTCCAGACCGTTTCGGCCACGGTCGCGAGCAGGTGCGCGGTCGTGGTCGAGATTCGCCGGCGGACCGGCGGCGCATCGTGAAGGGCGAGCACGCGGCCGATCCATTCCCAGAGCGGCACGGGCGTGCCCTGGCTGAGAAAATACGCCCGGCCGCCGGCGGCGGGACGGTCGTCGAGCGCCGTGGCCGCAAGCACATGCGCCTCGACGCAATCATCGATGAACGTCAGATCGACGAGGTTTGTGCCGTCGCCCACCTGCACGAGCCGGCCGGCGCGGGCCCGCGCGAGGATCGTCGGCACGAGATTGGTGTCGCCGGGGCCGAAGATGAGGTGCGGCCGCAAGGCGAGCGTGCGCAGCGTATCGCCGTGGGCGGCGAGCACCGACCGTTCCGCGGCCGCCTTCGTTTCGGGATAGAGCGCGCGGTAGCGCGTCGGGTAGGGTGCGGATTCGTCGATGCCGCGGAGATCGTGGTCGGCTGCGACGACGCTCGGCGAACTCGTGAAGACGAGCCGCCGGACGCCGGCCGCGCGACAGGCCGCGATGACGCTTTCCGTCGCGCCGATGTTGCCGCGGACGAAGGCCTCGCGCGGACCCCACATCTTCACGTGCGCCGCGGTATGAAAGACGCAGTCCACGCCGGCGAAGAGCCGCGACAAGCCGGTCACGGCATCCGGCTCGGCGAGATCCTGGATCGCCGTGCGAATCCCCTCGGCGTCGAGGGCCACATTCGCCCTTCGCCCGACGGCCGTCACGTCGTGGCCGAGATCGCGCAGCCGCCGGCAGAGCGCGCCGCCGACGAAACCGCCACCGCCGGTGACGAGCGTCTTCATGCCCGGCCCATGTCGGTTGGGCTTCCTGCCACTGGCCCGGGTGCCGGCACCTCGGTCAGATGCTGCGTGGCGGCCCAGGCCGCGAGTCGATCGCGGAAGATCTTGGCGTTGTGCCGGGCATCGACCGGAAACGACGGATGGAAATAGATCCGCCGGATGGGCGCGGTCACCGGATCGGCGGCCCCGATCGTCCGCAGTTCGTCGGCGAGTCGGCGCCGCGCTGCTGCGTCGAGCGAGGGCGACCGCGGCTCGACGACGAGCGCCGGCATGCCGGCCACGCCGATCAAGGCGGTGCGGCTCACCTGCGGATGGCGGTTGAAGACGTTTTCCACCGGCACGCTGTGAAACGTCTGCTCGGCCGTGGTCACCACGTGGACCCGTCGGCCGCAGAAGTAGAGCTGGCCGTCGGCATCGAGATACCCCATGTCGCCCATGCGGTGCCACAGGCGGCCGCCTTCGTGAATCTTGCTGGCGGCGGTCGCCTCCGGACGCGCGAGATACTCGCGGCTCACGGTCTCGCCGCTGACGACGATCTCCCCGATCACCCGCTCCGGGCAGTCCACCAGCGGGCCAGTGGTCGGGCCGTCGGGCGGCTCGACCACGCGGAGCAAGACACCGTCGATGGCGCGGCCGACGGGCGTGCCCTGCTCGCCGGTCACCGCGAGCACGGGCGGATCCTGCCGCAATTCGGCGGCGGCCGCGATCGTCACCGGCAGCGCCTCCGTGGCGCCGTAGGGCGTGAAGCTCTCCGCCTGCGGGCAGGCCGCCCTCACCAGCTCGAGCGTGGCCTCCGAGACCGGCGCGCCTGCCATGAACACGCGTCGTACGTGCGGCAGCGATGTTCCCGTCTGCCGGCAGTATTCGGCGATCTTCGTCCAGAGCGTGGGGGAGCCGAACGACGTCTGGTTGCCGAGGTCGCGCATCACGCGAATGATCTGCCGGGGCACGAGCGCGAGCGGGCGGGCCGGGTCGAGCGGCGGGAAGATGCTCCCCACGCCGAGCGCCGAGGTGAAGAGGCTGAAGACGGGCAGGAGCGGCAGGTCCTGTTCGCCCCCGCGAAAGCCAAACTGGTTGCGAAACACCGCGAGCTGCTCGGAGAGCATGCGGTTGGTGAAGATCACGCCCTTCGGGCGGCCGGTGCCGCCGGAGGTGAAGGCCACGAGCGCCGGATCGTCGGCCTGTCGCGCAACCGGCGGCAGCGCGGCGCCCGCGGAAACGAGCAGGCTTCGCAGACGCGTTGCGCCGAAGAGGGGCAGCCTTCCTGCGACGACGGAAAACCGCAGCGAGCGAAAGAGATCGGCAGCCTTGAGGCGCAGCAGGTGGGCCCTGGGCACGCCGATGAAGCCGCTGGGCTCGGCCTCCTTCATGCAGGCCACCACCGCCCCGACGCCCATGCCCGGATCGATGAAGACGGGCACGGCCCCACGGCCCATCACGGCATAGCTGAGCGCGAGAAAGTCGGCCCCCGGCGTGACGAGCATGATCACCCGCTCGGCCGCCCGCAGGCCGGCGGCCGCGAGCCCGCGCTCGTACGCCTGGATGCGGGCTGCGAGCGCCGCGAAGTCGATGGCGTCGTACCGCGGCCGGTCGCTCCCGCGCGGAAACGAGACTTTCGTCACCGCCGACACCCACGGCAGTGCCGCCGCCGCGGTCTGCAGGGCGCCGTAGAGGCCGCCACTTACTGGAGCGGAGCATCCGCTCGCCGGGGCATGGAGTCCGCTTGCCCAAGGCGTTGGCTCGCGGGCAGGGCTCGGGGGAGCCTCCCGCAAAAACGCCTCCACCGCGGCGATCGACTCATCGGGAGCGTCCTCGAGCACGAGATGCGAGGCATCCTTGATCTCCACGACATCGGCCTGTGGAAACCGGGCGGCCGCGCGGCGCAGGATGCCCGGATGAAAGCAGGGATCCTGCATGCCCCAGATGATCTTGACCGGCTTGTCGGCAAGTGCGGGCAGCCCGGCGATCATCTCGGCCATGAGCGGGGCGGTGGGGTGGGATTGCGAGAAGGGGATGTCGCGCACGAAGCCCCAGATGGCCCGGCGGGCGGCGGGGGTCTGGTAAGGGCGGTGGTAGCCCTGCGTGATTTCGCGCGGCAGGGAATGGACGACGCCGCGGGACGTGAGCAGCTTCACGAAGTGCATCGTGTGCTGCGTGAGCATTCGGCCGATCAGGGGCGAGGTCGCCCGACGGATGATGCCGGGGAGCAGGTCCATCTCGGCGAGCGTGGTATTGAAGTAGACGAGCCGCTCCACGTCTTCCGGGCGGCGCACCGCGAGGCCGGTGCCGATCGGGCCGCCCCAGTCGTGCATCACGAGCGAAAAAGAGCGGATCCCCAGTTCGTCGAACAGCGCCTCCAGGTGGTCGATGCGGTCGGCCGCGCGGAAGAGGACGTCGGCGGGCCGATCGGAAAGCCCGCAGCCAACATGGTCGGGCACGATCACGCGGTGGCGGTGCCTCAGGCTCGCGACCAGGTTGCGGAACAGGAAGCCCCAGGTGGGATTGCCGTGCAGGCAGACGACGACGGGCCCTTGCCCCTCGTCGATGAAGTGCATCCGGTGGCCCGGCCTGCGCGGGCCGTTGCCGCCGTCCCCCTGGCCGACCGTGGCGAATCTGGATCGAAACGGATACGAGGGCCCGTAGGGGAACGAAGGCGGATCGTGATCGGCCCGGTGGGATGCGCGGTCGGGGGGCGGGAGTCCGCTCATGGCGACTACCACTCAAACCCGAGGAAGCGGGTGTTGAGCCCGCTGCCGAATGCGGTGAGCAGCACCTTCTCCCGGGGCTGGATGTCTTTCTCGTCGACGCCGATCGCGAGCGCCGCGGGCAGGGCCACCGAGACCATGTTGCCGTAGCGCTTGTAGATCGCGAAATCCTTGTCGAAGTCGAGGCCCATCTCGCGGTAGAAGGCCTCGTTGACCTGCCGGCCCACCTGGTGACAGAAGACGTGATCGACGTGGTCCTTCGACCAGCCGAGCGATCGGGTGACGTCGGGGAAGGCGCGGCCGCCGAGCTTCGCGGCCGCGATCATCAGCTGCGCCGCGTCGGAGGTCATGATCGGCGCGATCTCCTCGCCCTGGCCGACGCTGAAGTCGCCGTTGCCGATGCAGAGCTGATGATGCTGCGATGCCGAGCGGGCCACGCCGCCGACGAAGCGGTGGCCGCTGGTGGCGATGCTGTCGTGGCAGAGCACCGCCGCAACGGCGCCGCAGCCGAGCGTGAGCGTGGGGAGCATCTGCAGGAGCTTCTCGCGGGTGATGCCATGATCGCGGAGCAGTTGCTCGCAGGTGGTATGGACCACTTTCGAGATGTTTTCGCCGGAGCAGATGATGCCCGCCTGCACGGTGCCGGCCTCGATCAAATGGGCCAGCATGATCATCCCGTCGCTGAACCCGATGCAGGCGTTGGTGATGTCGAGCACGAGCGATTCCTCGGGGATGCCGAGGTTGTGGTGCACGAGGCAGGCGGTGGCCGGCTCGAAGAAATCCCGCGAGACGGAGCAGTTGATCAGGGCGCCGATCTGGTCGGGGCGAAACCCCGAGCGATCGAGGGCTTCGCGGGCGGCCACGGTGGCCACCGAGCTCGGCGTGACGTCGGTGGGCCACATGCCCCGGGTGCTGACGCCGCTGACCCGTTCGAGCGTGCCGGTCGGGATCCTCAGCCGCTGGTAGGCCGGCGCGATCCGTTCCTCGATCTCCGCGGAAGACAGGAGTGTGGTGGGGAAATGCAGGCCGAACGACTCGACGCAGACATGCTCAAACCGAAACGAAATCATCAAGTGCTCCTTCACTGCTCCGGGCGTCCGTTCGCGGGCGACCGGCCGGGCGTTCCGAAATGCTAATCGATTCCGCCGCCCGTCCCGGACCTGGGTGATCCGCGGGAAAGGCGGCCGCGGCACCCGCTTTCGCGACGTGCTCCGGCGACACGAGGCCGCCACACGGGTTGGCCGGGCCGCGACCGCACCTCAGGGTTCGCTCCGCAGGCACGGGCTCGACGCATCGAGGTACCTCGGCCCCCCCAAGTCGCGGGCATACGCGCTCTGGACCGATCCCGAGCGGCTCCTCCATCCCCAACCGTGAGGCCGAGGTGCTCGTCCGGCGTTGGCGGAACGCCCACACGACCGGCCGCCCACACGGGCCGCTAGGATAGCATTCTTCCCGCCCGGGAACCCGGCCGACCCAGACAACGGCGCTCTTGTCTCTCGATGCTCAAGCACCCGCTCAGCGGGAGGTTCCGCTGCGTGAAAGGTCTGCGAGCGACGCTCTGGATCGGCGGGTGGGGCATGTTGGTCCTCACGTCAGCAGTCGGTTTTGCCGCTGCCCCGAGCCGAGCGGGCCGGACTTCTGACAACCTCGTGCCTGTGACCGTGCAACTGAACTGGCGCCATCAGTTCGAGTTCGCCGCCTTCTACGCCGCGCAGGTGCGGGGCTATTACCGCGAAGCCGGGCTGGACGTGCGGCTGATCGAGGGAGGGCCGGACATCGACGCCGTCGGCGCGGTGCTCGCGGGCCGCGCCGATTTTGGCGTGGCCAACTCCGGACTCATGATCACACGTTTCGAGGGCAAGCCGGTGGTCGTGCTCGGCGCGATCATGCAGCACTCGGCGATCTCGCTGCTCGCGTCGCGCGACAGGGGCATCGACAACGTCCTCGACTTGGATGGCAGGACGATTCATTGTCCCCCGCACGCGCGCGAGGAGATCAACGCCTACCTCGTGGCCTCCGGGCTCGACCTCTCACGGGTGCAGTACGCGGATGCACGTTCGGCAGTGGGCCCCGAACGGCTCGAGCACGTCGACGCGACGGAGGTGTACACGACGAACGACGGGTTCCGGGTCATGGGGCAGGAGCATCGCTACGTGCTGTTCGTGCCCCGGTCGGCGGGGATCGACCTGTATGGCGACGTGCTCTTCACGCTCGAGCACACGCTCGCCCACCGGCGTGGCCTCTGTGAACGGTTTCGCGAGGCCACGTTTCGCGGTCTCCGGGAGTCGATGGATCATCCGGACGAGTTCATCGATTTCATCCTCGCCACGTGCAACACGCAGGGGAAATCCCGGGAGCATCTGGCGTATGAGGCCGACAAACTCCGCCAGATGATTCGCGCCGACCTCGTCGAACCGGGCTACATGAGCATCGCCCGCTGGAGGCATGTGCGCGACATGTTCGCGAGCGTCGGGAGGCTGCCGGCCGACTATGAGTTCGCGGGCTTCCTGGACATGCCGGTGCGGAGGGGCCTGCCCGCGTGGGTCCCGTGGCTTCTCGCGATGCTCGCGGTCGGTTTGGTCGTCGCGGTGATCGGGATCATCAAGGTGCAGACGATGAACCGCAGGCTCCAGCACGAGGTTGCCAGGCGGATCCGTGGCGAGCAGGAGCTGCGAGATGGTGAGCGACGCTACCGCCGACTGGTCGAGACGGCGAGTTCGGTCTTGACGCACGACGTGCACACGCCACTCACGGTGATGCGGCTCCAGATGCGGACGCTCCGCATGAAGTATCCCGGGTTGGCCCAGACCGTCCGTTCGCACCTCGACGCGCTGACCACCGCGATGGGACGCCTCGAGGAGCTGTTCGACCGGAACCTCGCGGCCGTGTTCCGGGCGGATGATAGAAGCAGCCGGCGGACTGCGGACGTCGCCGCCGTGATCGACACCACCATCAGGGATTTCCAGCTGATGCGCGAGTCCGAATGCGTGCGTCGCCGGGATCTGCCGACGGGAGTGTGCTGCGAGATGGCCGCCGGGACGATCCGGACCATCCTGTTCAATCTGCTGGACAACGCCCGAAAATACGG
>CAIWZS010000460.1 GCA_903917235.1 uncultured Planctomycetaceae bacterium | reverse complement strand
AGGGGGAACGCACGACGAAACGCATTCAGGGCATCGAGCAGAGACGAACAACGCGGCGAAGCAGGGCCGGTCACGCGATCAGCAGGACGTCACGGGTGGCGTCCGGGCTCATGGGAACGAGCGCGGCCGGCCGCGGCATGCGTCGCTCGGGCACCGTCTCGCCCTGGCCGGCGAGCCGGGCGAGGAGTTCGTCCCGCCGGCGGATGGCGATGTCGAGCGACCGGGTGCGGAGCGACCGACGGATGCGCCGCTTCCGGCAGTCGAAGTGGATCGTGTAGTGCACCCACCAGGTGCCGTTGTTGCACCAGAGATGGTGGCGGGGGTTGGATTCGTCCACTCGAATCGACGGATATCCGATCGGCATCGCAGTCTCCCTTCCGTACCATTCCCGGAAGGGCTCCCGCGGCCGTCCCCCGCGGCTCCGGCCGCAGGACCAGGACGATCCTCGAAAGCTTCGCCAGTGGCTCCGGCCGCCCACTGGCGGCCGGAACTCCCCGGCGCACATCCTCCTGACCGGTTGCCCAGTCAGGTCACCACCTTTGCTTTCGCGAGGTTGGCCCGGGCGGCCGCGTGGGTCGCCCGATTCAAGCCGGATGTACCTTCCACCCACATTCTACGCGACCATGCCATCCGTGTTCGGCTGCGGGCGGTACCCGCCGTGTCATAGGCCGGATTGCCGCCGACAGACGGTGCACGGGTGGGTCGTGAGGCAGTGTCGATATCCCCCTGGCGGAATCGCCACCGCGTCGGCGCCGTGGGGTTTTCAGCGGCGTGCCAGCCCCGTTTCGTCCGGCGTGATCCATGCGAGCCGGGCCGGCCGGCCGCGTTCCCCGACGACCACTGCCCGCTGGCCGAAGGTCCGACCGAGCGAGAGTGCTGCGGTCTCGTCGAGCCCGAGCACCAGAACGCTCTCCTCGGCCGGCCACGATCCGTCATCGCCGATGCCCACGCCGGGGTGACAGGGGAGGGCATGTCGCCTCAGATGGTGGAGGAGCGCCTCGTGTCTCCGGAGATTCTCCGACGGATCGAGTCTCACCGAGCCGGGATTGGCGGCACTCACGAATGCCCACGTCATGCTGCCCGCCACGTCGAGGAGGCGGTCGAGCTCCTCCGTGATGCAGCCACACCGGATCGTGAGTGGGCCGACCGGCGTGTCGGGCACATGGTAGGAGGTCGCCTCGTAGGCGGCACGCAGACCGTCGGGGGGTGTGTTCATCCTCGAGATCGCACGGTCCCCTTCGCCGCCGCATGGAGCGGGGGCGTCCCCACGCGAGGCGATCACGTGTCCGCCGATGATCCGACGAGCTGCGCGGTGGCACGGTCGATCGCCGCGGTCACGCGCGCAGCGTCCTCGCCCTCGGCGATGATCCGCACGATCGGCTCCGTGTTGCTGCCACGGACGAGCAGCCACCCACCGGGCCAGTCGAGACGCAGGCCATCGAGGCGGCTGGCACGCGCCTCGGGAAACGCCCTTGCGATCCGCTCGAGACCATCGGGCAGGCCCGGGCCGCGCAGGTCGGGCGAGAGTTCGACCTTCGTCTTCCGCATGACGAGGCGAGGCAGCGTGCCGGCCCAGGCCGTCAGGTCGGTGCCCGGGTGCGCGGCCAGATGGTCGAGCACGATCGCCATGGCCACGAGGCTGTCTCGGACGAGCACGACCCGTGGGTCGATCACGCCGCCGTTTCCCTCGCCACCGAGGATCGCCCGCGTCGCGAGCATGGCGTCCACGACGTTCGCCTCGCCGACGGCGGACACGTGGCATGGAGCGCCGTGCCGGGCGGCGAGCGTGGCTGCCATGCCGCTCGTCGAACAGTTGACGACGATCGGACCGGATCGACGCGACAGCACGGCATCGACGGCCAGCGCGAGCGTCGCCTCCTCGCCGAGGTAGCGGCCGGTCGGATCCGCGATGGCGAGCCGATCGGCATCAGGATCCTGAAAAAACCCGACGTCCGCGCCGGCCGCGGCGACGCGCGGGAGCATCGCGGCGAGGTTGCCCTCCGTGGGCTCCGGGTCGTGCTCGTAGCGGCCGTCGGCATCGCCACCCACGACCACCGTGTCGCAGCCGAGCCGTTCGAGAAGCGGAAGGGCCGCGCGGCTCCCGGCCCCGTGGCAGCAGTCGATCCAGACCCGGAGCCGCCGCTGCCTGATCGCAGGGACGTCGACGATGTCGCTCACGAGATGCACATGATCCCGGGCGGCGTCGTGCGTCCTCGACCTTCCCGGCGCGCCGGCTGCGGTCCACGGTGCGGCGGTGTCGAACCGGTCGCGAACGGCGCGGCCCGCGGCCGCATCGAGCACCCGGCCGGCAGCGGAAAACAGCTTGATGCCGTTGTAGCGGGCGGGGTTGTGGCTCGCGGAAATCTGGACGCCTCCGATCGCTCCCGTCGCACGCACCGCGATGCCGATCGACGGCGTCGCGGCTACGTCGCAGTCGATCACGTCGCGGCCGAGCTCGGTGAGGCGGTCGATCATGGCGGCCGCGAGGGCGGGCCCGGACGCCCGACCGTCACGGCCGACGACGATCGCGCCCGGCGGAAGGCCGGCGGAGAACGCCGTCACGTAGCGGAGCGCGACGTCGGTCGTGAGCGATCCGCCCACCACGCCGCGCAGGCCTGACACGCTCACGATCAGCGGGTCGTCGGTGGAGTCGGTTTTCGTCATGGCGACGGGGAGTATAAAAGGCGACCGTGCCGTTCGCCCTTCCTCGCGAGAGATTCACGCCGTGACCGCTCCCGTCGATCGAGTCGCCTCCGCGCCGCTCGGTGGTGGCGCCGAGCCCGCAGAGGCCTCGTTGGCCCGCCGGCTCGACCTCCTCACCGCCGCGCACGCTGCGGGCTGGATCACCGAGCATTCCGCCACCAGCATGCGCGACTGGCTCACGGAGTCGCGCTACGCCGGCGACGCCCCGGAATTGGGCCTCCGCATCGACGCGACGCAGCCCGGCCCCGCCGGCTGGAAGGAGCTCGACGACGTCTTCTGGACCGTGATTCCCTTCGGCACGGGCGGTCGCCGTGGCCGCATGTATCCGGTCGGCTGCAACGCGATCAACGATCGAACCATCGGCGAGAGCGCGCAGGGGCTCGCCGACTACGTACTCGGCGCGATCCCGCCGGGTGTCGAGCCGACGTGCGCGATCGCCTACGACACGCGGCACCGGTCGGAGCATTTCGCGAGGCTCTGCACCGAGGTGCTGCTCGCCTCCGGATTTCGCGTCTTCTTTCTCCGTGGCTACCGGAGCACGCCGGAGCTCTCGTTCACCGTACGGCAGCAGCGAGCGACCTGCGGCATCATGGTCACCGCGAGCCACAATCCACCGTCGGACAATGCGGTGAAGGTGTACTGGGAGGGCGGCGTGCAGGTGTCGCCGCCGCACGACGCCGGCATCATCGAACGGGTGATGCGTGTCGAGACGGTGCGGCGCGAGCCATTCGAGCAGGGCGTGGCCGATGGACGAGTCGTGTTCGTCGAGGAGGAGATGGATCCGGCCTTCGTGAGGGCGGTGCTCGCCCAGTCGTCTCCCGGACCGCGAGGCGTCTCGATCCTGTACACGCCGCTGCACGGTGTCGGCGCCTCGGCCGTGGTGCCGGTGCTCCGCGGAGCTGGATTCGAACGACTCCGTCTGTACGGACCCCAGGAAGAGCCCGACGGGGACTTCCCGAACGTCCCCGGGCACGTGGCGAATCCCGAGAACCCGGCCGTGCTCGGCGGTCCGATCGAGGAGGCGCGGCAGCGGGGAGACGACCTCGTGCTCGCGAGCGATCCCGATTGCGACCGCCTCGGGGCCGCCGCGCCCGTGAGTCGGGCGGCGGGCGCGGCGTGGCGCACGTTCACGGGCAACCAGCTCGCGGCGCTCCTCTGTGTCCAGGCGATCGCCGGACGCGAGGCCCGCAGCGGCCTCGAGGCAGGCGACTTCGTGGTCACGACGCTCGTGACGACCGGCCTCGTGCGGCGTGTCGCCGAGGCCCGCGGGCTCACGGTCGACGACACGCTCCTCGTCGGCTTCAAGTGGATCGGGCAGGCGATCGACCGACACGGCCCGGAGCGCTTCGTCTTCGGCGCCGAGGAGTCGCACGGCTATCTCGCGGGGACGCACGTGCGGGACAAGGACGCGGCGGTGGCGGCCCTGCTCATGGCCGAGCAGGCCGCCGGTCTCGCCTCGCAGGGACGCACGCCCCATGACCTGCTCGACGAACTGCATCTGCGGCACGGCTGCCATGCGGAACGGCAGGTGTCGATCATGCTGCCGGGCGCAAGCGGCATGGATCGCATGCGGGAGATCATGTCGGCCCTGCGCACCGCGGCCCCCTCGTCGTTCGGGGGCCTCGAGGTCGTCCGGACGCGGGATCAGGCGAGCCTCACGACGTGGAGGCCCGGCGGCGTGCCGGAATCGTATGCCGGCGTTTCCTCGGACCTCGTGATCTTCGACCTCGCCGGGCTCCCCGGGGCCGGGTCCGGCGGCCCGGGCCGCTTCCCTCCACTGGGGAACGCAGTGGCCGCACGACCCTCGGGAACCGAGCCGAAGATCAAGTTTTACCTCTTCGCCGTCGCTCCGCCCGGGTCGGCCGCGGATCTCGCGGCCACGCGCTCCGGCCTCGAGGACAGGCTTGACGCGATCGAACGGGATCTTCGCGCGGTCGTCGGGGCCGGATGAGCCGTCAGGCGGGGCGGATGAACCAATCCCGCGGCAGCTGCGTACACTCGGATGTGGTCACGGGACACGGCCGGAATCGGAAAACCCAGGAAGGATGGCTGTCATGCGACGTTTCATGAGGCGGGACCGCAAGGCCGACTCGCGTGGTCGGTTGGGGATGGAGAGCCTCGAAAACCGGGCACTCATGGCCGTCGTGTCGTCGATGCCGGAAGTGGCCGCGGTGCATACGTCGCAGACGATGGGTCTTACCGTCGCGTTGTGCTCGTGTTCGGACACGGGATTAAAGGGCGACGGCATCACGGCCGCCACGGCACCCCGGTTCACGGGAATGGCCACGCCCCGCTCCACCGTCACGCTCGCCCTCGAGGGAGGGGATACGCTCGGTACCGTCAAGGCGAATCCGCGGGGCATATGGTCCTTCATCAGTCGTCGTGTCACGATTCCCGAGGGCTCGCAGGTGATCCGTGCCACCGAGGCTGCCAGCGGCAGCACCGCCTCGACGACGGTCACGTTCGACCGACAGAGGCCCACGGCATCCATCACGTTCACGGGTCTGGATTCGTTCCGGGTGACCTTTGATCGTCCCGTGACCGGGTTTACCGACAGGCTCCGTGGCCTGTACTTCTCTGGTCAGCCGGACGGTGCACCGCGGTTCAATCTGCCCTTTTCGAGCGCGCAACTGAAAGCGTATGTGGGACGGATCGACTTCACGGCGTCGCCCGATGGTCGTACGTACGACATTCGGATGCCTGAACTGCCGATCCAGTCCGGAAAGTTCCAGGTGCGTCTCGTCGCGGGCCAGTCGGGCGTGGTGGATGCCGTCAACGGAAATCGGCTCGCGGCCACCGCGTTGTCGGCGGAGCAGACCGTCGCGTAAGGGCCGGGTGGGGGCCACCGGTCATGACCGAACGCGTGGCGTCGGCACGACGGTCGCCGACCCCTCGAGCGATCCGCGGTGCGGCAGGCTCAAGGAGACGTGTGCCGGCCGTCCGACCGCTGCTCCACCCGAGTCGGATGCGCTCCGGATGTCTATCATGCGGTGATGCGTGATCCTGATGCCGACGACGCCCGGGCATCCTCCACAGCCGCCGAACGGGAATCGCTCGGCGGGCCCGGTCCGGCGGCTGAGACGACGCCGGCCGACACGGATGCCGCGGCGGCCGCACGCGACCGGTCGGCGGCGGCGGAGAAGGTGAAGGCGTTTCCCGCGACACCGGGCGTCTACCTGATGAAGGACGCCGCCGGCCGCGTCATCTATGTCGGCAAGGCGAAGAATCTGCGGGCGCGGGCCGGCAGCTACTTTCTCAAGGCTGCCGCCGAGGATCGCCGGACGGCCGACCTGGTCGCGGAGATTCGCGATATCGACTTCCTCGAGGCGGAGAGCGAGGTCGACGCCCTGCTGCTCGAGAGCCGGCTCGTCAAGGACGTTCAGCCTCGTTTCAATTCCGACCTCAAGGACGACAAGACGTTTCCCTACCTGCAGATCACGACCCACGAGGATTATCCCCGGGTCGAGTTCACGCGGACGCCACGGCGGAAGGGGGTGAAGCTCTACGGACCCTTCACGAGCGCCGGCAGCCTGCGGGGTGCGATCGTCGTGCTGCAGCGGATCTTCAAGTTCCGCACGTGCACGCTCGACATCGACGCCGACGACGAGCGCTGGCGCTGGTTTCGCCCCTGCCTGCTCGCCTCGATAGGGCAGTGCACGGCGCCCTGCAACCTGCGCATCTCCAAGGACGAGTACCGCCGCGACATCGGCCGCCTCAAGACCTTTCTCGACGGGGGCAAGCGCCGCCTGCTCGACGACATGCGGGCGGAGATGCTCGAGGCGTCACGGACGCTCGAGTTCGAGCGGGCGGCCCGGCTTCGCGACGAGATCCGGCTCCTGGAGACGCTCGCCGAGCGGGGTGATCTCGAGGAGCACGTCCAGCCAGAGGTCTTCCTCGTCGACCCGAAGAAGGGGCTCGCGGGCCTCGCGAAGGTGCTCGGCCTCGCCGGTCCCCCCCGCGTGATCGAGGGCGTCGACATCGCGCACCTCGCCGGGAACGAGACGGTGGCGAGCCTCGTGCAGTTCATCGACGGCCTGCCATTCAAGCCGGGGTACAAGCGGTATCGGATCAGGACCGTCGAGGGCATCGACGACTTCCGCAGCATCCACGAGGTGGTGTCTCGGCGGTTCGCCCGACTCGTGCGCGACGGCGCGCCGCTGCCGGACGTCTTCCTCGTGGACGGAGGCAAGGGACAGCTCGGGGCGGCGCTCGAGGCCGTGGAGTCGCTCGGCGTGGCTGCCCCCTGCATCATCTCGCTGGCGAAGCGCGAGGAGGAGGTCTTCGTGCCGGGACGCTCCGAGCCGTTGCGGCTGTCCCGCGACTCCTACTCGCTGCGGCTCCTCGAATACGTGCGCGACGAGGCCCATCGCTTCGCGCAGCACTACCACCATCTCCTCCGCGGGAAGCGCGTCGTCGAGGACTGACGCTCCGCGCCGCACCACCTTCGGTCGCGTCCAGCGAGGGTCGGGACTGCCCACGCCCCGTCGCCGGACGCTCGCTCCGGCCCTCCAGGCCTCGGCTCTCACTCGACGCCTCGTCGCTCCGGCATCCTGCCTGCGCTTGTCGGCGTACGCCGGCTCTCAGGGCGTGGGCAGTCCCGCCCGGCGCCTCGCACTGCGTGAAGTCAACGGCTCGCCATGTCGCATGACACGCCGCCGGCGGCCGGCACGTAGCATGCCCGGGCGTAGTCCATCACCATGCGATGGGCGCTGAACCGCCAGGCCAGCGAGCTGATCGAGTTCATCATCATCTTGATCCACGTGCGCGGCAGGCCGTCGGAGTCGCGGTCATAGAAGAGCGGGATGACCTCCTTTTCGAGCACCTGGTAGAGCGCCTCGCCGTCACGGCGGTCGGTGATCTCGTCGTTGGAGTGCGTCTCGCCACGACCGATGGCGAAGCCGTTGCGGCCGTCGAACGCCTCGGCCCACCAGCCGTCGAGGATGGAGCAGTTGAGGCCCCCGTTGAGGACGACCTTCTGGCCGCTCGTCCCCGATGCCTCGAGCGGGCGACGCGGGTTGTTGAGCCAGACGTCCACGCCCTGCACCATGTGCCGCGTGACATTGATGTCGTAATCCTCGACGAACACCACGCGTCCGGCGAACCGCGGGTCGTTGCGGAGGTTCGCGATGCGGCGGATGAGCGACTTGCCCGGCTCGTCCGCGGGATGCGCCTTGCCGGCGAAGATGATCTGGATCGGACGCATCGGGTCGGTGATCAGTTTGTGCAGCCGGTCCAGGTCGGCGAGCACGAGATCGGCCCGCTTGTAGGTGGCGAACCGTCGGGCGAAGCCGATCGTGAGCACGTTGGGATCGAGCACCGTGCGGGCGATCTCGACCGCCTCGTCGCATTCGCCGCGTCGCCGGCACTGCCGGGCGAGCCGCCGGCGCACGAACTGCAGGAGCAGGTTCTTGAGGGCGTAGTGCGTCTCCCACAGCTCACCGGGATCGCACTCGTGAATCTTCTGCCAGATGTCCGGCTCGCCCATCCGCCGGAACCAGTTCGCCGGGAAGATGCGGTCGTAGAGCATGAGCATCTGCCACGACAGCCAGCTCGGCACATGCACGCCGTTGGTGATGTGGCCGATCGGCACCTCCTCCTCGACCCGCCACGGCCAGAGGTTCGCCCACATGCGCCGGCTCACGTGGCCGTGCAGGGCGCTGACCGCGTTGGCCCGCCGCGACATCTTGAGCCCCAGCACGGTCATGCAGAAGGGCTCGGAGTGGTTGTGGGGCTCGACCCGGCCCAGCCCCATGAGCTGGTCGTGCGAGATGCCCATCGCGTCCCGGGTTGGTCCGAGGTGCTCCTCCATCAGGCCCGCGTCGAAGCGGTCGTGTCCGGCCGGCACGGGCGTGTGCGTGGTGAAGACCGTCTGCCGGGCGACCCGGCGGACGGCGTCGTCGAACGGGTAGCCGTCCCGTTCCATGCGGCCCCGCACCGCCTCCAGGGTGGCGAACGCCGAGTGGCCCTCGTTGAGGTGATAGACGCCCGGCACGATGCCCATCGCCCGGATCGCCTTCACTCCGCCGACCCCGAGGATCAGTTCCTGGCGAATCCGCACGCGATTGTCACCACCGTAGAGGCGACTCGTGAGCAGTCGATCCTCGGGTGAGTTGCCCTCGACGTCCGAATCGAGCAGGTAGAGGCTCACCCGCCCGACCGCCATCTTCCACACCTTCGCGTGAAGCACGCCGCTCCGGGTATCCATGTGCACGTGGACCGGCTTGCCGTGCACGTCGATTGCCGGCTCGATCGGCAGCGCGTCGACGCGAGTCTGCAGGTACTCCTCGTGCTGGTAGCCGTCGATGTCGAGCTGCTGGCGGAAGTAGCCCTGGTTGTAGAAGAGCCCCACCGCGATGAGCGGAATCCCGAGCCCGCTGGCGCTCTTGATGTGGTCTCCTGCGAGCACGCCGAGGCCGCCGGAGTAGACCGGCACCGACTCGTGGATGCCGAACTCGGCCGAGAAGTAGACGACGGGCTTCGAGCCGAGCACGCCCGCGTGCACGGTGCACCAGGTGTTCTCACCCGCCAGATACTCCTTGAGCCTGCGGTAGGCCTGATTGATGCGGCTGTAGAGCACGAGCTCGGCCGCCCGGCTCTCCAGCCGTTCCGGCGTGAACTCGGCGAGCAGCGCGATCGGGTTGTGGTCGAGCTGCCGCCAGCGCACCGGATCGAGCTCGCGGAAGAGGTTGGTCACCTCGGGGTGCCAGCTCCACCAGAGGTTGTGCGCGAGCGCACGGCACTTGGCGTAGAGATTCTGGGGTGAAAGCTCGTCGAGGCGCGGCGGTGCGAGCGGTCCGACGACTGGGGCGACGCCGTTCGAGGCGGGGGTGGCGATGGCGGCGGGGGCTTCTTCTGCACGGCTCATGGTGGGACTCCGGACGTGGGGAGGAGGGGAGGAGGTCGCCTGCCAGAAGTGGCGGCAGTATACACGGCGGTATCCCGGATGCTTCTGAATCGATGAGGCGGCTCGTGGTCGCGCGGCCCTCGGGCGCAGCGCGCCAGCCGCCACGCTCGTTCGGCCCCGCACCGGCGGCTCGTCGTGGAACCCATGATCACCCCCCGATCCGCGCCGCCCGATGCAAACACGCTGGCCGACGTGGCAGCGGCGCTTCGCGTCGTGGCCGGGAGGACGGCCGTCGAAGGCCCCTGGTCGAGCGGGGCGATGCACGCGCTCGCGCAGAGCGGGGTGCTCGCCGCTTTCGTTCCGGCCGACGTCGGTGGCAGCGCGGCGGGCGAGTGGCCGCTTCTCGAGCTGCTGACGATCGTCGCCGAGGAATGTCTGACGACCGCACTCGTGATGTCGCAGTGGGCTGCCGCGGTCAGGATCATCGCGACGGCCGCCGCGGACGTGCGTCGGCGCTACCTGCCGCCGCTCGCCCGGGGCGAGTCGTTCACCACCGTGGGCGTGTCGCAGATCACGACGAGCCGCCAGCACGTCGGGAAGCCGGTTCTCGCAGCCACCCGGGATGGTGACGCATGGCGACTCGACGGCCTCTGTCCGTGGGTCACCGGCGCCGATGAGGCGGACACGATCGTCACCGGTGCCGCGACAGCTGCGGGAGAGCGGCTGTTCTTCGTGGTGCCGGTCCCGGCTGCCGGCCTCTCGATCGAGCCGCCCATGGAGATGCTCGCACTCTCGGCCAGCCGTACGTCCGCGGTGCGGCTCGAGTCCGTGCGGCCCGCCGCGGTGATCGTCGCCGCCACGGACGCCCCGCGCTCCGGCGGCCTGGCGACCACGGCGCTGGCCCTCGGCGCCACGCGGGCTGCCGTGCGGCTCATCGCGGCCGAGGGGGACACTCGTCCCCATCTGCGCGCGATCGCCGAGAGCCTCGCGGCGGAGGCGGCGGCGTTGACGGGGCGACTCCGCGAGGCCGCCGTGAACGGGATCGAGATCGCCGCGCGCGACCGCCTGCGGGGAGATGCCAACGGCCTCGTGACGCGTTCGGCGCAGGCCGCCCTCACGGCGGCCAAGGGGGCGGGCTTCGTGCGCGGTCACCCGGCCGAACGGCTCGCGCGGGAGTCGTTGTTCTTCCTCGTCTGGAGCTGTCCCCCCGCCGTCGCGACGAGCCTCCTGTGCGAGCTCGCGCACATCGACTGATCCGCGGCGTCGAGTGCGTCGGCGTTTCGGTGCGCCTCACGCCGTCCGACGCACGTGCACGGCCACGTCCATCACGTGCGTGCCCCCGCCGACGCAGACGCCCTTCACCGGACTCACATCGCCGTAGTCGCGTCCCCACGCGACGGTCACATGCAGGACGCCCGCCGGGCAGTCGTTCGTGGGATCGACGTCGATCCACCCGATCTCGGGCCCACCCCAGCAGGCGAGCCACGCGTGCGATGCGTCGGCCCCGACCATGCCGGCGTCGTTGGCGCCCTCGCCGGTCGAGCCATGCACCCGCCGCTCGTTGCAGAGATAGCCGCTGACGTAGCGGGCTGCGAGGCCGAGCGACCGGAGGCAGGCGATCTGGAGGTGCGCGAAATCCTGGCAGACACCGCGGCGCAGCGCGAAGACGTCCTCGACCGGCGTGCTCGTCGTCGTGGCGGTGGGATCGTAGACGAAGTCCCGATGGATGCGGCGGGTGAGGTCGAGGAGCGCATCCGCCCATGGCCGGCCGGGAGAGAACGAGCTCGATGCCCACGCGGCGAGGGTGGATGCCGAGCGCACGAGCGGCGACTCGCACACGAACTCCCGTGCCGTGACCGTGCCGTTGCGCGGCGGCCCGCCGACGGCGTCCCGCACCTGCTCCCACGGGATGTCGGGCAGGTCCGTCCAGGGCGGAGGCGCGTCCACCGCCACGCGGCTCGAGGCCGCGACGACGAGCTGCTCGTGGGCTTCCTCGATCGAGAAAAACCCCAAGGTGTTGCCGAAGTAGTCGACCGATGACGAGACGCCCGCCGGCGCGGGCTCCACGACGAGCGCCGTCTCCATGACCCGTTGCCGCGGCAGCGCCCGCGGCACGAGGTGAATCTCGTTGTGGCACACCGGCACCGCCTCGGAATAGCGGTAGGTGGTGGTGTGCCGCACGGCGTACTGCACGGTCTGCGGAGCCTCGATCGTGCCGTTCTTCACGGATGGTTCCTCGAACGAAGGTGCCGCTCAGCGGGCCGGCGCGGTGTGGATGCCCGCCGCCAGGGCGGCCTGCCTCGCGATGTCGAGATCGACTGCCCGACTCCACGCCTCGAGAAGCGTGCGGTAGACGTCTCCCGGTGATCCGCCGCCGACCGGGCGTCCGTCCACACGCGTGCAGGGCAGCAGGCAGCTCGGCGTGCTCGTCAGCAGGATTTCGTCCGCGGTCGCGAGGTCATCGGCGGTAAGGGAGCGGGACTCCCACGGGATGCCGGCCCGCTCGCCGAGCGAGCGTGTGAAGGCGAGACTGATGCCGGGCAGCGCGTCGGCGGCGGGGGGCGTGATCACGACGCCCGAGCGCACGATCGCGACGTTCGCGGTGGAGGTCTCGCTGATCCGCCCGTCGGCATGGGCGAGCACGGCTCGCGCGCCGGACTCGGCGGCGTGCGCCTCGCGATCGGCGAGGAAATAGTGGAGCCGACTGCGCACCTTGGCGTGGAGCGGCCAGCATGCCTCGGGCACCTGCCGGACGGAGACGGTGCGGAGCGCGACGCCCTGCCCGTACGCGGCGGCCCACGAGCGGAAGGCGAGCGGAAACGAGTGGATGGCCGCCCACGGGCGGCCCGGGGCGCCCTCGTGCTGGGCAGGCAGGCCGCCGGGTGTCACGAAGATGACGACGCCCAGATCGACGTCCGCGTCAGCGCGTGCTCGGGTTGCGAGGCGGTGGTTGTGCGACGCCACCTCGGCGGCCGCCTCGACGAGCCACGTCGGCGACTCCGGCGGCTCGATCCCGACGGCTGCGAGTGACGCGGCGAGCCGCTCGCCATGCTCCGTCGGGAGGAAGAGCCGGCCCCGGATGGTCCGCAACTGCTCGGTGACCGTCGCGCCGAGCACGAATCCCGCATCACCGACCGGAACGGCCAGGTCGCGACGGGGCACGAACTCCCCGCCCGCCCACGCGATCTCGGCCCCCGCAGGAATGGAGGATAGGGGATTCGAACCCCTGACCTTCTGGCTGCCAGCCAGACGCTCTCCCAATTGAGCTAATCCCCCGCGATGTTGGGGCTCGAGTCGGGCTCGCAGTCGCTGGGCCCGAGATCCAAGCATAATTATCGGGGTCGGATCGCGCGTGTCAACGCGATTCTTCCTCGTCGGCCCAGCGACGCGTCCTCGGACCTGCCATGCCACCGCGAGCCAGTCACCCTGTCGATGCGTCGATGGGCGCGCTCCCCGGGGCCGCGGCCGAGCCGGTGCGGGCCGCCGTGACGTTCGCGCTGGCCATCTACCTCTTCGGCCTCGCGCTGTGCGTCATCGGCAACACGAGCAGCGGCGCCTCGCTGCTCGTGCGCACGATCAAGGGGAAAATCTTCACGCCCTTCCTCGCGCCGGCGTGGCTCGATCTGGGGTTTGACTATCCCTTCACGTACGGCCTGCCCGAGGACGCGGATCATGTGCTCGAGGTCGCGCCCTTCGGTGACCCTGCGAAGCGGCTGCGCTTTCCCGGCGACATGGCGGGCGAACGGGCACGACGCTGGCGACGCCTCGCCCGCGCCATCACCGAGACGGGGGGAGATCCGGATCGCACCGCGCGCGTCGCCGCCGGAGTGGCGGCCGCGATGTTCGATGCCTTCGGCCCCGACGTGCGCCTCCGCGTGCTGCGGCGCGCTCGTGCAGACGTGGGAGGCGTCGATCCGGGGCGGCTGGACGAGGCGTTCGCGGCGCGGGTGCGGGAGATCGACGGCGACGTGCAGCTGATCCGCGATGAGCCCGCCGGGGCGGTGGCGCCCGTCGTCGTGCCGCGTCGCGATCCGGCGGGTGGGACGGAGCCGCGGCCATGAGCGGACCTGCCGCCCGCGCGCCGGCACCGGACGACCGTGGACTCGGCGATGTGTGGATGCGCTTCTGGTTCGAACCGACCGATCCGCGTCCGCTCGCGCTCGTGCGGATCCTCGTCGGGTTGCTCGGGCTGGCGTTGCTCTGGAGCTGGCAGGGCGACCTCGGCCGATGGTGCGGACCGGAAGGTCTCGTCACGCCCGCGTCCGCCGCCGCATGGGTTTCGCGCGGCGATGGCGCCTGGCTGGCGGTCGTCGACGCGGCGCTCGGGCCGCGTGGCGTCTGGGCGATCGCCGTCGCCTCGTTCGCCGCGCTCGTGGTCGGAGCGGGCGGGACGGTCGTGGCGGTGACGGCGGCCTGCTCGCTGTCGCTCCTCCTGCACCGCGCCCCGATGCTCGCCGGTCCCGCCGACGACTGCCTCGTCATCCTGACGTGGTGCACGGCGGTCGCGCCGGCGACGCGCGCCCCGTCGCTCGACCGCGTCCTCGCGGGTCGAGGCCGTGTCGCCTCCGCCGTGATCGCCCCCCCCGCGCCATCCTGGCGGGCGCGACTCGCCACCGGACTGCTTCAGGTGCACGCCAGCGTGATCGCACTCGCCGCGGCGATCGCCCAGCTCAAGGGGGACGTGTGGTGGGATGGCACCGCGGCCTGGTGGCTGGCGGCCCGGGCGGAATCGCGCGTCGTCGACCTGACGTCGGCCTACGCGGGATCGACGTATCTCATGAACCTTGTCACGCATGCGATCCCGGCATTCGAAGCGGCGTTCGCCGTCGGCCTCTGGGCATCGGCCGTGCGGCCCGCGATCGCGCGGCTCGGGCTCGTGGCCTGGCCCGCCGTCGGCGTATTGGTCGGAGAGCCGTTCTGGGGACTCGCGATGGCCGTGTTCGCCGTGCCCTTCACCGGGCTCGCATGGGGTGCGGCGGCGTCGCCGTCGCACCCCGTCACCCGCCGCGCAGGAGCCGCGTGAACGCGGCCTCGTCGAGAACCGGAACACCGAGCGTGCGTGCCTTGTCGAGCTTGCTGCCCGCCTCGGCACCGGCCACGAGGTAGTCGGTCTTCTTCGACACGCTGCCCGCCGCGCGCCCGCCGGCCTGCCGGATCGCCTCCTCGGCCTCCTCCCGCGAGTAGCCCTCGAGCGTACCGGTGACCACCAGCGTGCGACCCGTCAGTGGCCCGTCGCGACCGCGCTCTGCGTCCGGAACGTCGAGCCGCACGCCGGCCGCCCGCAGGCCCCGGACGGTGCGTCGGCCCTCGTCTCCGGAAAACCACTCACGGACGCTCCTTGCGATCACCGGACCGATTTCGGGAGTTGCGGCGAGCTCCTCCTCCGAGGCGTCGGCGAGCGACTCGATCGAGGGGAATCGGCGCGCGAGCAGGGAGGCGACGCGGGGTCCGACGTGCCGGATGCCCAGCGCGTTGAGCACGCGGACGAGCCCCCGGTCGCGGCTGGCGGCGATCTGCTGCACGAGGGCCTCGGCCGATTTCCGGCCCATGCGTTCCAGCGGCTCGAGGCGCTCGGGGGTGAGGGCGTAGAGATCAGCGTAGGTCGTCACCAGCCCCGTAGCCACCAGCTGCTCGACGAGCTTGTCGCCGAGCCCCTCGATGTCCATCGCGCCCCGTGAGGCGAAGAAGCGGAGCCGCTCGCGGCACCGTGCGGGACAGTCGACGTTCGGGCAGCGGATGAAGACCCCGTCCGGATCACGGACGAGCGCGGTGTCGCATTCCGGACAATGGGTCGGCGGCTGCCACGCCGGCAGCCTCCCGGTGCGCAGGTGTTTCTCCACGCGCACCACGTGGGGGATCACCTTGCCCGCCTTCTCGACGACGAGGACGTCACCGACGCGCACGTCCTTCCGCGCGACCTCGTCGGCGTTGTGCAGGCTCGCCCGCCGCACGATCGTGCCCGCGAGCTCCACCGGCTCGAGGTCGGCCACCGGTGTGACGGTGCCGCCCCGTCCGACCTGCACCCGGATTCCGGCGAGCCGGGTGGTCGCCTCGAACTTCTCGAACTTCCACGCGATCGCCCAGCGGGGGCTCTTCGCGGTTGCGCCCAGCCGGACCTGCTGGCTGAACGCATTGACCTTCACCACGAAGCCGTCCACCTCGAAGTCGAGCGTGTGGAGCTGCTCGATCCGTTCGGTTCCGCGCTCGACGAGGGCGTCGAGCGACCGGAAGACGTCGGTGTGGGGCGCGATGGGCAGGCCCGCGCGCTGCGCCCACGTGAGCAGGTCGGCCTGCGAGGTGACGCCGAGCGCCGCGGCGTCGCCGATGCCGTGGCACAGGAAGCGCAGCGGTCTGGCGGCGCACTCCCTCGGATCGAGGAGGCGGATGCTGCCCGCGGCGACGTTGCGCGTGTTGGCGAATGGCGCGAGTCCCGCGGACGCCTGGCGCTCGTTGAGCGTGACGAGGTCGGAATTCGCCATGTAGACCTCGCCGCGAATCTCGACCGTCGCGGGCGGGTCGTCGAGCTCGAGCCGCAGGGGCACGCCGGGGATCGTCCGCACGTTGTGCGTGATGTCGTCGCCGACCACCCCGTTGCCGCGCGTGGCACCCAGTGCCAGCAGCCCGTGTTCGTAGGTGAGGGAAACGGCGACGCCGTCGATCTTCAGCTCGAGGACCCACTCGACCGGATCCGCGGTCGCATCGAGGTCGAGCAGCTTCTCGACCCGTCGGCCCCAGGCCGCGATTTCTTCGGCATCGTAGGCGTTGTCGATCGACAGCATCGGCACGCGATGGCGAACCGGTCGCAGCGAGTCGATCGGCTCGTCCCCGACGCGCTGCGTCGGGCTGTCCGTGGTCACGAGCTCGGGATGGCGGGCCTCGAGGCTCCGCAGTTCGGCGACGAGGCGGTCGTACTCGAGGTCCGTGACCTCGGGGGCGGCCTCGACGTAATAGAGGCGATCGAGGTGCCGAATCCGTTCCCGCAGCCGGCGGACTCGGTCGGCGGCCGATGCCGTCACGGTGGCGATCCGGCCGCAGACCGGTCCGTGGCGTCGTCACCAGGGGGCCGATCGATCGCCCGACGACCATTCCGCTCGGCGCGGCGCGCTGCGAGGATGCGCTCGCCCTCGACGTGATCGAGCCAGACGGCCCCCACCGTGGCGACCGCGAGCAGAAGCAGCTCGGCCGCGAGGATTCCCGCCCCGTGGCGATCCATCAGGGCGTGCAGAGGATGAATGCCCGCGGTGGACACGAGCGTCACCGGACGGACCAGCCGGAGCACCGCCAGACAGTAGCTGACGGCCGTGATCGTGAAGGCAAACCCCACGATCCCGAGCACGGCATAGAACGGATTGCGACGACGACGGGCCATGGCGGTGACGCACGCGTTCCCGAGGGCGAGCCGACGT
>CAIWZS010000459.1 GCA_903917235.1 uncultured Planctomycetaceae bacterium | reverse complement strand
GCGGTCCCTGCACCGCGATCATCGCCGTGGACGCGGTCCGGTCCCGGAGCGTGACACCCGCCGGCGGCAGTCGGCGCTCGAGCCACCGCATGACCCGCGGTTTGTTGCTCGCGTTGACCACGAGGCCGAGCCGTGGCGTCCCGTCCGCCGCATCCATGTCACGGCTGACGAGGGCGTCGTCGAGCACGGTCCAGCCGTCGGGGCCCTCGTCCGTCGTGACGAGCGTGTAGCGCACCTGCCCCGGACGGATGTCCTCGACACGCCTCGTGAGGAGCGACTCCAGCCACGGCATGGCGTCCCGGCCGCCGACCTCGAGCCGTCCCATGTGTGAGACGTCGAACATGCCGGCGGCGCGGCGGGTCGCGAGGTGCTCGTCGACGATCGAGGCGTACTGCACCGGCATGCGCCAGCCCGCGAAGTCGACCATGCGGCCGCCATGGGATGCATGCCAGCCGGCGAGCGGCGTTTCCAGAAGATCAGCCACGGAGGCCTCGACGGTGTGGGGTGCGTTTCGAGCCCGGACGTCCGCGGGGGACGGCGGGGCGTGGCGGACGTCGCCGACTCCGCGACCGGGCGCCGTTCACGAGCCGAAACTGGAGCTCGCGACGCTCGATGTCGACACGATCGACGGCGACCTCGAGCCGGTCGCCGAGCCGGTACACCTGCCCGGCCCGCCGGCCCGAGAGCGTGTGGCTGGCCCGATCGTAGCGGTAGGTGTCGTCGGGCAGGCCGTCGATGGAAATGAGCCCCTCCGCCGGCAGCTGGAGCCCCTGCACGAAGATGCCGAAGGCCTCGACGCCCGTCACCACCGCCTCCATCTCCATGCCGATGCGCGACTGGAGGAAGAGCAGCAGCTTGAGCTTCACGAGCTCCCGCTCGGCCGCCTCCGCGCGACGCTCGAGATCGGAGCACTGCTCGCCGAGCTGGAGCAGGCCCTCGGCCGGCGGCCGCCGGCCGCTCGCGACGAGCTCGAGCGCGCGATGGATGGTGAGATCGGGGTAGCGCCGGATCGGCGAGGTGAAGTGGCAGTAACGCTCGCTCGCCAGCGCGTAGTGTCCCTCCTCCTGGGGTCCGTACACGGCACGGGTCAGGCTGCGCAGCACCGCGTAGTGCACCGCGTGCTCCTCCGGTCGGCCTCGTGCGAGATCGAGCAGGCGCTGCAGCTCGAAGCGGCTCTCGAGCGAGTCCACCTCGAAGCCCAGTTCCGTGACGAACTCGGTGAGCTGCCGCAGTCGGCGGGGATCGGGCGGGGCATGGATGCGCCGCAGGAAGGGGGCAGCAGCGGCGGCGAGCGCGCCGGCCACCGCCTCGTTGGCCGCAAGCATGAACTCCTCGATGATCTGATGGCTCTCCGTGTTGGCGACGACATGGGCCCCGGCGACGCGGCCCTCGCGATCCAGGTCGATCTTCACCTCCGGCCGTTCCAGCTGGAGCGAGCCCCGCGCCGTCCGGCGGGCGCGGAGGATGCGGGCGAGGTCGCGCATCCGGCCGAGCAGCTCGCGCACGGCGGCGGACATCTCGACGGCGGCGGTGCCGGGGTCGGCGAGGAAGACGTCGACCTCCTCGTAGGCGAAGCGTCGCGCGCTCCTGATCGCGGTCGATTCGACAGCCGAATGGACCGGCACCCCCTCCGCGGTGAACTCGATCCAGCAGGTCTTCGCGAAGCGTACGCGACCGGGCTGCAGGCTGGCGAGGTTGTTCGAGACGATCTCGGGGATCATCGGAATCACCCGGTCCGGCAGGTAGACGCTCGTGCCCCGCGCGCGGGCCTCCTGATCGAGCGGCGAGCCCTCGCGGACGAAGTGCGAGACGTCCGCGATGTGCACGCCGAGCAGCCAGTGCCCGCGTTCGACCCGCTCGAGCGAGATCGCGTCGTCGAAGTCGCGGGCGTCGACCGGATCGATCGTGATGATCGTCCGCCCGGTCAGGTCCCGCCGGTCGGCGGGCACGGTCTCGTCGAACCGCTGGGCCTGGCGGCGGGCATCCTCGAGCGCCGCCTCGGGAAACTCGCCGGGCAGGGCGAACTCGTGGATGATCGTCTGCGTGTCGACCCCGACGTCGCCGGCCCGCCCGAGGACGCCGACGACGACCCCCTCGCCGTCGCGAAGGTGGGTGGGAAATCGCACGAGTTCCACCACCACCTTGTGGCCCTCGTGCACCCCCTTCGCGCCCGGATCCCCGACGGAAATCGGGCGCGCGAAGGCCGTGCCGTCGACCTGGACCCATCCGCCGCCGCCGGCCTCGAAGTAGGTGCCCACGAATCGCGTCGTGCGTCGTGCCACGACCTCCACGATCTCTCCGGCCGGACCCGGGCGGCGGGCCTCGCGCCCCGACGCGAGTCGCACCCGCACGGTGTCGCCGCTGACCGCGTCGAGCGTCGCCGTGGCCGCGACGTGGATGTCGCCCGACCGATCGCCGGGAAGGGCGCCCTCGGGATGGACGAAACCGTACCCGCCGGCCGCCCGTCGGAACACGCCCACGATCCCCGCGGAGCGACCCCGGGCCGCGGGCGGCTGCGGGCGTTTGCGTGTCATGGCGCGCGACCCCGGAAGAACTTGCGGCCGAGGCCGGCCTGATACTGCGTCCAGCCCCCGTCCATCGACGCCTCGTTGCTCAGGAGTTGGATCGCCCCCGCCATCTTCGCGTCGAGGTGATCGAGGTGGTGGAGGGCGAGGGCCTCGAGCGTCATCGGCAGCTTCGGGGCGCCGAACTCGTAGGCGCCGTGATGGCTGGCGATCATGTGCTTGACGCGGGTCGCCGTCTCCGCGTCGAAGGGCCGGCCCAGCCTCGATTCGATG
>CAIWZS010000458.1 GCA_903917235.1 uncultured Planctomycetaceae bacterium | reverse complement strand
CCCAGCGCATCGGCCCCGACCGCCGGATCGACGAAGCGGAAGAACCGCAGCGCCCGATCGCGCGAGTTGATCAGAAGCGTCAATCGGTCGACGCCTTCGACCGCCGCTCGATATGGCCCCCCCGGCAGGAGTCCGTCGCTCCGCACCGCCGGCGTGACGAGCGCGAGATGGGTGCGGCCGGGGCGCTCCGCCCAGGCTCCCGCATCCACTTCCATGCGATCGGCGAGCGCCTCGAGCGTCACGAGCCCGCCAAAGCTGTAGCCGACCAGCGCCAACGGCCGCTCTGGATCGATCTGCCCGAGGAGCCACGAGAGATAGAGTCCGTCGCTGAACGCGCGGTCGTACTTCCGGCGGCTGTCCCGCACCAGGATGCCCTGCTGGTCGCTCGGCCACGAAAAGACCACCGTGCGCGGCGAGCCACCGGGGACGTCGCCCTCGGTCGCGCCCTCGGTCGCATTCACGTACCGGCCGAGGCGGTCGGCGAGCCGCAGGCCCTGTTCGCGGGCCGCGTCGGCGTCATAGCGATTGCCGTGGACGAAAATCACGAGCGGCCGGGCGGGGTCGGACAAGAGATCGGTCAACGTCCCGGGCTCCCAGCGACAGGCCTTGTCGTCGAGCCGCTGCACGCCGAAATCGACACAGCCTGGGCGGCGACACGTATCCGACAGCCCCCGCGTGCTCACGACCCAGACGTCGCGGCATGGGCTCCCGGGGCAGGGGCCATCGGGCGCGACCGACGGCGCGCACGCCCCAACCTCGAGCAATCCAGACCCCACGGCCGGAAGCTCGGAGCAGCTGACCTCCCGCGCCCGGAGCAGGCCCGAGCACAGAAACATGACCGCTATGAGCAGGACGTTCCGCCAGCCCGCCGCACCGCGACCGTACCGACGTGATGCCACGCTTCGAAGACTGATTTTGGAAACGAAGACCATGACCGTGTGGAGCGGACGCCGCTGAATCCCTCGAAAAACTAGCACGCGCCCGCGCGCACCGCGGCCGCAGACGGGCGCGGACGCGTGTCGATGACGGCGGCCGTGACCGCCGATTGCGCACAGTCGCTACAGGCCGTCAGGTCTGCCGTGGCGCGCGGAACGAAAAAGCGTCGTCCCGCACCGCCGCGCCCGAAACCGTGGGCTACGTTTCTGGTGGCGTCGTCGGCGACGACGCTCCCCTCGTCCCGGGCCGTTCGCGCCCGCCAGCGCCGGAGAAATCACGGATGTCGCGCTTGATGTGCCTGTCGTTGGTCGTGCTCGGCCTCGCGGCCGCACCCGGTTGCAGCAGTTGTTTCGGCGGCGGATCGAGCTGTCGTCGCCCATCGTTCATGGAGTTCGGCTCGCCCTGCGGCCGACGCGCGGAGCCGTGTGGCATGTCGCACGCCCCGGTCTACGCCCCCGTCGCGGCGCCGGCCTGCGGACCCGCCCACGGCCCGGCGTGCGGCCCCGCCTGCGGCGATCCGTGCGGGTCGGCGGCAGGGGCCGGCCCCTGCTGCAACGACGGCGAGGTGATCTTCTCGTCTCCCTCGTCGGCGCCCATGTCGGGCCCGATGGCGCTGCCGCCGGCCGAGAGCGTGCCGGCGCCGTCCCCGAGTCCCCAGGGCACGTTCAGCTGATCCAGGCGGACGAGTCCCGCCACTCCTTCCGGCGACGCGCCGCCCTGCCGGCCACGCGTCGGGCTAGCAGCACGTTGGGTGCCTGCTCCCGATTCGGGCGGCCCGTCGCCGGGAGGAGTGTGCACGAGGGCCGGCGGCCCGCTCGCGGCGGGGTTTATAGTGTGGGCGTTGCCGTCACGCGGAGCCCGCCATGTTCGAGTCCCTCACCGCCTCGCTCTCTTCCGCGCTCCAGTCGCTGCGCGGCCGCGGCAAGCTCACCGAGGCCAACATGCGGGAGGGCCTCGCCGAGGTCCGCACCGCGCTCCTCGAGGCCGACGTCGCCTATGACGTTGCCGAGGAGTTTCTCGATCGCGTCTCCACCGACGCCGTCGGCGCGAAGGTGCTCGAGTCGCTCGACCCGGCGCAGCAGCTCGTCGGCATCGTGCACCGCGCCCTCTGCGACCTCATGGGGCCGGTGGATCACTCGCTCCAT
>CAIWZS010000457.1 GCA_903917235.1 uncultured Planctomycetaceae bacterium | reverse complement strand
TCCACGTCCGTGACCCACGCACCCTCGCCCTTCGCGGTGAGGAACGGACGACCGAGCGCCGGGTGGAACCGGGCTGCCGCGGCGACACCGCCGGGCATCACCTCCCGCGCGGCGGCGGCGAGCCGGTCGGCGATCGGGGCGGCGGTGGTCGATGTCACGATAGTGCCTCGGCTGTGTACGACGGGTGGGAGTTCGTTCGCGCGGCAGGGGCTGCACGAACGGGGAGCCGCGCCGGCCGTCCCGCGAGGGACGGCCGGCAGGTTGCCCGGGGTAGCTGAAGGAGGGTCAGCCGCCCGTGACGATCGTGGTGATGTGGTTGTCCTTGTCGGCGAAGCTCGTGGAGCCCCAGAAGGCCACGCCGCCCTGGGTGCCCTCGCGGATGAGCTCGTACTGGCTCGCCGGGTCGCCGATCACCTTCTTGTACTCCTCGATGGCTCCGGCATCCGTCAGGTTCGTGCCCTTCACCTGGAGGACCTCCGGGACCGTCTTGCCGTCGAGCCAGTCACCGCACAGGCGGCCCATCGCGTAGCCCATGACGGAGTTCTGGAAGGCCCACGTCGACTTGATGAACGTGTCGCCCGCCGCGACGGCATCGAGGTTGCCCGTGTCGCCGTTGAGGCCAGTCAGGTAGATCTTGTCGACAGCGGGGTCCTTGCCGGCCGACTCAAGGTAGGCGTTGACCTGGAGGATGTCGGCGTCCGGCCCGATCCAGACGTTGATCTCCGGGTTCGACTGCATGAGCGTCGACGCCTTCGTGAAGCCCTCGTCCGGCGTCGCATGGAGCACCGGGACGTCGATGAACTTGATGCCCCCCTCGGTCAGGGCGGCCTCCGTGCCGAGCCGGCGCGGGATGAGCGCCTCGGCGATCGCGTCGATGCTCATGTTCGCGACGACCGCGGTCGCGGGGTCGAGGTTCTCGTTGATCCACTCGACCGCGGCCTTGCCCTGCTGGTAGCCGAGGTCGTACTGGTCGGCCATCGTCTGGGTGTTCGCGGGCGGGGTCACGAAGAAGTCGACGTAGATGCCCGCGTCGATCGCCTGCTGGAGAACGGCAGCCTGGGCAGCCGTGTCGATGGGCTGGACGACGAGGCAGCCGACGCCCTTCTGGAGCATCTGGTTGATCTGGTCGATGTTCTTGACCGGGTCACCCGCGGCGCTGACGATCGAGTACTCGACGCCCGCATCCTTTGCACCCTGCTCGATCGCGGCCCCGATGTCCGCGTAGTACTGGATGCCCGAGTCCGGGACCATGAACGCGATGCTCCGCGGCAGGTCCGGCTTGGCCCCGACCTCGTCGCTCGGCGTGAACGGGCCGAACTCCGAGAGGCGTGAGGGTGCGTCCTGGGCGGCGGCCGGAAGGCCCGCCCCGATCGCGAGGCACGCGGCCGCGACCGCTGCGAAGCGCACGGCTCCGCGGCTCGTCGCGCGACTGCTCTTGCTCACCTTTGAAACCTCCTCCGGGACGGCAGTGGAGAAGGCGGCCGTCCCACTTCGCCGATGCCGGGGCAACGCCCCACGGTCGCTCACCACCATGACCACGCCCCCGGTCGGACCGGTAAGCGAAACGGCAGTTCGCTCCGTGGTCCGAGGATAGGGAACGGCCCGGACCCGTGTCAAGGCCGATCCGACCGACCCGCCGTCTACCAGATCGTCCAGCCGCCGTCGACGACGAGGTCCTGGCCGGTCACGTAGGCGGACGCCGGTGACGCGAGAAAGACCGCGGCGCCCTTGAGGTCATCGGCTCCGCCCATACGGCCCATGGGCACGGCGTCGTGGAAGACGCGCAGCATCTCCTCCGAACCCATCCCGGACGCCTCGTTCTGCTCCGATCCCGCGAACCCCCCCGGGCTCAGCGAGTTGATCGTCACACCGTGCTTCGCCAGCCGTGGCGCTAGGTAGTGGGTCACCCCGTGGACCGCATGCTTGGACGCGAAGTACGACGGCACGTCCCAGTCAAGGCCGGGGTAGAGCGCCGGGTTGCCACCCATCTTGCCGTAGACCGATGCGACGTTGATGATCCGCCCCCAGCCCCGTTCCATCATCGGCGGGGCAAGGAGCTGGATGAGTCGGAACTGCGCATCGACATTCAGGGCGAATGCCGTACGCCACTCGGCGAGCGTGACCTCGGCCCACTGCTGATTCGGGCCGATCCCCGCGTTGTTCAGCAGGATGTCCACCCTGCCTGCGAGTGCGCCGATGCGCTGCACGTCGTCCTCGACCGTGATGTCGGCCGCGATCGTGACGACCTCTCGGCCGTGCTCTTCCCGGATCATGCGAGCGCTCGTGTCAAGCGCGGCAGCCCGGCGCCCACAGATGACGAGGTCGGCGCCCGCCTCGGCGAGGCCGAGCGCCATCTGTCGGCCGAGGCCGCCGCCTGCGCCCGTGACCAGGGCGCGTCTGCCCTCCAGGGAAAGCAGGGCCAATCCGGGACGGCGATCGCTCATCAGGCAGGAACCTCCGTGGGGGCGCCGCTCGTGGTCCGCGCGGCAGCCTCCGGGCGCTTCACGAGGCCGGCCATGAGGTGGACGAGGTCGAGCTGGGTCAGCTCCGCGATCGGTCCGTCATGGACGACGGCACCGAGGCGCAGCACGACGACACGGTCGGCGACCTCGAAGATCGTGTCGATGTCGTGGCTGATCAGGATGACTGCCGCCCCACGGTCCGCGAGCGTGTGGACCAGATCCAGCACATTCCGCGTCTGCTTCACACCGAGCGCTGCCGTCGGCTCGTCGAGGATGACGACTTTGACGTCGTCGTCCGCGATCCGGGCGATGGCGACCGACTGGCGCTGCCCCCCGGACAACAGGCGCACCGGCCGGCTGTCGTCATCGAGTGCGATGCCCAGCTGACGGAGCCGCTCGTTCGCGACGGCACGGCCGCGGGCTTCGTCGCGGAGCGAGAACGGTCCGAGGTGCACCTTCACCGGCTCGTCCCCGAGCACGAGGTTGTGGGCCGATCCCAGGTTCGGGCAGAGCGCGAGATCCTGGTATGCGGTCTCGATGCCCTGGACCCGCGCATCCCGGGGGTTCCTGATCGCCACCGGGCGACCGTCGATCTCGATCGTCCCCTCGTCCGGTTCCACCGCCCCGCTGAGCATCTTGATGACGGAGCTCTTGCCTGCACCGTTGTCGCCGACGAGACACACGATCTCACCGGCGTGCACGGAGAACGACACCCCGCGCACGGCGGTGACGGTGCCGTAGGACTTCCGCAGGTCGCGACACGTGATGACCGCATCGCCCCGGTCGCGAGCGAC
>CAIWZS010000456.1 GCA_903917235.1 uncultured Planctomycetaceae bacterium | reverse complement strand
GGCCGCCGCGGCCGGAGCGAGGAGACTTTTGCCGCCCCCTGAGCCGGTGCTCCACGTACGCCGAATGCGGTTCAAGCATCGCACCCGCCTCAGCCGTCTGCGGGAGTTTCGCCAGCCTCCTCGGCGAGTGCCAGCCACTGAGCCTCGGCGGCCTCGAGCGCGGCTGTGGCCTTGACGAGCGCCTCGTGCACCTCGAGCGCGATGGCCGGGTCGGTCGTCGCGAGCAGCGCCTCGTGGTGGCGTCGCTTCTCCGCATCGAGCCGGGCGATCGTCCGTTCGAGTGCCGTGAGTTCGCGTCGTCGGTCACGGTCCGAGCGCTCGCGCGGAGCCGCACGGCCAGCGCCGGCGGGCCGATCGCCTCCACGCCGACCGTTCCCGCCGGAGCCCGCCTCGACGGGGAGCGACGTGTCGATCGCCCGGTCCATCGCCGCGAGATACTCGGCGTAGGAGCCGGGATAGGGAACCACGCGGCCGGCCTTCACCTCGAGCACGCACGTGGCCACGGCCGAGACGAACGTGCGATCGTGGCTCGTGAAGAGGACGGTGCCGCCATAGTCGACGAGCGCCCGGGCCAGCGCCTCGAGCGTCTCGACGTCGAGATGGTTGCCCGGCTCGTCGAGCACGAGCACGTTGGACGATCCGAGCAGCAGCCCGGCGAGACACAGGCGGGCCCGCTCGCCGCCCGACAGGACGGCGACCCGTTTCTCGACCGCCGATCCCCGAAAGAGCATCGCGCCCGCGAGGTCGAGGATGCGCTGCTGCTTGGTGCCGGTCGCCGCGACCCGCTCGAGGTGCTCGAGCACCGTGCGCTCCTCCGGGAGGCCGGTGTAGACGTGCTGGGCGTAGATGCCCAGCGCGGAGCCATGCCCCCAGCGCACGGTGCCGGCGAGCGGTTCGAGCGACGCGACGAGCGACCGCAGGAGCGTCGTCTTGCCCTGGCCGTTGTCACCGACGATCGCGACGCGGGCGCCATGATCGATGTCGAGATCGACGCCCGACGCCACCGTCCGGCCCGGGTAGCCGATGGCCAGGTCGCGGCAGCGGACGACCGGACCGCGTCGCCGCTCGACGACCGGGCAGCGGATCGCGGCCGTGGGCTCGGCCACGTCGATGTCCTCGAACTCGAGTCGCTCGAGCTCCTTGGCCTTCGACTTCGCCCGCGAGGCGGTCGAGGCTCGGGCGCGATTGCGGGCGACGAATTCCTCGAGCTCCCGTTTGCGCGACAGGGTCGCCGCATTGACCCGCTCGGCATGCCGGCGGCGTTCCTCGCGGTGATCGAGGAACGCATCGACCTTCCCTGGGAAGAAGGCGAGCTTGCCACGAGCCAGCTCGAGCGTGCGATCGCAGGTGGATCCGAGGAAGGCCCGGTCGTGCGAGACGACGAGGCAGGCCTCGCCGAAGCCTCGCAGAAACCGCTCGAGCAGGAGCTGCGTGCGGAGGTCGAGAAAGTTCGTCGGCTCGTCGAGCAGAAGAAGGTTGGGCTCGTGCAGCAGGAGCGCCGCGAGCTTGACGCGGGTCTGCCAGCCGCCGGAGAGCGACTGCACCGGTCCGGCGAGTGCCGGGCCCTTGATCTCGAAGCGGCCGGCGACTTCGCCACACTTCCACTCGGCCTGGCCGCTGTCCCGCTTCAGGAAATCGATGACGGTCTCGCCGGGCTGGAACGGGTCGTGCTGCCGCAGGTAGCCGAGCCGCAGCCGCGGATGGCGGACGATCTCCCCGGCGTCGAGCTCTTCGTCGCCGAGGATCACGCGGAGGAGGGTGCTCTTGCCTGCCCCGTTGCGGCCGATGAACCCGATGCGGCCGTCGTCCGTGATCGTCGCCGAGGCGTCGTCCAGGAGCACCTGCTCGCCGTACCGCTTGCAGGCCCGCTTGATGTCGAGAAGGACCGCCATGGGCGACGGGGACGCACGAATCCAGGCCTGCCAACTCGGTCTGCGATGGCCACGCTGGCATCGCAGGGGTCCATTCAGAACGTTTCCCGACTCGGGCCCCCTAACGGTCAGGGGGTGACGACCGCGGACTCGTTCGTCCTGCCGCCGCGGGGATTCGCGTCACTGTAGCCACTGGCGGCGGGGCAGTCGACGACCCCGGAACGACTGCCCCTCTCTTCCGCGAGAGACGCCTGCGTCGCCCCGGTCACAGCTCCGCCCGCGCATGGGGCAGCCGCCTTGGGTGGCGAGGCGACGTGCGTGCTGTCGTCGCTTCAAGCCCGGCATCTCGTTGAGAAGGCCGCTTGAAAGGTGCATCGCGGTTACGATCGTAGGGTGCGCGCCCGGCGGGCCGCTTCTCCGCGATGAGCCCCATGCGAACGACGATCCTTTTGATGCTGCTGCCGATGTCGGTGGCCCTCGCCGTCGGCTGTGGTCGAGCCGCGCCGATCCTCGTGGAACGGCCGCCGCCGCAGGTACGGGTGGCCAGGCCGGTGGCCCGCGACGTCACGGAATACGTCGTGTTCACCGGCAACGCGGGGGCCGTCGAGGAGGTCGATCTGCGGGCTCGCGTGTCGGGCTTCGTGACGAAGATCCACTTCGCGGACGGCGAGCGGGTGCGCGAGGGTCAGCCCCTCTTCACGATCGACGAGCGTCCCTACGAGATCGCCCGCGATCAGGCGGCGGCCGACGTGGAGAAGCAGTCGGCCGAACTGGTCGAGCTCGAGCGCGAGGTGGCTCGCAACGCTCCGCTCGTGGGCAAGAACGTCGTCACCCGCGAGCAGTACGAGATCCTCGTCGCCAAGCGAGACATGTCGAAAGCGATGCTCGAGAAGGCCCGGGCGGCACTCGCCCAGGCACGGCTCGACCTCGAGTTCTGCACGATCACGAGCCCGTTCGACGGGCGCGTCTCCGCACGCAACGTCAGCCCCGGCGACCTCGTCACGGCGGACTCGACCGGCAGCCGCCCGCTGACCACCGTCGTGACGACGCGGCCGATCCACGTCTACTTCGAGGCCGACGAGCGGGCGGTGCTCCGCTCGCGGTCCCGGGCCCAGGCGAAGCGGGCCGAGGGAGGGGAGGGGGGCGAGCAAGTCGCGTGGCGCAACATCCGAGACCTCGCCATTCCCGTCGAGGTCGCGCTCGTGGCGGAAGAGGGGTTTCCGCGGCAGGGCGTACTCGACTTCGTCGACGTGGCGGCCGGGGCGACGACCGGCACGATCCGCTGCCGGGCCGAGGTTCCCAATGCCGACGAACTCGTGCTGCCGGGCATGTTCGTGCGGGTGCGGCTGCCCGCCGGCGATCCGGAGCCGGCCGTGCTCGTGCCGGAGCGGGCGATCGGACTCGACCAGGGCCGCCGCTACGTCTGCGTCGTGGGCCCCGACGACCGCGTCGAGCACCGCACCGTGGGCCTCGGCATCCAGGAAGGCGAGCTGCGGGTGATCACCAAGGGGCTCGCGGGCGACGAGCGGATCGTCGTCGAGGGCATCCAGAAGGCCCGCGACGGCGCGATCGTGCGACCGGTCGAGGGGTGAAAGGGAAAGGATAGAGGCTCCACCGTGGCTCCATTGCCGCAGATCGCTCAACGTCCACGAAGGGGTTGCCCGTGCCATCGAGCGGGCTGTGGAAGCAAGCGGAGGCATGGATGCCGAAGCGCCGCGGACACGCAGTGAACGAAGGCCTGGAAGGCCGCAGTGAACGTCCGGCGAGATGGCACGGGCAACCCCGGCCCCCCCAACGCCAGCCTTGACGAGTTCCACCGGACGAAAACGCCGATCGCTCCCACCATATGGCCCACTTCTTCATCGACCGCCCCGTCTTCGCGACGGTCCTCTCGATCGTGATCCTGATCGTCGGGGGCGTGGCGCTCGTGGGCATGCCGATCGCGCAGTACCCCGAGATCGTGCCCCCCACGGTGGCGATCCAGACGGCCTACCCCGGAGCGAGCGCGGAGGTGGTCGCCGACACGGTCACGACGCCGATCGAGCAGGAGGTCAACGGCGTCGAGGGGATGCTCTACCTGTCGTCGAAGAGCACCAACGACGGGCAGGCGGCGATCGACGTCACCTTCGCGCTCGGCACCGACATCGACCAGGCCCAGGTGCTGACCCAGAACCGCGTCGCCGTGGCGCTCGCGAAGCTGCCCGAGGAGGTGAAGCGGCAGGGGGTGGTCACGAAGAAGAAGTCGCCGAGCATCCTCCTCTGCGTGAACCTCGTCTCCCCCGATGGACGCCACGACCTGCTCTACCTCAGCAACTACGCGCTCATCCAGGTGAAGGACGCGCTCGCGCGGATCGAGGGGGTGGGCGACGTCGCCTTCCTCGGCGCGCGCGACTACGCGATGCGGATCTGGCTCGATCCCGACGCCCTCGCCACCCGCGGCCTCGCTCCAGGCGACGTGGTGCGGGCCCTCCGCGAGCAGAACGTGCAGGTGGCCGCGGGCCAACTGGGCCAGGAGCCGGCGGCCGGCCCGGTGGAGGTGCAACTTCCCGTCACGACGCTCGGACGCCTGCCCGACGCGGAGGCCTTCGCGCGGGTGATCGTGAAGTCGGAGCCGGGCACGAAAGGAGACGCGGGCCAGCCGGGTCGGCCCGGCCGGATCGTGCGGCTTGCCGACGTGGCCCGCGTCGAACTCGGCGCGCGGAACGCCGACATGACGAGTTCTCTCGACGGCCGCGAGAGCGTCACGATCGCCGTTTTCCAGCTGCCCGGCTCCAACGCCCTCGCGACGGCCGCGCGCGTGCGGCGCGAGATGGACCGGCTCGCCACGCGGTTTCCGGCCGGCCTCGAGCACCGGATCTACTACGACACCACCGTCTTCGTGGAGGAGTCGATCCACGAGGTCACGAAGACGCTTTTCGAGGCCGTGGTGCTCGTGTTCGTGGTGGTGCTCGTCTTCCTCCAGCAGTGGCGGGCCACGCTCGTGCCGATGTTGGCGGTGCCCGTCTCGCTCGTGGGCACGTTCGCCGTGATGCGGCTGCTCGGCTTCTCGCTCAACAACCTCTCGCTCTTCGGCCTCGTGCTCGCGATCGGCATCGTGGTCGACGACGCGATCGTGGTGGTCGAGAACGTGGAACGCTGGCTGCGCGAGGGGCTCTCGCCTCGCGAGGCCACCCGAAAGGCGATGGAGGAGGTGTCGGGGCCGGTGGTCGCGATCGCGCTGGTGCTGGCGGCGGTGTTCGTGCCCACCGCCTTCATCAGCGGGATCAGCGGCCAGTTCTACCGGCAGTTCGCCCTCACGATCGCGGCCAGCACGGCGATCTCGGCCTTCGTCTCGCTCACGCTCGCGCCGGCGCTCTGCGCGATCCTCTTCGCGGGCCACGGAGAGCCGCACGGGCCCGTCAGGCGCGACGCGCTTCCGGCCGCCGGGATCGGTCTGCTCGCGGGGCTCGTGGCGATCTGGTTCTGCGAGGATCTGGCGATCGTGCGGGCCGGTCTCGCCGCCGTGGGCGTGCCTGACGAATGGAAAGTGTGGGGCGTGCGGCTCGGGCTCTTCGCCGTGGGTGGTCTGGCGGGTTGGCTCGCGGCACCGCTCGTGAATCTTCTGCTCGCGGGCTTTTTCCGGGCCTTCAACCTCTTCTTCGATGTCACGACGGGCGCCTACGGGGCCGTCGTGGGCCTGCTCCTGCGGATCGCGATCGTGGTCGTGGCCGCCTACGTGGGGCTCATGGCGCTCACCTACTTCGGGTTCACGACCGTGCCCGTCGGTTTCATCCCCGAGCAGGACAAGGGCTACCTCGTGGTCAACTGCCAGCTCCCCGACGGCGCGAGCCTCCAGCGGACCGAACCGGTCGTGGAACGGCTCACACAGGAGGCCCTCGCCACACCGGGCGTGGCGCACGTCATCTCGGTCGCCGGATATTCGCTCATCACGAGCACCAATCTCCCGAACGCCGGCGGCATGTTCGTCCTCCTCGAGCCGTTCGCGGCGCGGGCTGTGGATCCGGCGAAGCGGGCCGGAGCGATCGCGTCGCGGCTGCGGCGGGCCTTCGCCGACGTGCCCGAGGCGATCGTGTCGGTGTTTCCCGCACCACCGGTCGAGGGCATGGGGAGCACCGGTGGCTTCAAGCTCCAGGTGCAGGACCGGGCCGTGGAAGGGCCGGCCGCCCTCCAGTCCGCGGTCGAGTCGCTCGCGGAGGCGGCGGCGGCCCAACCGGGGCTCGCCGGCATCACGACCACCTACCGGGCGAACCAGCCGCAGGTGTTCGTCGAGGTGGACCGAGCCAAGGCCCGCGCCCAGGGAGTGCCGATCGCCACGGTCAACGAGGCGCTCCAGCTCTACCTCGGCAGCGGCTACGTCAACGACTTCACCGCCTTCGGCCGCAACTGGCAGGTGAACGTGCAGGCCGACGCGTTATTCCGGATGACCGCCGCCGACATCGGTCGCCTCAAGGTGCCCAACGCCGTGGGCGAGATGGTGCCGCTGGCCACGCTCGTCTCGGTCCGCGATTCGAGCGGACCTGCCGTGGTCAACCGCTACAACCTGCATCCCTCGGCCGAGCTCTCCGGTGGCACGGTGCCCGGCACGAGCTCGGGCGACGCGATCGCCATCCTCGACGCGCTCGCCGCCCAGCCACCGGCGGGGCAGGGGGCGATCCCGCCCGGAATGGACATCGAGTGGACGGAGCTCTCGCTCCAGCAGATCCTCGCCGGCAACACGGCCGCCCTCGTGTTCGCGCTCGGCACCGTGTTCGTGTTCCTCGTGCTGGCGGCCCAGTACGAGAGCTGGGCTCTGCCCCTGGCGATCATCCTCATCGTGCCGATGTGCCTGCTGGCGGCGATCGCCGGGGTGTGGTTGGCGGGGCTCGACAACAACATCTTCACGCAGATCGGCCTCGTCGTCCTGATCGGCCTGGCGGCCAAGAACGCGATCCTGATCGTGGAGTTTGCCAAGCAGCGTCAGGACGCCGGGGCGACGGCGGCCGAGGCGGTGCTCGCGGCGGCGACGCTGCGGCTGCGGCCGATCCTCATGACGTCGCTCGCCTTCATCCTCGGCGTGGTGCCGCTCGTGCTCGGCACGGGTGCCGGGGCCGAGATGCGGCACGCCCTGGGCACGGCCGTGTTCTCCGGGATGCTGGGCGTGACCGTGTTCGGGATCTTCTTCACGCCGGTCTTCTACACCGTCGTGATGTGGTTCGCCCGCCGCCGCGTAGGACTTCCGCCACGAGCGTCGTGCCCTGCCGGCGTCATCGCGAGGGGGGACTTCTCCGAGAGACCGCGAGAGCGAGCTTCCGCTCCTCGCCCTTGAGCACGACGTGACCGGTCTTGTGCCGAAACCATCGCCGGTGGAGGTGCTCGAGCCGCAGGGGCCCGGGACGGGCAGGGTCCGCATCGTCCTGCCGCATCTGGCGTGAGGGGCCGTTTCGCGAGGCCCCAAGGGTATCGCCACCCGGTCTATCGCCGGTGCAAGCGGGCCATAGGGCGTCTACACTTGGCTCCCATGCGACGCATCGGAGATATGGAATTCTGGGCTTCGACATGAACGGCCTCGAGGATGTGGCGGAGGCGGTGTTTCGCCGGCGGATCGAGGCTGCACGTGGCCTCGATCCCGCCGACAAGCTGCTTGCCGGCCCGAGATTGTTCGAACGGGCCTGCCGTCTCGCCACCGCCGGTCTGCGGCACGCCCACCCCGACGCCGACGAGGCCACGATCCGCCTGCTGGCCGATCGGCAACTGGCGGTCATTCGCCGCCTGGAATCGCCGCAATGACCGGCGATGAGGCCGTGGTCGCGGTCGTGCGGGCGCTCGATGCCCTCGCGATCCCCTACATGCTGTCCGGGTCGCTTGCAACAAACGTCTACGGAGTGCCCCGGGCCACCGACGACGCCGACTTCGTCGTCGAACTGCCCACAGGCTGCCGGATCGACGACCTGACGGCCCATCTGCCCGATGGCATCCGGCTCGAGCCCCAGTCGCGGTTCGAGACGGTCACCGCCAGCACGATGCGAGTATTCGTGCTGCGGGACTCGTCGTTTCGGCTGGAACTGTTTCTCCTGACGGACGACGCGTATGACCGTGAACGTTTCTCCCGTCGCTATCGCCTGGAGACGCCCTTCGGTGCGGTCTGGGTTCCGACCGTTGAGGACGTGGTCGTCAACAAGCTCCTTTGGGTCTCACGTACGGGGCGGCCGAAGGATCGGGATGACTGTCGCAACGTCATCGCGGTGCAGGGGCCGGGCATCGACTGGTCCTATGTCGCCCGCTGGTGCGACGTGCACGGCACGCGAACCATTCTCGACGCGATCCGTAATTCGATTCCACCGGATCTCTGCGGCGGGAGCGGGTGAGGGCAACCTGATCGTGTGGAACGGGGTCGATGGCGACACCGTCGGAACCGATTCGTACTGCCGGAGCACCGATTTGATGGTCGGGGGCTTCTGGGCCGGACTCGAGGAGCAGGCGAGCCTGAACGTCACGTGCTGCGCGGGGGATCCTGCCTCACCGTATCGTGTGCAGTCATCCTCGACCATCCATCGTGTGTTTGTGGAGTTCTGTCGGTTTCGATGGCCGGCGAGTTTTCCTGGCACGTGTCCACTGTCCCGCCGGTACATTGGTGACTGGAAGAGCGGGCGGGCCAGGTGAACGACTTTCGGCCCGGAGCGGGGTGCGGCCTTGTCCCCGAGGGAGGTTTGACAGTGGCCACAATGCCAAGCGAACTGGTCATGAGGCACCGACTCACGGTGGACGACTACCACCGGATGGCGGCGTCGGGCATTCTCGGCTCCGATGACCGTGTTGAGCTGATCGCCGGGGAGGTGCTCGACATGTCGCCGATCGGAAGCCTGCACGCGGCCCTGGTGGCCGCCATGAGTGAGTATCTGGGGCGACTCGCGGCAGGCCGAGCGACCGTCTGGTCGCAAAACCCGATCCGCCTCGGCGACTCCAGCGAGCCGCAACCGGACATCACCCTCGTCAGGCCCCGACCCGATTTTTACGCCGCCGCGCATCCGGGACCGACCAACACGCTCCTGATCGTCGAGGTGGCTGAGTCGAGCCTGGCCTACGACCTCGGCGTGAAGGTGCCGCTCTATGCCTGCCACAATATCCCGGAGGTCTGGGTGATCGACGCCGCGACGCGGACGACGTACCGCTTCCGTGAACCTCGACCGGATGGCTACGCGAAGCAGGACACAATCACTGCCGCCGAGCCGCTGGCCTGCCTAGCCCTGCCGGGCGAACCCAAGAGCCTGGCGACGATCCTGCCGCTCCGGTGATCCGCAGCGTTCTCTACGCCGATCAGCTGGCCCGCGATGGCCGTGGCGATCGCTTTCGGTGGAGAGCGAATCGCGGCTCCGCCGCGTGGCGTGACTCCGGTCGGGGCTGCGAGAGCGAGTGGACCGCCGTCAGGGTGATGGTGGCAACCGTTCCGACGACAGATCCGTGATCCGGATGTCGCGAAACTCCACTTGGCTCCCGTGGTTCTGCAGGCTGATGCTCCCCGAGAGCGGCTTCGCAGCCGTGTCCCGGCGGGTCGATTGGTCGAAGTCGACGACGGTGGTGCCGTTGTGCTCGATCGTGATCCGCGGGCCGCGGCACTCCACGACGACCGTGTTCCACTCTCCGACCGGCCGCGACGTGTTCTCCGTCGGTGCTTCGTGGCCGTAGAGCGAACAGCAGGAGCCGCGGTCGGGCTTTCGGCCCGCGTCGGAGAGCAACTGGACCTCGTACGCCGCCTGGCTCGGCCGCGTGGCGAGCGGACCGGTGAAGGGCACGGTGCGGATCCCGATGCCGCTGTTGCCGTTCTTCGGAAACCGATACTCCAGTTCGAGTCGGAAATCCGACACGGCCTGCTCGTGGCGGAGGTAGCCGAATCCGTGGCCACTGCACCGCACGACGCCGTCGGCGTAGGTCCAGACCGGCTCGCGGAGCCCCTGTGTCTCCCGCTCCCGCGTGCCCTCGACGACCCAGCCCGCCAGGCCACGCTCGAGCAGATCCGCCCCACCGGCGGGAGTCGAGGTCGGGAGAAGAGTGGCCACGAGGCCGAAGACGACACGACGAACGCCGCCCGCCCGTCCACCGACCCGGCCGAGGCGATCGCTCTGCATCGATGGCACCCCGCCGCCGGGGTCGATTCCTCTGGCATGGGAAAGATTCCCGAATTCTCCCCGGTCTTCCCGGCACGACGCAAGCTGTCGACGAAGCATGTGCTCACGCAGGAAAGGCTCCGGGGCGGGGAACGCGGGCGAAGGCACGCCCCGCGTCGCGGTCGACGACGGCATCACGGTCTTCGGCTCAGACGGCGCGACGCCCGCGTGACGTCCACTTCCACGCAGCCGCAGGAGCGGTGTAGCATCTGGGACGAGTGGTCGAGCCCCACCGTCCAACCCCGTCGCCGAGGAGCGCAGCCCGTGGCCGTCGAACTGCGCGGGTTTTCCTGGGAGAGGATGATCGAGGCCGTGCAAGCCGTCCGTGACCGGGCGCTGCGGGCGACCGCGGCGCTCGAAAAAGCCGGGATCCCCTACGCCATG
>CAIWZS010000455.1 GCA_903917235.1 uncultured Planctomycetaceae bacterium | reverse complement strand
GCCCGAGGCCGTCGCCGAGGCGCCGCGGAGTGCCGAGGTGCTCCGGCCGACCCCGGCGGTGCCGAGGCCCGCCGTCCCCGCGCTTCCCTGACATCATCGCGGTGCCGTGCGGCACTCCCCGCGTGCCAGTCGGGGGACACGGGGCGTCAGCCTGCCCGCTCCGTGCCCACGAGCGCGGCCAGTGCGTCCGCCGCGTCGGGATGGAGCAGTGTCACGCCCAGATCACGGAAGAGCCGCGCGGGATCGACCCGTTTGTCGGCCGTCCGGCCGCGCGGGAGCCCTTCGGGCGTCATCGCCCGGGCGTCCGCCCACCTGGGGGACGGGCTGCCGGTGAGGGCCGCAAGTCGGCCGTACCAGTCCCGCCTGAGCACGGGGTGGCCGTCGGAGACCACGTAGAGGGGCGCGGGTGCCGGAGCGGCGGCCACGGCACAGACGATGCCGGCCGCATCGTCGACGTGGATCATGTTGAGCCAGCTGTCGGGATCGGCGTCGATCGGTCGACCGGCCCGCAGGGCGTCGATCCGCGGCAGACGCCCCGGACCGTACAAGCCCGCGAATCGCAGCGCGACGCCGGGCCCCCGCGGATGCGAGCGGAGCACCTGCTCGGCGGCCACGAGGATGCGGCCCGCCTCCCGGGCCGGGCTCGGCGGCGTCGCCTCGTCGACCGTGCGCCCCTCCTCGTCTCCCCACACGCCGGTGGAACTCGAGAAGATCGGCCGGCACGGCGCCGGCAGGGAATCGAGGAGCCGACGCAGCCCGTGCACGTGGACGTCTTCGTAGCTGTGCCCCGCCGCGCGATCGAAGCCGACCGCCCAGAATGCCGTGGACAGGTCGTCGATGTCCGTCAGGAGCCGCCAGTCCGCCTCGGCGCAGGTCACATCCGCGACGATCGGCTCGATGCCGTGGGCCGCGAGCGCGGCGGCGCGGGCCGGGCTGCGGGTCACGCCCAGCACGTGGTCGCCGCCGGCGACCCAGCGTCGTGCCACGCGTTCGCCGAGATACCCGCAGCCGACGACGAGTCGTGACACCCGAGCGGCATTTCCGGCGGTTCGATTCATCCGTCGAGCGACTCCGGGCGGCGTCCCGCACGGCCGGTGCGCGCGGCGTCGATCCACGAGGCGAGGATCACCTGGGCGGCGACCGCGTCGGAGCGCTCCTTCTTGCGGCCGCGGGAGAGGCCGATGCCGGACAGCAGCCCGGCGGCTTCACGGGAACTGTAGCGCTCGTCATGGAACGCCACGGGCAGTCCGGTGGTGCGCGCCAGCCAGTCGCCGAAGCGTCCCACCTCCTCCGACATGGCGCTGGCCTGCCCGTCGGCGTGGATCGGCAGGCCGATGACGAAGCCGACGAGTGATTCCTCGGCCACGAGCGACTGGAAGAAGCGGCCGTCGGCCACCCGGTCTCCGGTGGTCTGCCGCACGCAGAGCGGACTGGCGAGGATGCGTTCGGCGTCACACACGGCGATGCCGATGCGTCTGCGACCGTAGTCGATTCCGGCCACACGGCCGGAGGGCGGCGGCGCCGCGGGGGTCATGGCGCGTCGTCCGTCGGGGCGGCGTCGGTCGGCTCGAACCGCCCGGTGCGGAGGAAGGCGACGGTCGCCCGCTGAACGCCGTCATGCCGCATCATCGCCGCGTGGCGCACCGGCACCAGCAGAAAATCGGCCGCGCCCGGAAGCCGCGTCTCGTCCACGCGCACGACCGCGTCGTCGTCTCCCGGCAGGAGCGGGCTGAACCCGTGCTCGTCCCCGCAGCCACCGGCGACGATCCCGAACGGGCAGGAGGGCAGGGCGAGCGTGGGCGCGACGCGGGGCCAGTCGACCACCAAATCCCGGGCCGCACCCTCCGCGCGATCGGCGATCAGCCGCACCCGCGAGACCATCCGTGCCAGATCGGACCCCTGGTTCGGCGGACCGAGCATGACGACGCGGTGCGTGCGGGCGAGATCGGCCGCGTCCGCCAGCGCCATCCAGCGGCGCACGACGAGGTTGCCCAGCGAGTGTCCCACGAACCGCAGGCCGTCCGTGGGCAGGCCCGCGACGACGTCCCCGAGGGCCCGGGCGTGCGCGTCGATGTCGGCCCGCACGCTGGCGTAGCCGAAGCTGACGACCGAGCCGTCGATCCGCGTCCGCAGATGGTCCGCCAACGGCTGCATCGAATCCCGGCCCTCGCCCAGCCCGTGGAGCAGGATCGTGGTGGGCCCGCGCAGGGCGGGCACGGTCCCCTCCTGCTCGAGCGTCCGGAAGGCGTCGCGGCACTCCGCCGCCGAGCCCCGCCGCACGACGCGTTCGTCCGGATCGACGATGCGGTACGAATCATCCCCCGCATGACGCTGGAGCCGCCAGTCGTGCCGGACGATCTCGTCCGTCCATTCGAGCGCCTCGCGGGCCCGCCGCACGCGCTCGATCCACGGCACGGAGGCGGGCTGCACGGGGGCATCGGCCCCGACCGCCGCCGTCGCCATGAGCGCCACGGGCAGCCAGCGAGCGGTCCGCCGGAAGGAGGTCGTGATCACAGGTACTGGGTCCAGCCTCGGGACTCGAGCTCCGCGACGACCTTCTTCACCGCCTCTTCATGGGCACGGTCGGCGACGAGCGTGGCGTCCGGGGTATGCACCACCAGCATATTCTCGAGGCCCAGCGTGACGACCAGGTGATCGCCGGCGGCATGGACGATCGTGCCCTTCGAACCGATGCCCAGATGCCGGCCCACGACCGTGTTGCCATCCGCATCGGAGCCGCGCTGGCGGGCCACCGCCGACCACCCGCCCAGGTCGTCCCAGGAGAAGGGGGCTTCGATCACCACGACGTCGGGGGCGGATTCGAGCACCGCGTAGTCGATCGAGATTCCGCGGATCGCCGCAAACTCGGTCGCGAAGACGACGTCGCGGTCCGGCGTGTCCCAGGCGGCCGCGATGCGCCGCAGGCGATCCAGGCACTCGGGCTGGCGTGCCTCGAGCGCCGCGAGGATCGTCGCCGCCCGCCAGACGAAGATGCCCGCATTCCAGAGATACGTGCCCGCGGCGACATACTCGCGTGCGACGGCGGCCGGAGGCTTCTCGCGAAAGCTCGCCACGCGATGCGCCGCCGCGTCCTGCGGCCCCGTGGTCAGGCGCGGCCCCTGCTGGATGTAGCCAAAGCCCTCGGCGGGATGGGTGGGCCGGATGCCGAACGTGACGAGCCGCTCGGGTGTGGCGTCGACGAGCGCGGCGGCCTGCCGAATCGCCGCCTGGAAGCGCTCGACCGGCCCGATCACGTGATCCGAGGGCATGACCGCCATGGTGGCGTCGGGATCCGTGCGCGAGACGAGCAGCGCCGCCAGCCCGATGCAGGGGGCGGTGTCGCGCTTGCACGGTTCGCCCACGAGCCCGTGGGGCGGCACCTGCGGGAGCTGGTGGCGCGCGGCGTCGAGCAGCCGCGCCGAGGTGACGATGAGCACGCGCTCCGGCGGGACCAGGCCGTCCAGCCGCTCGACCGTGTCCTCGAGCAGGCTCCGTTCACCGGCCAGCGGCAGGAGCTGCTTTGGCAGCCCGACACGGCTCGCGGGCCAGAACCGCGTGCCGGCCCCACCCGCCATGACGATCGCGTGCAGCATCGCGTGTCTACCCTCCTTCGTGGGCCCCGCCAGCGCCCGGACCTACCGGCCACGCACCCATGACCACAGAAGCACGCACAGCAGGGGAAAGCCGACGAAGATCACCCCGTAGGTGAAGAGCGTCGTCCACAGGTGCCGCGGCCAGCGTGCCATCGTGTCGGCGAGTGTCGCACGCCGCGGAAGATCAGGGAAGCGCGATCGGTGTCGGCGCGAGACTGGCGGAGACGGTGACGGGAATCTCCACGCGCTCCTCGGCGGGGTCCGCCAGCCGACACTCGATGCGCACCCCCCAGGGCAGGACTTCGGCCGCGGTCACCGTGGCATCGACGCCGTCGTAGGGTGTGGACACCTGCACGGTCGGGAGCGCCGCGAACGACGGGCAGAAGCCGACATGTCCGTGCCCCGCCTTCGCACCCGCGGGAATCTGCACCACGATCGTGCCCCGCAGGAGGTCGGTTCCGTCCATCCGCTCGTAGCGCTCGAGCCGTTGGCGGAGGGCTCCGGGCGGCCGCCGTGCGCCCGCGTGGCGGCCGCGGTCGGACCGGGGGCGCTCGCGTGCCCGGGCGGATCGCGCGAGCGCGCCGCGAGGCGTCTCAGAGGCGGGGCGCGTGTGCCTTCCGATCAGGGCCGCCATCGCGGCCGCGAGGACGACTCCGCGCGCCGCCCAGTCGGCGGCACCGGTCTGCCGCGGTGCCGTGACGAGAGCTCCGACGGTCACGATCAGTCCGACTCGGCCGGCCACCGACGCGAGCCACCATCCGGATGGCGATGCGGCGGCATCGGCCACACCGAGGAGCGCGCAGGTCGCGAGGCCCGCCAGAAGCACGATGGCCGGCGTCGGTGGCGTGAGGGCGCCGGACGCCAGCCGCACGAGCAGCACGACGCCGATGACGAGCAGGCCGCCGCCGGCGATCACCGCGACGCCGCGCCGCAGGAGGACACCGCAGCGGTCGGGTGCCGTGCGCTCCAGCCAGCGGGAAATGCCGCGGGGCGGACGGACGCCGGCCACCGGTCCCCGCACGAGATGGTCGCTCAGCCGTCTGGCGTTCATGGTCGCGCTGCCATCGACCGGGACCCGCCACCGACCGTTCGCTCCGGCATGCGTGGCTGCGTCAAGCCTGCGCCGCGTCAGCCGACCGCCGCCGCCACGCCCACCGCGTCGGCGAGCGCCCGGGCGCGGTCGGTCCTTTCCCAGGGGAATTCGTCCCGGCCGAAGTGGCCTCCGGCCGCGGTCCGCCGATAGATCGGCCGCCGTAGGTCGAGGTGGTCGATGATCCCGCGGGGCGTCAGCGGAAACAGGTCGCGGACAAGCTCGCAGAGCCGCTGGTCGTCGATCCTGCCCGTGCCCTCCGTGTCGACATGGACGCTGACCGGCTCGCTCACGCCGATCGCGTAGGCCAGCTGCAGCTCGCAGCGGTCCGCCAGCCCCGACGCCACGATGTTCTTGGCCACATATCGGGCCATGTAGGCCGCGCTGCGATCGACCTTCGTCGGGTCCTTGCCGGAAAATGCACCGCCACCGTGTCGGCCCCAGCCGCCGTAGGTGTCGACGATGATCTTGCGGCCGGTGAGCCCGCAGTCCCCATGCGGCCCGCCGACGACGAAGCGGCCCGTGGGATTGATGTGGTAGGTGATGCCCGTCGTGTCGAGGTCGCCCGGGAGTTCGGAGGCGATGATCTCCCGCACGATGTAGTCCCGGATCTCGCGGTGCTCGACGTGCGGGGCGTGCTGCGTCGAGACCACGACCGTGTCCACCCGCACCGGCCGATGGCCCTCGAACTCGATCGTCACCTGGCTCTTCGAGTCGGGCCGCAGCCAGTCGACGTGCCTCTTCTTGCGGGCGTCGGTGAGCCGATTGAGGATGCGGTGCGAGAGGGCGATCGGCAGCGGCATCAGCTCCGGCGTGTCGTTGCAGGCGTAGCCGAACATCAGGCCCTGGTCACCAGCCCCGATGTCCTTGCCCTTCGCCTCGTCCTCGTTGACGCCCATCGCGATGTCGCCGCTCTGCTTGCCGACGGCGACCAGCACGGAGCAGGTGTCGGCCGCGATCCCCATCTCGTCGTCCGTGTAGCCGACGTCGCGAATCACGTCCCGCACCACCTGCTGGTAGTCGATCGTGCCCCGCGAGGTGATCTCGCCGGCAATGACGGCCAGCCCCGTGGTGACCATCGTTTCGCACGCGACGCGGCTGCGTGGATCCTGAGCGAGGAAGGCGTCGAGCACCCCGTCGGAGATCTGGTCGGCCAGCTTGTCGGGGTGCCCCATGCTCACCGACTCACTGGTGAAGAGGTGCCTGCCTTGTGCCACGGTGGGTGCCTCGCGTCTGGATCGAAGTGGGTCGCCGGAGCGTCGTGCCCCGTCGCGGCCCGGATTATTGATCGGAACGGCCGGAGCAGCAACCGGATCGACACGCGGCCCGGCTCCGGCCCTGACCGCGGGTCACGTCGGCTGCGGCAGTCGATCGAGCACCAGCCGCGCGGTGGCCGAGGTCGCGCCCCGCTGGGACGCGACGAGCGTCGCCGCACGCCGACCGAGGGCCTCCGCCCACGCGGGTTCCCCGAGGCACCGGGCCACGAAGGCGGTCAGGGCGGAGCCATCCTCCACGACGCAGGCCGCATCGGCGTCGAGCAGGCGATGCACCTCGTCGCGGAAGTTTCTGGTGTACGGGCCGAACGCCACGGCGGCTCCGTACGCCGCCGGTTCGAGCATGTTCTGCCCGCCGCGCCTGCCGTCGAGGCTGCCGCCCACGAAGGCCACCGTCGCCGTCCCCCACCACCAGGCGAGTTCGCCGGTCGTGTCGACCAGGAGCACGCGCGCCACCGGGTCGGCCCCCTCCGTCTCCAGCCGGCTGCGACGCTGAAAGCGGAGCCCGCGGCGCTCGAGGAGCGCGGCGATGTCGTCGCAGCGTTCGACGTGCCGTGGCACGATCACCAGCCGCAGCCCGGGATGCGTCTCGCGGAGCGCGAGGAACGCCTCGGCCGCGAGCCGCTCCTCCGGATCCTGCGTGCTGCCCGCCAGAAACACCGGGTCCTCGTCGCGGAAGCCGGCGAGTCGGGAGAGGCTTTGCACCTCCGCCGCCCGGCGGTCGCCGCGCACGCCGTCGAACTTGAGCGAACCGGTCACCACGACCTCCCGGGCGCCGAGTGAGCGGAAGCGTTCGGCATCGACCTCCGACCTCGCGGCGACGAGCGCCACCTGCCCGAGCATGCGGCGTGCCAAGGGGGCGATCCGCGCGTAGCCCGCGGCACTGCGGGCGCTGATGCGTCCGTTGACCACGACCACGGGCACGTGCAGCCGTGTCGCGGCTGCGAGGAGATTGGGCCAGAGCTCGAGCTCGCCGAGGACGAGCAGGTCGGGCCGCACGCGATCGAGCGCGCGGGACACCGCCCACGAGAAGTCGAGCGGACAGGGGAAGGCACGGTCCACGCCGAACCGCGCGGCTGCCAGCTCGAGTCCGGTGGTGGTCGAGCTCGACACCACGAGATCGGGCACGCGTCCGCCGTCCGTCGCCTGACGGCGGATCTCGGCGGCGAGCACGGCGAGCAGCTGCACCTCGCCGACACTCACGCCGTGCATCCAGATGCGCGGAGCGGCCTGGGCTGACGCGAGGCCGCCGACGTCACCGCGAAACCTGGTCCAGGGCGCCGCGACGGGGCGGCGGCCCGAGAGCCACCGCCAGACCACCCAGGGCAGCGCGACGGTCGCCAGCAGCAGGTAGGCGACGTCAAGCATCATGCGAGTGCGCAGACGGTGATCCGACGTGGCGGCGCCACCCCTCAGCCCGCCGCGACGCCGCTCGACTTGCCGCAGCAGTTCTTGAACTTCCGGCCGCTGCCGCAGGGACAGGGGTCGTTGCGGCCGACCTTGCGGCCGACGTTGCGGATCGGCTCGGCCGCCGCCTGTTCGCTGCCCGACTCCTGCACGGCATCGACGTTCGCCGCCGGGCCCGCCGGCACAGCGGGCGCCGCCTCCGCATGGATCGCCGCCGTCTCCCGCCAGGTGCTCCGCAGGGCCTCGTCCTCGACCTGCTCGATGCGGTAGACGATGTCCACCACCCGCTCCTCGATCCCCTTCCACATGAGGTCGAACGTGCGCATGCCCTCGCGCTTGTACTCGACCTTCGGATCGACCTGCGCGTAGCCCCGCAGGCCGACGCTGGCCCGCAGGTGGTCCATGGCCAGGAGGTGGTCCTTCCACGAGTTGTCGAGGATCTGGAGCAGCACCGCCCGCTCCATCCGCTTCATCTCGTCCCGCGGGTCGTCGCCGCGGGCGTGACGGCGGCGGCTCGCGTCGACGAGGACCGCCTTGAGCGCCTCGAGGTCACCCGCCGGCAGTGCGGCGGGATCGATCTCCGCCCCGAACCGCTCGCGGGCCCACGCGAGCAGTCCGCCGAGGTCGATGCCGCGCGAGCCGTCGGGCAGGCGGCCGCTGAAGTGGGCCACGCCCACCATCACGGGATACTCCACCTCGCGGGCCTCGTAGGCCGACCGCGCCTTCTCACGCACCAGGCGCCGGAACGCGTCGACATCGGTCGCGACCCGCTCGAGGGCGGCGACGTCGTCGGGGGTGAGCCGCACGCCGAACCGCCACTCCGTCCAGCCGCACGCACTGCGGAATCCGAACTCCGGATCGAGGAAGCGGGCACCCTCGGCGAGGTCGATCCGGCCGATGGCCGCACGTGCCTTCTCCTGGAGGAGTTCGGCGACCCCGTCCCGGCCGGCCCGCTTGAGATCGCGATCGTTCACCGAGACCTTCCACCGCGCGTTGGCGAAGGTGGCGAGCGCGGCCCAGTTCCACTCGCTCTCGTCCTCGCCCGAGGGCAGGTTCTCCTCCACCGCCTCGAAGATCTGCGACTCCGACTGCCGCACGGCCTCGTCGGCGGCGAGCCGCTCCGCCTCGGCCGCCGTCATGCCGCGGAAGTCGGTCGGATCGAGCTCGCAGGCGAGCTGCGAGGAGGCCCACGTGGCGAACGTCTGCGCGCCGTAGTCCTTGTCGAGGAACGTGCCGACGTGCCGGTCGATCTCGTGATCGACCATCTCGAGGATCATCTCGCGGCAGTCGGCGTCGCCGTCGGTGAAGTCGAGAATCCGCTGGCGGAAGCCGTAGACCCGCTTGCGCTGCTCGTCCATCACCTCGTCGTACTCGAGCAGGTTCTTCCGCACCTCGAAGTTGCGCTCCTCGACCTTCTTCTGTGCGGCCTCGACGCGGCGGGTGACCATGCGGCTTTCGATGGCTTCGCCATCCTGCATGCCGAGGCGGGTGAGCACGCTCTTCACCCACTCGCCGGCGAAGATGCGCATGAGGTCGTCCTCGAGCGACAGGAAGAACCGGCTCGAGCCCGGGTCCCCCTGGCGGCCGCAGCGGCCGCGGAGCTGGAGATCGATCCGCCGCGCCTCGTGCCGCTCGGTGCCGATGATCTGCAGGCCCCCCATCTCCCGCACCTGCTGCCCCTCGACCTTCATGTTCTCGCGGGCGGCGATCTCCGCCACCAGCGCGTCCCACTCCTGCTTGGGCACGTCGAGGCGGGTGGGGTAGGTGTCCTGGAGCCGGGCCCACGCGAGCGTGTCCGGGTTGCCGCCGAGGATGATGTCGGTGCCGCGGCCGGCCATGTTGGTGGCGATCGTGACCGCCCCGCGGCGGCCCGCCTGCGCGATGATCTCGGCCTCCCGCTTGTGGTGCTTCGCGTTGAGCACCTGGTGATCGATGCCCCGCTTCTCGAGGAGCCCGGAGAGCCGCTCGCTTTTCTCGATCGACACCGTGCCGACGAGCACGGGCAGGCCCCGTCGCTGGATCTCCTTGATCCGCGTGCGTGGGATCGACTCGCGGTCGCGCGACTCCTTCGCCTCGAAGACGACCTCGTCGGGAGTCTCGTCGACGATCCGGCCCACGCGCCACGAACCGTCCGCGAGCGCGAGCGTGTCCTCGCGGTGGATCCGCTCGACCTCGTCGGCGACGGCGATCCACTTCTCCCGCTCGGTGCGGTAGATGACGTCGGGATGGTTGACCCGCTGCAGCCCGCGGTTCGGCGGAATGGCGACGACGTCGAGCTTGTAGATCTTCCAGAATTCGTTCGCCTCGGTCATGGCCGTGCCGGTCATGCCGCCGAGCTTGCGGTAGAGCTTGAAGAAGTTCTGCAGCGTCACCGTCGCGAGGGTCTGCGACTCCTCCTTGATCCGCACCCCCTCCTTCGCCTCGACCGCCTGGTGCAGGCCGTCCGACCACTGCCGGCCCGGCATGAGACGGCCCGTGAATTCGTCGACGATCACCACCTCGCCGTTCTGCACGACGTAATTGACGTCTCGTTTGTAGAGGTGGTGGGCCTTGAGGGCGTTGTCGATGAGGTGCGGCCACTCCATGTTGCCGGCGGTGTAGAAGCT
>CAIWZS010000454.1 GCA_903917235.1 uncultured Planctomycetaceae bacterium | reverse complement strand
GCCCTCGACACGATCAGCCTCGCCGAGCAGCTGCCCGAACTCGAGATCGGCGACTATCTCTACAGCGAGAACATCGGCGCGTACTCGGCGGCGAGCAGCACCCACTTCAACGGCTTCCCCCCGGCGAAGGTCGTCCACATCAACCGGTGACGGTTCCACGCGCGATCCGGCGACGCATGCGCCGGTGAGCGGCTGGGTGCCACGGAGCGCCTTCGCGGCACATGGAAACGACGAGGCGAGGGGGGTCGGCGAACGCTTCCCGAGCGAGCGGCCGCCGCGGCCGGAGCGAGGAGACTTTTGCCGCCCCCCGAGCCGGCGCCCCCCGAGCCAGCGCCCCGTGCACGACGAACGCCGCGCTACCCGGGCCGCACCGCCTCGATGAGGTGGTAGCCCTTGACCTCCTCGCGGGCGACGTGGCTCCACATGCGAGGCAGCTGCTCCGCGAACCACGTCGGCTGCTTCGTGACGACGATCAGGGTGCCCCCCGGGGCCAGGGCGAGGCGAGCCGTCTCGCAGAAGATCTCCGCCAGCCGGAAGTCGGAGTAGTAGGGCGGATTCGCGAGCGCGAGGTCCCAGGCGCCCGGAGTCGGCACGCGTCCCTCCGCCTCGAGTGCGACCGTCACGTTGGTCAGGGCGTTGCGTTCGACGCCCCGGCGCGTGCATTCGACCGCGCGGGCCGCCGAGTCGATGGCATGCACCCGCACCGACGGGTCGCGGGCCGCGATCCCGATCGACACACAGCCGCTGCCGCAGCCGATGTCGAGTACCGCGGCTCCCGGCGCGACATCGACCGCATCGAGCAGGCGCCGCGCGCCGGGGTCGATGCGGCGGTGCGCGAAGACGCCGGGACGCGTCACGGCATGCAGGAGGCGGTCGCGGTCGCGGAAGACGACCTCGCACGAGAAGTCGCGCACCCGGGTCGGCTCGCGGGTCTTCTCGACGACGTAGGCGATCGTCCGCGGCTTGGGACCGGCGGCCTCGCGCACGCGCACGGTCTCGCCGGTGGCGGCGAGCTGCTCGCGCAGCCACCGGTCCCGGGGATTGTCGATCGCCGTGACGAGGCGGCCGCCGACCGCCAGATGCACGAAGGCCTGCTGCAGGATGTCGCGGGTCAGTTCCGCCTCGCCGTCCTTGGCGAGCGGGACCACGGCGAGGTCGTACGGCCCGGCCGGCATGTCGGGCGTGCAGGCGGCGGTGAGGTGGGGCGGTGAGGGGCTCCACGACGCCACGGCGGCGTCGCAGGGATGGCGGTCGAGAAACCACGCCGTCACGTGCGCCGTCGGCAGGTCGCCGGCCAGCGCGTGGGCGGCCTGCGCACGACCCGCGGTCGTGCAGACGATGCGCCGCGGCGGCGCGTCGGACGAGGCGACCACGGCGCGGGCGACGTCGAGGGCGTGGGCCTCCGCCGGCCGGCTGGGAAGTCGATCGGCGGCCCTCATGCGGCTGCCTTCATTCGGCCGGCGCCGCAGGCTCGAGGGTGAGCGGATCGCGGAGCGGCAGGTGCCGCACCTCGCCGCCGAAGAAGTCGGCCATGCTCGCCCGCTTGTCGATGTCGCCGGCCGCGATGGGATCCCAGTCGCCGACGACGAGGATCGCCATGGCGTCGGGATCCAGATGCGCCTTCGCGACCCGCAGCAGATCCTCCTTCGTGACCGCCTCGACCTTTGTACGGAACGTCTTCCAGAAGTCGGCGGGCCGTCGTGTCCATTCGTCGTTCACGAAGACGCGGAGCATCTGGGGCTTGCTCTCGAACTGCCGTGGGAACGTCTCGATCAGCCCCTGCCGTGCCGTCTCCAATTCCTCGTCGGTGACCGGCTCGGTGCGGATGCGGCGGATCTCGTCGAGCACGATCTTGGTCGCGAGCGCCACCGTCGCGTTCTTGCTCTCGAACCCGGCGCGGAAGTCTCCCGGGTAGTCGACCCGCGGCACGATCGTCGAGCGGACGGAGTAGGCGAGTCCCTCGTTGCTCCTCACCTGCTGCATGAGGCGGCTCGTGAACCCGCCCGCACCAAGGATCTCGTTGAGCAGCAGCAGCGGGATCGCGTCGGGATCGTCGCGGTGGATCGAACGGCTGCCGAGGATCACCTTCCCCTGGGGAATGTCCTTGGGGACGTGGTAGAGCCCCGGCTCGAGCACCGCCGTCGGCACGGCGGGATCGGCGACCGGCCCGCCCCGTTCCCAGCCGGCGAAGGCGCGCTCCAGGGTCGCCAGCATCTCGGGCACCTCGAAGTCTCCCGACACGGACACGATCGCGTTGCCGGGCCTGAAGATGAGGGCATGCATCTCCGCGAGCCGGTCGCGATCGAACGCCGCGACCGAGGCCGCCGTCGGCTCGGCCGCTTCGAAGTGCTCTCCATAGACGAGCCGCTTCCACTCGCGGGCGAGGATCGACGAGGCGTCGTCGTTGCGGCGCTTCAGCGCCTCGAGCGTCCGTGCCTTCGCCGTCTCCAGTCGATCGGCGTCGAACCGTGGCGTCCGCAGGAGATCGAGGAAGATCACGAGGCTCTCGTCGAAGGTGCTCACCAGGCAGTTCATCACCGCGGTCGTGAAGAACTCGTTGGCCGTCACCGAGGCCTGCGTCGCCAGGAAGTCGAGCGTCTCGTCGAGTTCCGCCGGCGCCAGCGTGCGCGAGCCCCCCTCGCGCACCATGCGGGCGGTCATCGAGGCGAGCCCCGGCACGTCGGCCGGATCGAGCGAGGCACCGCCCTTGAACGTGATCGTGAGATTCACGAGGGGAAACTCGTGCGACGGCGCGAGGTAGACGACGGTTCCGTCGGGCAGCACGTGACGGAAGTCGGCGGCGGCCGGCGGTTCGTAGGCCAGCGGCGCGAACGCGATCTCTTCCGGGCGGGCCGGAATGTCGGGGGCCGCTGTGGCCGCCGGCGGCGTGGTCGGTGCGGCCGCGACCTTCGCGTCCGCGGCCACGGCGCTCGCCGTCGCGGCGTCGGTCCCACCGGCCGCTCCCGGGCCGCTCCCGGGCTCAGTCGACGCGGCACCGATGGAGCCGGTGGACGATCCCGCAGGGGGAGTGTTCGCCGCCACGGCCTCGGCCGGGGCCGCCGGGGCAGGTGCCGCCCTTCCGTTCGGTCGCTCCCCCGCCACGGCCGTGGCGGGCCGTTCGTCGGCGGCCGTCACCGCCGACGTCGTGCCGATGCCGCCGGCGACCGGGTCCTGCCCGCGGCGTCGTGCCGGGGAAAGCGCGATCGCGGCGATCACGCCGACCGCGAGCAACAGGGCTACGAGGCGAAGGTTCATGGTGCTCCTTCCGCTGCTGGGGCGGCGGCCGCGGCCGGTCGGCGCCGATACACCGCCACGCTGCGATTCGTCTCGCCGAAGTACCGGTTGGCCACCCGTCGAATGTCGGCGGCGGTCACCGCCTCCTCCTTCGCCGGCCCCTCGTTGATCTCGCGCCAGTCGAGGATCGCCTCGGCGAAGGCCAGCTGTACGAGGAGTGACATGTTGTTCTCGAGCTTGCGATAGTTCCTGGCCGCGACGCGATTCTTCACTTTCCGCAGTTCGCGCTCCGGCACCTCCTCGCGCTGCAGTCGGCCCAGCTCCTCCTGCCATGCCGCCTCGAGGGCCTCGGGCGTGGCGTCGCCGCGGGTCTCCGCCGTGACGCCGAAGAGCCCCGCGTACTTCCGCGTGTCGGAAAAGGCCGCGGCCGAAGCCGCGATGCCGCGGCCCTCGACGAGGCCCGTGTAGAGCCGCCCCGTCCTCTCGTTGAGGATCTCCGCCAGCATGTCGAGCGGGTAGGCGTCGACGTGGCCCGCCGGGACGGTGTGGTAGCGGATCTCGATCGCGGGCGGGAAGTCTCCCACGGCGTTCATCCGCTGCTCGGCCTGCTGCTCAACCTCGAGCGTGACGACCGGAGGCGGTGTCCGCTCGCCCGGCTGCAGCCGCGAGAAGTACCGGGTGATGAGCGCCTTCGCCTGCACCGGATCGAAGTCGCCCACGAGCACGCCGAAGAGGTTGCCGGGCCGGTAGTAGACGTTCCAGTAGTCGAGGGCCTGCTCGAAGGTGTAGCTGTTGAGATCGCTCGGCCAGCCGATCACCGGCCACGAATAGCCGCTCGACGCCCAGAACATCGCGTCGAACTGCTCTTCGAAGGCACCGGTCGGGGTGCTCTCGGTGCGCAGGCGCCGCTCCTCGTGGACCACGTCGCGCTCGGAATAGAACTCGCGAAAGACGCTGTCGAAGAGCCGGTCGCTCTCCATCCAGGCCCAGAGTTCCAGCTTGTTCGACGGCACGGTGATGAAGTAGCAGGTGAGGTCGTAGGTGGTGAACGCGTTCATCCCGCTCCCGCCCGCCTTCGTGTAGACCTGGTCGAATTCGTCCTTCACGATCGTCCCGGCGGCGGGCCCGGCCTCGCCGCGGCCCTGCTGGGCGCGGATGAGGCCGTCGAGCCGACCCCGCAGGGCGCGCAGGTCGGGCGTGTCGTTGGCCGGATCCCACGGATCGTCGATCTCGCCACGGAAGAACCGCTCGTACTGGGTCGTCCAGACGAGACGGTTGATCGCGTCCCGCAGCGTCTTCTGCTCGCTCCGGTACGTCGCGTCACGGGCCGGGTCGCGGGTGCCGATCGTGTCGGTGCCCTTGAACATCATGTGCTCGAAGAAGTGGCTGATGCCGGTGATTCCCGGCCGCTCGTTGACGCTGCCGACCCGCGCCACCCAGCCCGCGCTCACCACGTTCGGCTGGTCGGGACGCGGCACGAGCAGGAACTGCATGCCGTTGGGCAGCGTGAACTCCTCGACGGCGACCTGCTGGGCCGAGGCCATGGTCGAGATCGCGGCCAAGAGCAGGCACGCGGTCAGCCGCCCGGCGGCGGGGGAGATGATGTGCATGAGAGCGATGGTTTCCCTGGGGGCCGACGTTATACCCGAACCGCCTCGCGGCGGTCGGACGTCGCGAACGTCGCCACGTGTCCGCGCGTCGAGAGGGCCGCGACAGGCGGCAAATCGATCGTGTCGGCGCGGTCGTGGCCCGCGGCCCCTATCGTCTCTCGGGGGCTGCCACCCGTTCCGGAGGTGCCGTCATGGCTGCGATCGATCGTGCCGACCCGATCATCATGGGCCACATCCTCGTCGGCCATCGCGACCTTCACGACCTCGTCGCCGCGGCGCGGGCCGCCTTCCACGCCGCCGGGGTGTCGGCCACCGGCACGGCGGCGGATGTCCACGAGCGGCTCGTGACCCTCCGCGACCACCTGCACAGTCACTTCGCCGAGGAGGAATCGGGCGGCCATCTCGAAGAGTCCGTGAGCCGCATGCCGCGACTCAATGGCGCCGTCAAGGCGGTGCTGGCGGAGCACCCCGGGCTGCTCATGGAACTGGACGCCTTGATCCTCCGGCTCGCGCGCCCCGATATTCCGCAGACGGCGTGGGAGCAGGCCACCCGCGACTTCGAGGCGTTCGCCCGGCACCTGATGGCCCACGAAAGGAGCGAGAATGCCGTCGTGCAGGAAGGCTACAACGAGGATCTCGGGCTCACCGACTGAGGGGTCGCGCCATCGGTGCGTCCTTCCAGGAGCCTTGTGCCATCCCCTGGGTCGGTGCTCCACCCCGGTCGGATTCGCTCGCGGGGCGCGGAGCACGACGGCCTTCGCCCTCGTCGCGTGCGGCGCGGTGGCGGTCGGAGGATTGCTGTCGGCCTCCCGGGCGGTGTCGGATGAGACGACGAAGCCGGATCGGGTGGCGACGTTCATGCGGGCCAAGCTCGCGCACTCGCAGAACGTGCTCGAGGGGCTGTCGGTCGGTGATTTCAGCCTCATTGCGAAGGGCGCGCACGACCTGTCCCTCGCGAGCCAGGACTCCAACTGGCAGGTCCTGCAGACCGAGGATTACGTGCGGCAGAGCGCCGAGTTCCGGCGGTCGTGCGACACGCTCCGCGCGGCCGCCGATGCCGAGAACCTCGACGCCGCGCTGGTCGCCTGGATGGACGTCACGATGAAGTGCGTGCGGTGCCATCGCTCGATGCGCGACGCCGACTGAGCCGACCCACGGTCGCGTCGATCCCGCCGGCACGCGCGACCCTCGCGCCGCCCTCGTGCCGTCAGGCGAAGACGACCGTGCGGCCGCCGTGGAGAAACACCCGCTCCTCGAGCACCAGCCGCACCGCCCGCGCGAGCACGAGTTTCTCGACGTCGCGGCCCGCCTGGGCCATCCGCTCCGGCGTGTAGGTGTGGTCCACGCCGATGACGTCCTGGGCGATGATCGGCCCGGCGTCGAGCTCGGCCGTGACGAAGTGTGCGGTGGCGCCGATGAGCTTCACGCCTCGCGCGAAGGCCTGTCGGTAGGGGCTCGCCCCGGCGAATGCCGGCAGGAAGGAGTGGTGGATGTTCACGATCCTGTCGGAACGCCGGCCGACGAAGGCGGGGGAGAGCACCCGCATGTAGCGCGCGAGCACGAGGTAGGCCGGGGCGTAGGGATCGATCACGGCCTCGAGCGCGGCCTCGTGCGCCTCCCGCGGGGCGCCGTCGCGCACGGGGACGTGGTGGAACGGCACGGAAAACCTGGCCACGAGCTCGCGGAGCACGTCATGGTTCGAGACCACGGCCACGATGCGGCCGGGCAGCTCACCCACCGCGTCGAGCAGGAGCAGTTCGCCCAGGCAGTGCGGCTCGCGGCTGGCGAGCACGACGAGCGGCCGGCGTTCCTCTCGGCTGACGCGCACGCGGGCCGCCCGGGGAAGCACGGCCGCCAGCGATTCCCGCAGGTCGGCAGCCGGGGTCGGCGCGGCCGGCGTCGTCGCGGCGACTTCCGCCCGGAAGAAGAAGTGGCGGGCGAGCGGATCGACGAACTCGTGGTTCGACTCGATGTTGAGACGGGCGCGCTCGAGCACGCCGGTGATCCGGTGGATGAGGCCCACCTCGTCGGGACAGTCGACCAGGACGATTTCACGCACGTGGCTCAGCCCCAGGGCCTCGAGGCGACGCTCGGTCGCTCGGCCCGCACGGGCTCCGCGGGCACCCAGGCCAGGACGACGTCATCCACCGTGACACCGGACTTGAGCGCGGGAATCTCGAGGGGCTCGAGCGCGATCCGTTCCGGCTGGGACTCGAGCCGGATCTGTTCCAGTTCCGCCTCCACCTCCTCCTCCAGGAGCCGTCGCTTCTCCTCGAGCGACGTCAGGCTCTCCTCGGCATGCGCCACGTCTGCCTGCTGTCGGGCCGCACGGCTCGCGGTGCGCATCGAGGTGGCCGCCTTGCCGATCGTCGTGGACGAGAGACGCCGCCGGCCGAGCAGGGCCCCCAGCACGGCGGAGCCGATCGACACGTAGGTCTGCACCGACTGGCTCTTCGCCTCGGCCTTCTCCTTCTCCACCCGTTGCCTCGCCCGCTCGATCCGATCGGAGAGCCCGGCCAGCTTCGTGGCGTGCCGCGTCCGCACCTTCTCGAGTTCGGCATCACGCCACTCGCGCACGCGATGGGCGATCCGCGCGCGGAACGCGCCCTCCGTCTCGCCCGGTGCGGAGATGGCCTCGATCGCAGGGGCCCGCCAGGCGGAGAGCCGCGCGGTGCGGCCCAGCCAGCCCTTCAGGGACGCCCCGAGCGAGGCATAGCCGCGCGGCCCGGACAACGCCGCCGGCACCGACGCGAACGTTCCGGAGCGGGGGGCCACCTCGATCTCCGGCGGCGCCGCAAGTTCGTCGCCGGCCTCCCACGCCGATTCGCCGAGGGTGTCGCCCGCCGGCGCGATGCGGATCACGTCGCGATCGACGTCGATCCGTGGACTGCGCGTCGCATAGCGGACACGGGCCCGCGCGAGGATGGCAGGCTCGTAGTGCACCGGCTCGTCGGGCGCGAGCGGTGCCCGGGGCGCGAGGAAGACCTCCTTCACCGCCGGGGGCAGGATCGGTCGTGGTCCACCACGCGTCGGGCCACCGGCCGACGCCGTCGGAGACGACCGTGCCGCGGACTCCGGCTGCCCGTCCACGACGCCGGCCGCGGTCGCCGACAGCCGCCGGATCTCCTCGCGGAGGAGCGGACCGCGCAGGTAGGCCATCGTCCAGCGCGACTGGAAGAGCGTCTCCTCGTCGCCGTGGACCGAGTGCATCAGAAAACGCCTCTGACCCAGGCCCGAGAGGAGCCGATCGAGCCGGCTGCGGTCGAACGACCCCCCAGCACTCGCCGCCGCCCCCTCGAGTCCGTCGAGCACCCGCGCCTTGTCGCGGGCGGTCTGGAGCCGGCCGAGAAACCAGAGGCCCGCGTTGGAGAGGCCCTTGTAGTCGAGATCGACCGGATTCTGCGTCGCCAGCACGACGCCGAGCCCGTAGGCACGCGCCTGCTTCATGAGCGTGAGAATCGGCGTCTTGCTTGGCGGATTCGCCGTCGGCGGCACGTAGCCGAACACCTCGTCCATCACGAAGAGGGCCTTGAGCGACGACGTGCCGCCCTGCGAGCGCATCCAGGCGACGGTCGCCCCGGCGAGCAGCGTGACGAACGCCATGCGTTGCGGCTCGGCGAGGTGCGCGATCGACACGACCGCGACCCGCGGCTTGCCCGAGGGGGACCAGAGGAGGCGTCCGACGTCGAGCGGTTCGCCGTCGAGCCAGGCCTCGAACCCCGGCGCGGCGGCCACGGTATTGAGCCGCGTGGCGAGCTGGAAGCGATCACCCGCCGGAAAGAAGTTTTCGAGCTCGAGAAAGCCCACCCGCTCGATCGGAGGTGCCGGCAGGGCCCGCACGAGCGTGCCGAAGTCGACCCGCTGGCCGCTCTTCCAGAGCGCGTCGACGATCGCCGACACAAGGACGTGCTCACGACTGGTGCCGGGGTCGCCGTCGACACCGGCCAGCGCGAGAATGCCCGAGACCAGCGATTCGATCCGTTCGCGACGCACCTCCGGGTCGTCGGCGGCGTCACCATCGGGCGGCTCCATGCTGCCGAGCATCGCAAGCGGCCTGCCGGCGCGGCTGCCGGGCGTGTAGATCGCCATGTCGGCGGCCGCGTGCAGCCGGCGAATGCGGTCGGCCGACTGGCCGGAGGCGGCGAGACCGTCGGCCCAGGTGCGCGCGGTGCGACGGGCGAGGTCCTCGACCGTGACGCCCTCCCGAGAGGCCGCATCCGGTTCGATCCAGGGCAGGAAATCGGACGGATCGAGTGATGGAAACGAGAGCAGGAGGTTCGCGAGGTCGCCCTTCGGGTCGATGACGAGCGCCGGGATGCCGTCGAGCGCGGCCTCCTCGACCATGCCGACGAGCAGCCCCGTCTTGCCGCTGCCGGTCATGCCGACGCAGACGGCGTGCGTCGTGAAGCGCCGGGCGTCGACCAGGAGGGGCGCGGCGGTGACCTCGCCCGACGCCTCGTCGACCGCGCGGCCGAGGTAGAAGATCCCGAGACCCTCGATCGCGGCCTCCAGGTCGTTGCCCTGGCCCCCGCGGGATCGCTCTCCCGCCACCTGTGTGCTCGCACGCTTCATCGCTCGGCTCCGTCGCCCGAGGCACGATTCGAAGCCAGCGGCACGATTTGTGCAACCGGGTGCGAGCGGCGGCAGGTCGGACGGTCAGCGCCGCCGGCGGTCGCGGCAGGCCGGGGTGCTCGCGAGCGTGAGCACGATCACCTCCTCTCCCGTGGTGGCACTGATGTCGTGATGCACGCTCACGGGCGCCGCGCCGGCAGCCTCCTCGACGAGCCGCTCGAGGAGATGGCGACCCGCGGCCACGAGGTGGTTTCGCAGCTGCTTGAGGAGCTCGGCCCCGCGGCCGTTGTCGCTCCCCTCCCCGCGGATGAGCTGCTGCTCCGCCGCCGTGAGCACCCCGTCGAGGTGGACGAAGAGCCGGTTCTCGACGAGATGCGCGTGGACCCGCCGCGGGCCGCGTCCGAGGAATTCCTGCTGGAAGCGGGCGACGGCGTCGCATACGGCCGCTTCGATTTCTCCCTGCGACTTCATCGCGACTCCACCGGTTCGTTTTCCTGGACGCCATCGCCCGGCCGCACGGCACGGCCGGAATGCGACACACGTACCCCTCTAAAGGAGGGTTCTTCGTGTGGTTTCGGCATCCTGTTGGGTTGGCATGACTCGCCGTCGCATGGTTCCGGTTGCGCGGCCTGCGCGCCTCGTCTCCGCGCGAGCGGAAGTGTCCGGGCATCTCCTGAACGGGCGCGTCGGGCCTCCGGGCACGGATTGCGCCAGCGCCGCGTCGCGGAGTGGATTCCCGCATGGCGCGGCTCCACCATCTGGCGACGGCGTGCACGGCGAGCGCGAGGCTCGCTTCAGCACGACGTCCGCGCGGCGCGACGCGGCGCGGTTGGCACACGCGGTGACCGTGTCGGGCGACGAACCGCCCGACGAAACGGTCGCCGCCTGCAGGGACGCGGGGGAGCATGGAACGGCTCGGATGGCGGCGCGCCGCCGGCAGGATTCGCCGTCGTACGCATGCGAGGCTGGCCGGGCCCGAGTGGCTCGAGCGCCGGGTGCAGTGCGCGCCCGTCGTCGCCGGCGAGGCTGCCGTGCTGCCGTCGGCGGTGCTGACCGATCCGCTGTTCGGCGAGCAGTGGGGCCTCGCGAACAGCGGCCAGCACGGTGGGACGCCCCTGGTCGACGTCAACGCGGTCGCGGCCTGGGACGTGACGACGGGATCGCGTTCCGCGGTCGTGGCCGTCATCGATTCCGGCGTGGACCTCACGCATCCGGACCTCGTCGACAATCTCTGGCGCAATCCGGGCGAGATCGCGGGCAACGGCGTCGACGACGATGCCAATGGCTACGTCGATGACGTGCACGGGTGGGACTTCGTCGCAGGGGACGCCGTGCCACAGGACGGGTTCGGCCATGGCACGCACGTTGCCGGGATCATCGGCGCGGTCGGCAACAACCTGCGCGGCGTCACCGGGGTGGCGTGGGAGGTGTCGCTGATGATCCTGCGGGTGCAGGACGACCGCGGGGCGGGATCGACCGCGGCGGTGCTGGCGGCGCTCGACTACGCGACGCGCATGCGGCGCGATCACGGCGTGTACGTCGTGGCGACCAACAACAGCTGGGATGCCCCGGCGGGGTACTCGGGCGTGATGGAATCACGAATCCGGGCCCTCGGTGAGGCCGGGATCATGTTCGTCTCCGCGGCCGGCAATCAGGGCAGCGACGTCGATGCGACGCCGCGGTATCCGGGAGCCTATGACCTCGCCAACGTCATCAACGTGGCGGCGGCATCTCCGGACGGCGATGTGGCACGACTCTCCAACTGGGGCTCGACGCGGGTCGATCTCGCGGCCCCCGGGACGCTCGTCGTCTCGACGTGGCCGGGGGGAGGGACGGGCACCCTGTCCGGCACGTCGATGGCGGCACCCCACGTCAGCGGGGCGATCGCGCTCCTTGCCGCCGCCCGTCCTGGAATCACGGTCGACGCGCTGCGGGCCGCGCTGCTCGGCTCGACGCGGCCGATCGCCTCGCATGCGGGCCGCACCGTCGCCGGCGGCATGCTCGATGTTCGCGGCGCGCTGGCGGCGGTCGGCGCCGGACCGCCTTGGACGCGCGGAGGACCGGACGCGGGCGCCGCGACCGGCTCGGTTCCCGGGGATGCGAGCGCCGTGGTCCAGCCTCAGGGTCTGTCCGTGGCGGATGCTTTTGCCGCGGATCGCCGCGTTCTCGACGGCGACGGATGGCGGGCGGTCTCCGGCCGTATCGGTGTCGTCGCCGGCGCAGCCATGTCCGGCGTGCTGGGAACATCGCTCGTGCTCAGGGACGATGTCCGGGTCGCGGATGTCGGCGTGAGCATCACGTTCGTGCTCGGCGGTGGCGGAAGCGTCGGCGTGGTGGCCCGCGCCGACGCGGCGGGGCGCACGCTCTACCGAGCGCGTGTCGTGCGCACGGTGCTCGGCCCCCGCGCCCAGATCCACAGGCGGATCGACGGCCGCTGGACGCTGCTTGCGACCGGTCGGGCGCCATGGCATGGCACGCTGCGATTCGACGTCGCCGGCAGCGAGCAACGGCTGGCGATCGACGACCGGATCGTCGCACGGGCGCAGGACACCGCCATTTTCGCGGCCGGGAGCCTCGGCCTCGAGATGCTTGGCAGGCGCAGCCGCGCCGGCGAATTCCGAGCAGCGTAATAGTCCGGCTCTCTAAAACGCCTACACCGCGCATCTTTCTTGCGTTGCCCAGATTCACAAAATAGAATCCCGCGATCCTGAGAGCAGAGGCCATGCGTAAGCGTGCGCCGAGGCCGAGGGGTGCGGTGGCCTTTGGCCGCCGAGGTCGTCAGCGATGACGACGGACGGAAGACGAGTCGAGGGGCAACCCGGTCGCGTGCCGGGGGGTCCGTCGCAGCGTAAGCCGGCGTGAAAGCGTTCCCGCACAGGGAGCCCTTTTTCGCCGGCTTTTTTCGTTTGTGCCGGATCGATTCGCCGCCCAGGACCGCGTGATCCACGACGCCATGACAGCCCACTCCACCGCCCGACTCGCCCGCCAGGTGGCCCATGCCGCCGCCTCCTTCGAGCATCGCCTGCTCGGCCGCAGCCCCGGCAGCATCACGGTCGCCACGGCTGCCGGCTGCCTCACCGTGTGCATCCACGAGCCACTCGCCTCGGTCGAGCGGAGGCTCGCGCACGACGGCGAGAGCGCGGCTCGCGTGCGCAGCCTCCATCGGCGCCTGTTCGACGACGCCCTCGACGCGCTCGTGGTCGAGGTGCAAAGGCGCACCGGCGTGACGCTGTGCGGCGCGATCGCGCACGTCGACACGACGACGGGCAGCATCGTGAAGACGCTCACGACCGGTCCGCATGTCGATCTCTTTCTTCTCGGACCAGGCCTGCCGAGCCTCGGCGTGCCCATCGATGCGCACGTGCGGGCAGCCGACATGACCTGCAGCCGCTGCGGGCGACGCGCGACGAGACCGCGCGGCGACGCACGCCACACGACCAATGGAATCCCGGCGTCGGGCGGCATCGGAGCCGTCCGCGTCCGAGTTCAGTCGGAGGGAATCGCCAACCATGACGAGGATGAACCATGCTGGTCCTAACCAGGAAGAATCGTGAGAGCGTCGTGATCGCAGGCCCGGACGAAACACAGGTCGTGCTCGAGATCACGATCCTCGAGATCGAAGGCGGCCGGGTGCGGCTCGGGTTCCAGGCCGACACGCGGATGCCGATCCACCGGCGCGAGGTCTGGGATCGTATTTGCAACGGCAACGGCAATGGCAACGGCAACGGCAACGGCAATGGCAATGGTCAGGCGCACCGGTCGCAGGTCGAGCCCGCGAGGGCGATCGCGGCGGCGACGGATCAGCCGCAAAGGCCCGAGGCGTGAGCATGAAGTCGCAGGGGGAAATCGAGGCGGCCGTGTGCGACGGCATCTCGCGGTTCCAGCAGGAGTTCATCGGCCGCGGGCCGCGCGACATCCATGCGCACCTCGTCGGCAGCCTGCTGCTGGTGCGCCTTCAGGGGGTCCTCACGCCGGCCGAACGGCAGCTCGTCGCCCCGCGGTCGGTCGGCCCCGACAGCCCCGTGGGGGGCAACGGTCACGGCGACTGGAATGGCAACGGCAACGGAAGGGCCCTGCTCAAACAGGTCCGGTCGCACATGGTGGCCACGGGAAGGCCGCGGCTGGAGGAGATGGTGCAGGGCGCCACGGGAGCGAGACTCGTGAGCGTGCACCACGACATCTCGACGGTCACCGGCGAGGAGGTGATCGTGTTTTCCCTCGACGCGAGCCCCACCTGCCGGCCCCCGCGCCGAAAGGTGTGATCCGCCGAGCCCGTGGCTGCGGCAGAGGCCATGCTGGCCGCGGCGCGGCATGCTGGTAGCATCCCGTCGGGGAGTCCTCCGTTCTCCGAGGGTGCACCGCATCGTGGCATCGTCGAGCCATACCCCCTCGCGCGGGGTCGTCGTGCTGCTGGTCGATGATCAGCCGATCATCGGAGAGGCCGTCCGTCGCATGCTGGCGACCGAGGAGGGCATGACGCTCCACATCTGCACCGACGCCGCCCGCGCCCTCGACACCGCGGTCGCCGCGCCTCCGCACGTGATCCTCCAGGATCTCGTGATGCCCCGGATCGACGGGCTGGATCTCGTGCGTCGCTACCGGGCGGACGAGCGGCTCCGCGACGTCCCGGTGATCGTCCTGTCCGCACGCGACGAGCCGGCGGTGAAGGCCGACGCGTTTGCCGCCGGGGCGAATGACTACGTCGTGAAGCTGCCCGACCGGCTGGAACTCGTGGCACGGCTGCGCTACCACGCCCGCGGGTACATGGCACTGCTCGAGCGGAATGAGGCCTTCGCCGCCCTGCAAACGAGTCAGCAGATGCTCGCGGACGACATCGCCTCGGCCGCCAGGTACGTCCGGTCGCTGCTGCCGGAGCCGCTCCGGGACGGGCCCGTGCGGGCCGACTGGCGGTTCATCCCGTCGGCGATGCTCGGGGGTGATGCCTTCGGCTACCACGCCATCGACGAGCACTCCTTCGCGATCTACCTGCTCGACGTCTGCGGCCACGGCGTCGGGGCGGCGCTCCTGTCGGTCTCCGCGCTCAACGCCATCCGCAGCAGTGCCCTGCCGCACGCCGACTTCCGCGATCCCGGCAGCGTGCTTGCCGGGCTGAACGCCGCGTTCCCGATGGAACGGCACAACGACATGTTCTTCACGGCGTGGTACGGCGTGTACCACGCGCACTCCCGGCGACTCTCGTGGTCGGGCGGAGGCCATCCGCCGGCCCTGCTCGTCGACGGTACCGCCCGACGGCCGCACCTCCTGGAGTCCGAGGGCCCCCTCGTCGGGGCGATCGACGCTGTCGAGTTTTCCTCGCGTTCGCTGGACGTCCCGCCGGATGCTCGGCTCGTGCTCTACAGCGACGGAGCCTACGAGATCCCGCTCCCGAACGGCTCGATGTGGGGCATCGAGGGACTGGTGGAGGTGGTTTCACGGACCCTGCAGGATGGCGACAACGCCCTGGAGGCGATCGTGGCCGGGGCGCGGCTGGCGTCGGGGCACGAGGACTTCGCCGACGACATGTCGGTGGTCGACGTCTGCTTCCGCTGACCGGTCAGTGGCCATGGTCTCCGGGCCACGGCCGCCGGCGGGGAAGCGGGTGAATCCGCGGCGCAGCGGGGCTGAATCAGCGGTCTCGGTCGGCTTGCATGTGCGGCCCCGATCCGTACACTTGGACGGTTCGCGGCAGCGTCCGGCCGCTAGCGTAGCTCAATTGGCAGAGCAGCTGATTTGTAATCAGCAGGTTGCGGGTTCGATTCCCGCCGCTAGCTCAGCAGGAGGTTCCGGCGGGAGATCACGGTGGAGTCGTCGGTCGTCGGAGCGGCATTCTCCTCGCGCCATGCTGTGCGGGGAGAATGGGCGGGCCGGTCCCATCCCCTCGGTCGACCGGCGAATCATCCGGCGGGTCTGGTTGGGGCCGGCAACCGATCGAATGTGTCGATGCGTGTCGCATCGGTCCGGGTCGGTTCGTCCGGTCGTGCTGTCCCGGTTTGACGCCGTTGGCTCGGTGCCGACGGCTCGATCCCCGCGAGAGCGCGAGTTGCGTGATGTCACCTGTGAGGGGAGTTTCCCGAGCGGTCAAAGGGGTCAGACTGTAAATCTGATGGCATTGCCTTCGCAGGTTCGAATCCTGCACTCCCCAGTCGTATCCCGGGTGTCCGCCCCCCGCGGGTGTAGCTCAATGGTAGAGCAATAGCCTTCCAAGCTAAAGACGAGGGTTCGATTCCCTTCACCCGCTCTTCGGCATCGTGCCCACCGCACCCGAGCGAAGACTCCATGCAGCCGCCCATCTTCCGTTCACGTCCCGTCCCGGTGCCTTCGTCCGCCCGCGTTCCTGCGACGCCGCCCGACCCCGTTTCACGACACGCCACCCGTGAGGTGCCCTTCCCGTTACGATCCCTGCTGCTGTAGCTCAGTTGGTAGAGCGCGTCCTTGGTAAGGACGAGGTCATGGGTTCAAGTCCCATCAGCAGCTCTTCCATGGCGGCAGCGGTTCCGCGGCTGGCGGCCCCGGTCGTTTCCGGATCTTCCGTTCGTTTTCCCGTCTGATTCGACTTCCGATTCCTTCACCACTTTCGAGGAGAAAGCAGGAGCAAGATGGCAAAGGACACGTTCACGCGGACCAAGCCGCACGTCAACGTCGGCACGATCGGTCACATCGACCATGGCAAGACGACGCTGACCGGAGCCCTGGTGGCCGTTCAGGCCGCGAAGAATCTCGCGGTTGCGAAGAGCTATGCGGACATCGCCAAGGGCGGAACGGTCCGTGACGAGACGAAGACGGTCACCATCGCGGTGAGCCATGTGGAGTACGAGACGGACAAGCGTCACTACGCCCACATCGACTGCCCGGGTCACGCCGACTTCATCAAGAACATGATCACCGGGGCCGCCCAGATGGACGGCGCGATTCTGGTGGTCAGTGCGGCCGACGGCCCGATGCCGCAGACTCGGGAGCACATCCTCCTGGCCAAGCAGGTCGGTGTGCCGGCGCTCGTGGTCTTCCTCAACAAGGTGGATCTCGTCGACGATCCCGAGCTGCTCGACCTCGTCGAGATGGAGATTCGGGAACTGCTCACGAAGTACGGTTTTCCCGGCGACGACGTGCCGATCATCCGTGGTGCCGGCAAGCCCGCCTATGACAAGCCGGCGGATCCGGTCGCGAGCAAGTGCATCGGCGACCTGCTCGACGCGATCGACTCCTACATTCCCGAGCCCGTGCGCGAGCTCGACAAGCCGTTCCTGATGGCGATCGAGGACGTGTTCTCGATCGAAGGCCGCGGCACGGTCGCCACCGGCCGCATCGAGCGCGGGCAGGTCAAGGTCGGCGACGAGGTCGAGATCATCGGCCTCAAGGAAAAGGCCGAGAAGACGACCGTCACCGGCGTCGAGATGTTCAAGAAGGTGCTCGACAGCGGACAGGCCGGCGACAACGTCGGCTGCCTGCTTCGCGGCGTGGCGCGCGAGGGCATCGAGCGCGGCCAGGTGCTGGCCAAGCCGGGCTCGATCAAGCCCCACAAGAAGTTCGAGTGCGAGGTCTACG
>CAIWZS010000453.1 GCA_903917235.1 uncultured Planctomycetaceae bacterium | reverse complement strand
TCGTGGCGGCCGAATCGCATGAGGATGTCGCGACCTTCGCGGACGTCTCCATGCAGCAGGAGGTACACGAGGGAGGCCACGCGGGAGACGTCATCGGGAGTGTGGTCGATGGGCGCCTGGTGACGAATCACCGTGCCTACGGCTACGAGGTCGAGCCGGATACGACGGTCTTCGATGTGGGTTTTGACGTCACCGGACTGGCTGCGGAGACGCCCCTGCAGTTCGAGGTGATGCAGGGCGTGACGTTCTGGAACGGCAGCGGCAGCACACCGCGCTTTCTCCCCGTGCGCAGTGGCGTCGAGATGAACTTCAACAACGAGGCGGAGGACGTGCGGATCGGCGCGACGCGCAACGTTGGCAGACTGCTTGACATCGGCATGGCGGAGCCGGTCGAGGGCGGCACGGAGGTTCATGACCATTTCAATGTCACGGTCGGTCGCAATTGGGACGGCACTGCGTTCGCCGCGACGGCCCCGACCGGTATCTACGTGGTCATCGGCCGGCTCGTCGGGGATGGCGTAAACCCGTCGGCTCCGATCGCCGTCGTGTTGAATGTCGGGGCGAGTGAGGCGGCGCACGAGGCGGCGGTCGAACAGTTCGACGCGGGCCCGGCGGTGAGCGTGTTCGGCGTGACGATGCCCTCGCAGGTGAATTATGGCCTCGGTCAGGCGATCCAGGTGACGTATCGCTTCTCCGATCCGGTGACGGCGACGGGTAGCCCGCGGATGCCGCTCACGATCGGTGGGAAGCCCCGTTTTGCGACACTCGACCGCACGGCGAGCAGCGGCGAAAACGTCGTCTTTTCCTACACGGTGCGGGCGGGGGACAACGGCGCCGTGCGTGCCCGCGGTGGAGCGCTCGGGATCCAGTTGCCGAACGGCAGTCGGATTCGTGGGGCGGCCGGCGGCACGGTGTTTCCGCAGTTCGCCGTGACGTTGCCGGAAATGCAGGCACAGACGACGCGGCCCAGCGTGATTCAGGTGCGGAATCAGACCGGCGAGGGCACCTACCATCCGGGCGTCGTCTTCCGGTTCCGGCTGGAATGGAACCGGCCCGTGGGGGTCGAGGGGGGTGCGACGCCGACGATCGTCGTGCGGGCGATCCGGGGGGGCGTGCTCGGCAATGCCGAGTGGGTGAATCCGATGAGCCCGACCGCGGAGCATGTCTTCGAGTACACTGTGAAAGAGGGGGATGCGGCACCACAGGGGATCGAGATCGCGGGTCCGATCTCGTTGCATGGGGGAGCGATCACGGACGTGTTCGGCAATCCATCCGTCCTGACGTTTCGAGCGGTGCGATCGCCAGACGTGCGAATCATGGTGATGTGACCGCGGACGTCGATCGAAGTCGTACCGGGAACGGGCACCTGCGATGATCACCGACGGAAAAGGGTGGGGTTCGAGGCGACGGCATGCCGCCAGTCGGCATGGCGATCGCTCGACGCCACTGGGCTTCGAGGCGTGCGAGCCGCGGCTCGCACTTGCGATCGACCTGCAGATCGCGCTGCAGGGGGAGCAGGTGCTCACGGGCGGCTTCGATCATGCCCGCAGCGGTGCCGCAGCGATCGTGGACTACCAGCAGGTGTACCTCTACGACCTGGAGGCGGCCCAGTCCGGGGTCGTGTCGGCGGGAGATCCCGGCATCAATGCCTCGCGCGGGGCGTTGCCGGCGACGTGGAGGATGGGGTTCGATTTCCGCGGCGGGCTCGTGTACTGGGATGGCTCGGGGACGCCGGACTTCCGGCCGGTCGCCGGAGGAGTCGAGATCAACCTCAAGGCCTACGACCGCAACGTGCGCATCGGGGCGTCGGGGGCGGCGGGGCCGCTCGCGGTCCAGACGGTGCCGTCGAGCGGCGAGCTGCACTACCACGTCACGACGAACATCGGGATCGGTGGATCAGGTCAGTCCTTCGTCACCAACGGCGCGCCCGACGGAATCTACGCGTTCGAGGCCGTCGTCACGCTGAATCCTCCGACCAGCGACACGACGGGCCAGCCCGCCAAGCAGCCCTCGCTGCCGGTGCACGTGCTCTACAGTCTCGACCGGGCCGGTCGCTCCGGCTGGGGCGACGTCGAGCGGGTCGCCCGCGATCACTTCCGCGATCGGGCGATCGGCACGGCCACGTTCGCCCTGGCGGTGGATGACGGCGCAAGTCCGACCGATGGCGTGAGCACCAACGGCACCGTGAACGTCAGCCGAGTCAACCCGCGGGCGGCGTGGGAGGTGACGACGAACGCCGGGTCCACATGGGCGAGCCTCGGTCGTGACGCACGGATCGTGCTGCCGCAAGGGACCTACGCGGAGGGGCAAATCCGCGTGCGGCAGCGGGTGACAGACCACTACGGGGAACGCACGGTCACGGGAGCGACCACGCGAGGCATCACGATCGTGGCACCCGGCACCCCGACACCGAACCCGACACCGAACCCGACGCCGAACCCGACGCCGAACCCGACGCCGAACCCGACGCCGAACCCGACGCCGAACCCGACGCCGAACCCGACGCCGAACCCGACACCGACACCGACTCCGACACCGACTCCGACACCGACACCGACTCCATCAGTTCCGCAACCACCGGGTGCGGGAGCTCCTGTGATGCTTCCTGCCGTGACGATTCCTCCACCCGTGGCGCGGGGCGGGCTCATCGCGATTCCACTCGATCTATCGGGGATTGATCGGCCCGTCGATCGGGTTGGGGTGGAGCACCTCGCGATCTTTCGTGGACGCCGCCGGCTGTCTCTGGCCGGAGCGAGTGTCGAGGTGGCGGCGGACGGCACCTCCACCCTGCTCGTGCCACGCGGTGTGACCGCGCCGCGGAGCACCTACCGCGTGCTCGTCGGCTGGGGCGAAGCCCTCGAGTCGGCCGGGGTGCCGATGCGAGAGGTGGCGACGCTGGTCTGGCAGTCCCCCAAGCCGTCGCCGCAGCTCGTCGCGGCGATCCGCGACGTCCTTGCCAGGGGCAGGGGTGCCCTCGCGGCCGTTCAGGTCCGCCGCACCTGACCCCGTATGCCGCGGGCCGGCCCGGAAAACACCCGCCGGTGGGGCGTTTTTTCGTGTATGGTTGAGGGCAGTCCCGCCCAGGAGTGCGTGCCCATGGCAACCGTTTCCCGCCCCGCCTCGACCGACGCCTTCGTGTCGGGCGCCGACATCGTCGTCGAATCGCTCGTGCGCCACGGCGTGGAGGTCATCTTCGCCTACCCGGGCGGGGCGAGCATGCCCCTCCACCAGTCGCTCACGCGATACAAGGACCGCATCCGCACGATCCTGCCGCGTCACGAGCAGGGTGGGGCGTTTGCGGCCCAGGGGTACGCCCGCACGACCGGCAAGCCGGGCGTCTGCATGGCGACGAGCGGTCCCGGGGCGCTCAACCTCGTGACGGCCATCGCCGACGCGAAGATGGACAGCGTCCCGCTCATCGCCCTCACCGGGCAGGTGGGCACGAGCGTCATCGGCACCGACGCGTTCCAGGAGACGCCGATCGTCGAGGTCTGCCGCGGCATCACGAAGCACCACTACCTCGTCACGGACGCAGCCGACATCGCCCGCGTGATGCGGGAGGCGTTCCACATCGCCACGACCGGCCGGCCGGGGCCGGTGCTCGTCGACCTGCCGAAGAACGTGCAGCTGACCAACGTCGTGCCCGACTACGACGCGCCGCTCAATCTGCCCGGCTACCGACCGGAGCCGCCAGCCCCGCGGCCCGAGCAGATCGCCCAGGTGGCGGCGGCCATCAGGCGGGCGAAACGGCCCGTCATCTACGCCGGCGGCGGCGTGATCACCGGCGACGCCTCCGACGAACTTCGCGAGCTCGTCCGCAAGACCGGCATCCCCGTGACGATGACGCTCATGGGCCTCGGCGCGTATCCGGCCGGTGATCCGCGCTGCCTCGACATGCTGGGGATGCACGGGAGCGTCTACGCCAACTACGCCGTGGATCAGGCCGATCTGCTCATCGCGATCGGCGTGCGGTTCGACGACCGCGTCACCGGCAAGGTGGCCGAGTTCGCCCAGCACGGATTCATCGTGCACATCGACATCGACGCGTCCGAGATCAACAAGAACAAGCTCGTCCACGTGCCGATCGTGGCCGACGTGGAGGACGCGCTGCACGCCCTCAACAAGGTCGTGGACAAGCCCGCCGCGCCGCTCGACGACTGGTACCGGCAGATCGACGAGTGGAAGCGGGAGGACCCGTTCTCCTACGACACGACCTACCCCGGCATCCTCGCCCAGGAGGCCATCGATCAGCTGTCACGGCTGACGGCCGATCGCAACACGATCGTCACGGTGGGCGTGGGCCAGCATCAGATGTGGGCGGCCCAGTTCTACAAGTTCCGCCAGCCGCGGACTTGGCTCTCGTCGAGCGGCCTCGGCACGATGGGATTCGGCCTGCCCGCCGCGATGGGGGCGAAGGTCGCCCACCCCGACGCGCTCGTCGTGGACATCGACGGCGACGGCAGCATCCTCATGAACATCCAGGAGTTCGCCACCTGCCGGACCGAGGACATCGCGGTCAAGGTGCTGCTCCTCAACAACCAGCACCTCGGGATGGTGGTGCAGTGGGAGGACCGCTTCTTCAAGGGGAATCGTGCCCACACCTACCTCGGGCCGGTGGATCACCCGGAGGCCTGCGGACAGGGGGACGGGATCTCGCCCGACAGCCGCTACCCCGACTTCGTCGCGATCGCCCGGGGATTCGGCTGGCAGGCCGAGACGATCCGTGAAAAGTCCGACCTCGTGCCCGCCCTCCGCCGCCTCATCGACGCCCCTGGACCCGCCCTCCTCGACGTTCAGGTGCCCTACCAGGAGCACGTGCTGCCGATGATCCCGTCGGGCATGACGGTGCGGGACCTGATCAAGCGGTAGCGGTCCTTGGGAGTCGGAATCCCGCGATCAGTCCGACCGCTGGGCCGATCGACACCGCTCCGTGGGCGGCGATGCCAACGCCTCGCCAACCCTCATTGGGCGAACGGATTGGGAGCTGCCGGCTGTGCCGGAGCCGGTGGTGCAGCAGGTGCCGCGGCAGCCGCCGGTTGCTCGGGCGCCGCGCCTTCGGCGACGGCCGGCGCGGCTTGTCCACCAGCCGCCTGCCCCGCGGCGGGAGCCACGCTTTTGGCATCCTTGCCACCGAGCATCTTGAACGCCTTCTCGATCGTAGCGGGAGACGGGGCGGCGTCGACCGCCGTTGCCGCGTCGCGCAGCACCTTTGCGAGTTGCCGCGCGCTGTCCTGAAGAGGACCGGCGACGAGGATGAGTCCTGACGTGGCCCCGTCCTTCTCGATCGCGTTTCCGAGCATCCACAGCCGCCATGCCGCCCGACGGAAGGACAACTGCAATCCCTCGATTGCCGGCGACATCGCCGGGGCAGGCATGCCCGAGGGGCCCATCGGCGCGCTCCCCGGAAACGAGCCGACCGGCATGCCCGGCCCACCGAATCCCTGTCCGCCGCCGAGGGACGGGTCGGGAAATCCTGGAGGTGCCATCATGGGAGGCGCGAGCATGGATGGATCGCCGTATCCCGGGCTCCCCGGGTATCCGGGCGCCTGAGAGCCTGCCCGTCGGGCTCGTTCACGCTCGTCCTTCACGATCGTGAGGGCGAGGTCACGAATGCCCTGGAGCGATGCCGTGGCATCGACCCCACGTCCCTCGGCGGCCGTCCCGCCGAGTGCCGCTGCGGCCCTCACACGGACATCGACGGAACGCGTGTCATCGGCCAGGATCGCAGCGGCCACGCCGGTCGCTTCCGCGGGCGCGTCGCCTCCCATGGCGGCGAGCATCAGGAGGGCACGTCCGGCAAGCCAGTTCACCGCCACGGGGTCGGCGGCGGCCGGATCGGCCTTGGCCACCGACACGAGCACCGGTCCGCTGGTCGCCGCGAGCTCCTTCGCGGCAGTGGCGACATGACGGTCGAGTCCGGCGGCCGCTGCCACGCGCAGGGCCATCGGCATGGAGGCATCACCGACGGCGGTGACGAGTGGTGCCGCAGCTGCCGGCCACGGTTTCTTGTCCCGCCCGGTGAGTTCACCGAGCAGGAGCATGGCGTTGACCCGGACGGCCAGCGGGGCCGCGTTGTCCCGCGTGAGGGCCGTCATGAACTCCACGGTGGTCGGGAGCGACGGCTCTGCGACGAGTGATTCGCGGATGCGACGCCGGACCCGATCGATCGAGTCGCGATTGGCTGGAAGGGCGAGTTGAGGAAGGGCGACGTCCGTGAGGAATCCCCGGCTGGTCGCGTCGAATGTGCCCTCCCGCAGTTTGTTTCGATAATCCTGGGTCCGCTGGTCCGTTTCGAAGACCCGCCAGTCCTTCGGCACGTCGGCTGCGGTCGCGAACCGAAGGCCCGTCCCCGCGATGAGCACGCACGCAACGGGGACCAGAGCGGCCAGGAAATCCCGTCGGTGGTTGCCGATGGTGTGATTCATGGAGATACCTGACCGAAGGGCGACGAGATCATGGCGGGTGAGCCGTAAGGGGACCCCGGCGTCTGCTGGGCTGCCGGACCGCGACGCGTGTCGTCGCCATCGGGGAGTGTTTGGCGGTAGCGGACGAAGGACGGCTGCGAATCCGCGGCCGACACCAGTTCGAACGTGCCGTCGTCACGCGTGAAGAGCATCTCGAAAGGCTCGGGCGGCGCCTTCGCACGTTTTGCAGCCGGTCCCTCCGCCGTATCGCCCTGCTCCCCGACGGCGTCGAGGAGCAGCAGCCCGGTTGTGACGTCGTCGCCGCGCGACCGCACGTCGCCGGTCTTGTTGAGCTTGGAGTCGACGTTCGCGAAGCCGCCGATGTCGGTCAGGACGCTTCGTAGCGTGAAGTCGCCGGTCTTCTCCGTCGTCGCTTTGACCAGAATCTCAAACGTGCCCGGCTTGATCTTCAGCCGTTTTCTCTCCGCGTCGGGCAGCGACGCGAGCAGCAGCGACGTCGTCTCCGGCACCCGCGCGATGGACGACACGGCGCTGTCGGGGGACCCGATCCGCTGTTCCTTTGTGATCGAGAAGTCGGCGACATGCGGCCGCATCTGCTCCGGATTCGGGCTCCAGTTTGGATTCCACACCTTGAGTCGCACGCGGTAGCGGTATCGCTGGCCAGGCTCCACGGTCGTATCGACAAAGCGAAACAGCCGATACTCCGGCCGCTGCGCCATCGCATTCGCAGGCATGCCCACACCGCCGTCCATCATTCCGGACCCTGCCATCATGGCTGGATCGGACATCATGCCGGGCCCAGACATCATTGCCGGCGGCGACATCATGCCGGGTCCTGACATCATGCCAGGCGGAGGCATCATCGACCCGCCGGGTGCTCCGTACCCACCGGGACCGAAGCCTCCGCCCGCACCTTGGAAGACGTCGATCGGTCCCTGTCCCTGCGGCGCGTTCGTCGCGGGCACGGCTGCCGCCCGCTGCCGCTCCATCATCTCCTCAACCGCCCGCGCGATCCACGGATGACCGGCCTCGTCACCCCATGTGCCATCCACGCGTTGGGGAAGCGGCGCACAGAACGGAAGCGGTGTCGCAGCACGATTGAGAACCGCCTCATCGGCCCCGAGCATGAAGAGCGGAGGCACGAGGTCCTGAGCGACGCCCGTCCATTCCGCCATCTGGGCGGCCACGACCTTCGAGAGATCGACCGGGCCCCAGTCGTCCGTGCCATCCGGAGCGACGACACTGCGGTCGATCTCGTAGTCGCTCCACAGCGGCGTATCCCGGCGTGGATCCTGAAACGTCGCGCTGCCGAATCGCCGGCGATACTCCTCGAACTGTTTGCGGGCCGGGACCAGGCCCGTCACGATCGCATAGGGGAACACCTTCACCTTTCCCCGCTGTGCCTGGGCGGCCATCATCATGCTCATGTCGGGAGAGCCGGGAGGCGACGTGGTCTCCGATGTCTGCTGCGGCGGCTTCCGCTGGCTTCTGCCTCGCCGCGCGGGCGTCTCGGCCACCGGTTGCTCCGGACCACCCGGGAATTCCGGTGCCGTGGCGGCTCCCGGAAATCCCACGTCGGCCCCTGGCGCCATCCGCTGCGGAAGGACGACAAGACCGGTGGACACGACGAGATCCTCGACCGGCAGGATATCGGGCTGGGAACGCTTCGATTCGGCGTCGAACAGCGGGCGATCGAGGAGCGCGAGGGTTGGCGGGACTTCGATCTTCGGTGAACGCCATGGCTCGAGGTCCGTGGCAAGGGAGGTCGTTGCGACCACCATCGTCTCAGGCACGGCCTTGTCCTTGACGATGTGAGCCTCGGCGCGCGTCGCCTCCTGAACGATGACGTCCGGACGACGGTCGCTCGTCAAGGAACGTCCTCGCACGGCCTGCACCCCTCCCCAAGCCAGCAGGAGGGCCACCACGGACACGATGGCGACCGCAATCTTCTCGCCGTGGGCGAGAAAGAACATGCCGATGGCGGTCGGATCGAACTTGACACTGGGCGCCTTCATGAAAGGTCCTCCACGCCGCGGTGAACCGAGAGAACAGGCCGTCGACCTCGCATGGCTCGTAGTCGGGCAACAGACCGACCGAATCCGTGACGCGAGAAGCCTGCGGTCGGCGGGGCCACCACCACGGGATCGCCACGCTTGGTGGCGACGGCCACCGTGCCGCGAACCTCGAGGCGGACATCATGGCGCCGCAGTTCGGCGGCAGCCGGGAAGCCGCCACCCCCAGCGAACGCGTTCGGGTCGCCCGAGCCCATCGGCATCATGCCAGGCATGCCACCGGCCCCGCTGAGCATGGTCGTCGCACCGTCTGCGTTGATGCGAATCTGACGGACGTCGATCGGGATGGGCGAGGCGGCGAGGGCGACCAGAAACGCATCGATCTTCCGCTGATCGATGACGACACGCAGGGCGAACGGCATGAGATGAACCATCTCGGCACCCGGCTCCGTCGCCAACTTGTCGGCCGGGAGCGGGCTGCCGCCGAAGTCGACATACGCAAAACTGAGCAGTTCGGTGTCGTTCGGTGCGGCATTCCCGGCGTCACCCGCACCCGTCCCGGGCATGCCACCGGGCCCGCCGGGGAATCCGCTGCCCGAGGCATCCATACCAGGGCGGCCACCGCGCAGCCGCATCCCTCGCCCCGCCCGTTGCCCACCCCCGAATCCAGAAGCAGCCCCCATCATCGCAGAATCCATGCCCGATCCCATGCCGGGTCCCATCCCCGAACCCATCCCGCTCATATCCATCCCCATGCCGGCCGCGCCGCGGGGAGCCGCCGGCAGGAAGACGCGCCCTTCGAGCATGCCACCCGGCCCGGGCTCGGCGGCGTCCTGGCCGATGGCAATCTCATCGACCATCGCGACGGGCGAGTCATGCGGTCCGGTCGCATCCTTCACGAATTCGCGGAAGATGTCACAGAACAGCCCGTAGACCCATAACTGCTCCTGGGCCATGAGCACCTGCCGCGTGCTGGGCACGGCCGTCCACACGAACGACTGGAAAATTCGAGCCTGATCGCCCGGATTCCAGGTGAACTTCGACGGCATGAACGGCGTTGCGGCAGCCGGGTCGGAACCCGGGATCGGCACGCCGCCCGGAGTTCCCCCGGCCCCGAATCCCATCCGGGGGTCTGCCATAGGCGATCCGGCGACTCCCGCTCCGACGCCCCCTCCATCGAAAGGGGCCGGGGGGACGCCCATGCGCTCCGGAAGTTTCGTCACGACCCGTGGCACCGTCGTCTGGTACCGCTGGAGAAGCGGCCGCGGCAGCGAATCGTTCGTCCGCAGTCTCGAGATGGACCTGAGAAAGTCGGCGCCGAGAAACAGAAGTGGTACTACTCCACCCTGACCCACACCTTCGCCGACAAGTTCGGCACGCATAAAGAGGCGGGCAAGCTGGCGACACGCCTCACTTCCGCCGTCGACGAGAT
>CAIWZS010000452.1 GCA_903917235.1 uncultured Planctomycetaceae bacterium | reverse complement strand
TCCGGCGGTGCGTAGGCGGTCACCACCTCGACGCCGGTGACTGCCCGGAAGCGATCCGCGGCGGCCCGGGCGGCAGGCAGATCACCGAGTGATCGCAGCGGCACGATCACCGCAGACAGCCCCGCCCACGCCGGCGAGCCCGAGCCATCACCGTCGGTCGCGACGGCCGACACCTGCTCGACCCGCGCGAGCCAGAGCGTCGCCCGCTCCCGGACGAGGGCGTCGCGAAGCCCGGCAGGCGGCTGGTCGGCGGCGACCACCGAGGCATGGATGCCGAGGAGCGGGCCACCGTGCATCCCGAGCGTGTCGTGCAACGGGTCGCCGGGCGCCAGCGAGGTCACGAGCCGGTCGCTCCGGCGGAGGAGCACGCACCCGTCGAAAGCCTCCGCCGTGGCCGCGGCGGCCGCGGCATCGACCTCCGGCGGGAGTCCGACGCCGCGGATGCCGGCCATCCGCCGGCGCACCGCCTCCGCGGCAAGCTCCTGGATCGCCAGCCGGGCCTCCCCGGGAGGCGTGCCCACCGGCAGCGGTCGGCCGAACGTGAGCGTGACGGATCGTCTCAGTCGCCACGGGCCGCCCTGGCGCTGGCGGCGGATGCCCTTCGTGAAATAGCGACCCTCCGAGAACGACAGCTGGCTGCCCCAAAGACCGTCGATCGAGGCGGGCACGATCGGCGCCTCGACCCGCGAGAGCAGCCACTCGAGGCCGCGCTTGAACCCGAGCAGCTGACCGTTCCGGGAGATGCCACCCTCGCAGAAGATGCCGACGCAGTCTCCATCCGTGAGTCCCGTCTGGATCGTCCTGAGCGCGCGGCCGATCGACTTCGGCTTCGGATCGAAGAGGATGAACCGCCACTGGTCCGAGAGCATCCGCAGGAACCTCCCGCGGATGTTGGGACCGTACACGACCATGCGCACCGGACGTGGTGCCGACATCGGCAACAGGAATCCGTCGAGCCAGGAAAGATGGTTCGCCACGATGACCGCGGCACCGTCTTGCGGCAGCAGCCGCTCATCATGGACCCGGTATCGCCAGAACGTGCGGACGATCGAGCCGACGAAAAACCGCAGCGAGGCCCGCGGCGCGGCGTACACCGCGCCGGCGGTGGCGATGAGCGAGATGCAGGCGAAGATGCCGAAGATCGCCCGGGCCGAGAGGAGCGGTCGTACCGCCTCCCCGGCGTCGGCGCCCACGGGCATGCGGAGGAATCCATAGAGCAGCGACGCCACGAACATGCCGGCGAAGGTGAGGAGATTGGTCGATGCGAGCACGGCACCGCGGCGGGCCGGCGGGCTCTGTTCCTGGAGGTAGGCCTCCAAGGGAACGTCGAACAGGCCCGCTCCGACACCGAGGACCGCCAGCCAGACGATCGCCCCGGCGAGCCGCGACCATGCGGCCATCCCGCCGTCGAAGAAGCCCGTCGGCTGCCAGGACAGCGCCAGGCAGGCGATCGTCATCACGATGCCGCCGAGCGGAACGAGACCGAGATCGACCTGGGAACCGGGGTCGATTCCGCGCGTCGAGAGCCGGCCCGCGAGCATGCTGCCGAGGCCGATGCCGCCGACCAGCGCCACCAGGAGTGGCACGATCTGTGCCTGGCTCGTCGCTCCCGACTCGACGGCGAACTGGTCGACGTTCAGCTGGGCGACCGCCGCAAGCGCCCAGAAGAACACGATGCCGGCCGCGGCGCCCGCCAGCCTGGCTGCCCCGGCGAGGGCGGCGAGGTCGCGCCAGGTGTGGGCCAGCACGTTCCATGGAGGAGCCGCCGCGGGGTCGGCAGGAGCCGCGGCCGGCAGCCGCAGCGACGCAAGCCACCCCACCACCGCCACGCCCCCGAGCGCGACGGCGGTCGCCAAGGCTCCCGGGATCGGCTGTGGTGCCGCCGAAGCGTCCCCGATGGGCGTGATGTCGGCGAGCCAGTTGCCCCCCGCCATGCCGACGAGTGTCGCGGCGAGGGATGCCATGGCGAAGATTCCGTTGCCGCGCGAGAGATCGCCGGTCGGCAGCATCTCGGGAATCGTGCCGAAGAGGCTCGGGGCGATGAGCGCGGACTGCAGGCCGATCAGGCCCACCGTTCCCAGCAGCAACCACAGGCCGAGCGGCAGTCCGGCCAGGGAAGGGCCGGACGTCACACCCCACGCGACCACGGCTGCCGCTGCGGCGACGATCGCGATCTCCGCGAACTTGCCCGCGACGAGGACCGTCCTCTTGGCGAAGCGATCGGCGAGCCATCCCGCCAGCCAGGCGAAGAGCACGAACGGGAGGACGTACCCGGCGGTGCCGACCGTGAGAACCAGTGCCGTGCCACCGGCCCCGGCCGCCCGTTTCCCGAGGCCGATGACGAGCCAACGCAGCAGATTGTCGTTGAGGACCGTGAGCACCCGGACCACGAGGAGCGACCCGAAGCCGCGAGCGACGGCGGGGGGGGAGTCTGTGGATGGGCCGTATGGCACGCGATGGGCTCGTGAGGGGTGTACGGGGCGGGCCCCGTCGAACACCAACTGTCGGGCGGCACCGATTCCCTGCGCGAGCCGGGGAAACGGCGTGCATCGCCCCCCGAGTCGCGCCCGAACCACCCAGCTTCACCCCGTCGTTGAGCGACTTTGCGGGCGGTTTGCACGAGACCCTCAGGCCTGCGTATTCTCCATCGAAGGCGTTCTGATCAACAAGTACACCCCGTCCAGCGTCCCGCGGAGGTTCCTGCACCATGCTGCCGTTTTCCAAGCCGACCACCTGCTCGACGTGGCCTCGGCGGCTCCTCGGCGCCGCAGCGACGCTCATCGGCCTCCTCGTCGCGGCACCCGCGAATGCGCAGGTGGTCTATTACTCGACGCTGCGACCGGTCGTGGTGGCGTCTCCCGTCGTCGCCGCGCCGATGGTGACGACGCCGGTCATCGCGGCCCCGACTTACGTCGCGAACTACACCCCCGCCGGCAACTACGCGGCGGTCACCGCGTTCTCGCCGCCCGTCATGGCACCGACCGCAGGCGTGGCTGTCACCTCGTACTACGCGCCCTCGTACGCGCCGGCTTACGCCCCGGCTGCGACGGTCGCCTACTACGCGCCGGCACCCGTGGCGGCCGCACCCGTCGTCGCCGCCCCGGTCACGGCGTACTACGCTCCGGTGCCGGTCGTCGGCCAGCTCTATCGGCGCGGGCCGCTGGGCGTGTACCGCCCCGTGCGATCGGCCTACATGATCGGGTACTGATCCCGGACCGCGACGGGTCGCGCAGGATCGCCTCTTGGCGGCGTCGCCGCGAGAAGGCTGCCGTTTCTTGACCGCCTGCATGCGCTTCCTATAGTACGGGCGTTGTGGCCGTTCCTCGGCCTGCCCATCCGGCCTGCCCGTTCGGTATGGCCGCGGGCGGCGAGCGGGCCGTGGCTTCAGGATGGCCCGGGAAGCGGTTGATGACGCGGACCGTCACGATCATCGGTGCTGGTCCGGGGGGACTTGCCTCGGCGATGCTCCTGGCCCGGGCGGGCTTGAAAGTGCGGGTGCTCGAGAGGCTCGCGGTCCCCGGGGGACGGACGAGCACGATCACCACGCCGGCAGGATTTCGGTTCGACCTCGGGCCGACGTTTTTCCTCTACCCCCGCGTGCTCGAGGACATCTTTTCCGCCTGCGGCTTCGACCTCCGCAGCGAGGTGGAGATGGTGCGTCTCGACCCGCAGTACCGGCTCATGTTCGGGGCCGGCGGCGAGCTGCATTGCACGCCCGACCTCGAACGGATGGAGGCCGAGGTTCGCCGGATTTCGCCCGGTGACGCAGGCTCGTTCACGCGGTTCATGGAGGCGACGCGGGCGAAGTTCGCACGGTTTGCCCCATTTCTCGAGCAGCCATTCGAGAGCTGGCGGGATCTCGCGTCGCCCGACCTGCTGCGGCTCGTGCCGATGCTCAAGCCGTGGCGGAGCCTCGATGCCGAACTCGGGACGTTTTTCTCCGACGAGCGGGTGCGGCTGGCCTTCACGTTCCAGTCCAAGTACCTCGGCATGTCGCCGTTTCGCTGCCCGAGCCTCTTCTCGATCCTGTCGTTTCTCGAGTACGAGCACGGCGTCTTCCATCCCATCGGCGGCTGTGGCGCCGTGTCGACGGCGATGGCGCGCATCGCCACCGAGATGGGCGTCGAGATCCTTTACGAGGAGCCTGTCGAGTCGCTCGAGTTCGCGGGCCGGCGGGTCGTCGCCGCGATCACGCCCTCCGGGCGGCACGAGGCCGATGCGACGATCGTCAATGCGGACTTTGCCCGGAGCATGACCCGCCTCGTGCCCGATCGCCTGCGGCGTCGCTGGAACGACCGGCGGATCGCGGGACGGCGGTTCTCCTGTTCGACGTTCATGCTCTATCTCGGGATCGAGGGAAGGTACGACGACGTGCCGCACCACACGATCTACCTCTCGACGAATTACCGCGAGAGTCTGGTGGACATCGAGCGACGACACGTGCTCTCGCGCGACCCGTCGATGTACGTGCAGAACGCCTGCGTGACCGACCCGTCCCTCGCCCCGCCGGGCATGAGCACGCTCTATCTCCTCATTCCCGTCACGCATCGTCATCCCAACGTCGACTGGCGGCGGGAAGGTGCGGCGTACCGGGAGGTGGCGCTCGATCAGGTGGAGCGGATCGGGATCTCGGGAGTGCGCGAGCGGATCCGGTACGAGAAGATGATCACGCCCGACGACTGGCAGGATGACTACGAGATCTACCGCGGGGCCACGTTCAACCTGTCGCACGACCTCGGGCAGATGCTGCACATGCGGCCTCACAACCGCTTCGAGGACATCGACGGCATGTACCTGGTCGGTGGCGGCACGCACCCCGGCAGCGGACTGCCGGTGATCTACTCGTCGGCGCGGATCACGACCGAGCTGCTCCTCGGCGACCTGGGGGTCGATGCCGGGACGATCCTCCCGCGGCGGCCCGAAGCCATCGATCCGGCGGATGCGGTGGTGCGGTCGCGGGGCGGAAAGGGGGCCGGCCGCGCGCCGGCCGGAGCGGCGTACTGAGCGGCGGGACCGGGAACATTTTCATGGCGACGCGCGACGACGGACGGGTGGTGGTGGTCGGAGGCGGCCTCGGCGGCCTCGCGGCCGCATGCACGCTCGCCGCTCGCGGCTACGCGGTCACGCTGTGTGACAAGAACGCCTGGGTGGGGGGCAAGGCCGCCGTGCTCTCCGAGGCGGGCTTCCGGTTCGACATGGGGCCGACGATCCTCACGATTCCCCGGGTGCTCAAGCGAATCTGGTCGGAGGCGGGCCGCGACCTCGAGTCCGCCCTCGATCTCGTGCCGCTCGATCCGCAGTGGCGCAGCTTCTTCACCGACGGGACGACGCTCGACCTGTCCGCGAACGTGCCGCAGATGCAGCGGGTGCTCGACGACTACGCCCCCGGCACGGAGGCGGGTGCGGGATACGGCCGCTTCATGGAACTCGCGGAGCGGCTCCACCGCCTCTCGAACGAGTTCTTCTTCTGGCGAAGCGTCGGGGGCCTCCGCGACATGTTCGACCCGCGGCGTGGCCTGTCATTGTCGCTCGTGGGCGAGGTCATCGGGATGCGTCCCGGTCACAGCGTCGCCGGCACCGTCCGGTCGTTCGTCCGCGATGAACGGGCCGCGCAGATGCTCGACCACTTCACGCAGTACGTCGGCAGCGCGCCGGACGAGTCGCCGGCCGTCCTCTGCGGGATCGCCCACATGCAGGCGCACGATGGCGTGTGGTATCCGCGAGGGGGCACCGGTGCGGTGCCGCGGGCCCTCGCGAGCCTCGCGGTCGACCTCGGCGTGGACATTCGCACCCGCACGCCGATCCGCCGCATCGTCGTCGAGGAGGGGCGGGTCCGCGGCGTCGAGACCGCGCGGGGCGAGACGATCCTCGCGGCGGCCGTGGTGAGCAACTCCGACAGCGTGCGGACCCACCGCGAACTCCTCGACGGCGGTCCGCGGCAGCGATTCCTCGGTCGCCGTCGCTACGAGCCGGCATGCTCGGGCGTCGTGCTGTATCTCGGTCTCGACAAGCGGTACGAGCAGCTCATCCATCACAACTTCGTCTTCTCGGCCGATCCCCACGAGGAATTCGAGACGATCTACCGGCGCGGCGAGCCCGCGCCCGACCCCACCTGCTACGTCTGCGCGCCGGCGATCACCGAGCCGGAGGTGGCGATCCCGGGTGGCGAGGCACTGTACGTGCTCGTGCACACGCCCTACCTGCGCCCGCATCACGACTGGTCGAGGATGCTGCCGGAATACCGGCGTCGCATCATCGACAAGCTGGAACGCACGGCCGGCCTGCGGGATCTCGAGCGTCATATCGTGTTCGAGCGGGCCCTCACGCCCCAGGACATCCAGGACCGCTACCACGTGCTCGACGGTGCGATCTACGGCCTCGCGAGCCACGGCCGGTTTCTCGGCGCGTTCAAGCCCTCGAACCGCTCGCCCGACGTCGAGGGGCTCTACCTCGCGGGCGGCTCGGCCCATCCCGGCCCCGGCATGCCGATGGTGCTCATGTCGGGATGGATCGCGGCCGACTGTGTCGACCAGGATCAGCTCGTCCCGCGAGCATCGACGACGCGACCGGCCCCGTGCGTCGTCTAGAGCGCATCTGGTTTGGCTGTAGCGACGACTTGGCAAACCTGGAGACGGAGGCGAGGGGTCGGCGAACGCTCGAGGAGCTTTGGGCCGCCTCGGCCCACGCGACGAGACTTTTGCCGTCCCGAAGCCGTCGCTACACCAAATCGGGATGCGCACTCGCCTAGCTGGCTGTGGAACAAGCCTTCCACGGCCTTTTTCCACGATGAAGAACCTCGAAAAAGCCAAGGTTTTTCAAGGTTCACGACCGCCGCATCCAGCGGCGGATGACCTCATTCACAGGCTGCGAGCAGGTCGACCAGGCGGTCGTGCACGCGAGCGTCGCCGGCAGTCGCCATTTCGGGGGGCGTGTGATCGCGACGCGTGACGCCGTGCCCAGCCACGAGAACCACCTGCCGCCGTTCTCGCACGCAATCTACGGCTGGTTCATGTGGTACGTCCGGGGCTACCTGCGCCGGCATTTTCACGCCGTGCGGGTCCTCCGCGGCGCGGACGGCGGAGCGGCATTTCCCGAGGTCGGCGACGAGCCCGTGATGCTCTGCACGAACCATCCGGGCTGGTGGGATCCGCTCGTGTTCCTGACGCTCGGCCAGAAGTTCGCGCCGCAGCGGATGAATTACGGGCCGATCGAGGCGAAGGCCCTCGGCAAATACGGCTTTCTCGAACGCATCGGCTTCATCGGCATCGAGCCCGGCACGTGGCGCGGCAGCGCCCGCTTTCTGCGCACGGCCCGCGCCGCCGCGCACCGCGGCGACGTGTTCTTCTGGGTCACCGCGCAGGGCAGTTTCACCGATCCGCGCGTGCGGCCGACGGTGATCCGGCCGGGGATCGGTCATGCGGTCGCGGCCGCCGCCGGAGGTCTCGTGGTCCCGTTCGCGGTGGAGTATCCGTACTGGAACGAGCGCCTGCCCGAGGCGCTCGCGGCGTTCGGCACCCCGTTTCGCGTCGCCGACGCGCCGGCGCGATCGGCCGACGAATGGACCGCCGAATTGGCCGGCGCGCTCGAGGCGACGCAGGACCGTCTCGCGGCCGCGGCGATCGGGCGGGACCCGAACGCGTTCGTCACGGTCATCTCCGGTCGGGTCGGCGTCGGCATGGCGTATGACGGGCTGCGCCGGATGCGGGCCTGGTGGCGGGGCGAGCGTTTCGACCCGTCGCACGGCGGGACCGGGCGGGAGCGGGCGTCATGAGCCTCGCCGGCGGCGCCGCATCCATCCCGACCGTGCTGATCCTCGGCGGTGCCGGTGCGGGCCTCGTGCTCGCGGCGATTCCCGCGCTCCTGACGCTCGCCAATCTGCCGCGGTTCAGACGCGCGCCGCCATCCGGCCAGGCTCCCGCGGGCGGCGCGGAGGGGGGCGCCGCGAACGGCCCGGCCGTTTCGGTACTCGTGCCGGCACGGAACGAGGCCGCGGCGATCGGCCGGCTCTGCCGCGACGTGCTTGCGAGCGAGGGCGTGCGTCTCGAACTCGTCGTGCTCGACGACTCGAGTGACGATGGCACCGGGGAGATCGTGCGGGCCCTCGCGGCGACCGACCCGCGCGTGCGGCTCGTGGCGGGACGGCCGCTCCCGCCCGGGTGGTGTGGCAAGCAGCATGCCTGCTGGCAGCTGGCCGAGGCCGCGCAGTACGACACCTGGGTCTTTTGCGACGTCGATGTCGAGCCGTCGCGGGACGCCGTCGCGCGATCGGCGGCCCTGCTCGAGGAGAGCGGCGCCGCGCTCGTGAGCGGGTTTCCCCGCCAGGAGACCCGCGCCGTGCTCGACTGGCTGCTCCTGCCGCTCATCCACTTCGTGCTGCTCGGCTATCTGCCGCTCGCGCGTGCCCGCGCGACGAACGCCCCGGGCATGGCCGCCGGGTGCGGGCAGTGGTTCGTGACGCGACGCGGCGACTACCGGCGGGCCGGAGGACACGAGGCGATCCGAGCGTCGCTCCACGACGGGGTGAAGCTGCCGCGGGCCTACCGCCGGGCCGGGCTGGTCACCGACATCTTCGACGGTGGCGACATGCTCTCGTGCCGGATGTACGACTCGAGTCTCGCCGTCTGGCGAGGCCTGTCGAAGAACGCCACCGAGGGGATCGGTGGCCCCGCCACCATCCTGCCGTTCACGCTCCTGCTCGGCGGCGGTCACGTGCTGCCGGCGGTGCTCGTCGCGGCGGGGCTCTTCACCGGATTCACGGGCTGGCCCACAGGGACGGCGGTCATCGCCGTCGCGAGCCTCGTCGTGTCGTACCTGCCTCGGGTGGCCACCGTGCTGCGATTTCGGCAGAGCGTCACGAGCGCGGTCCTGCACCCGGTGGCGGTCGCGACCTTTCTGGCGATCCAGTGGACCGCGCTTGCGCGCAAGGTGCTCGGCGTCCAGACGAGCTGGCGTGGTCGTCGCCTCGCCCCGCAGTGACGACGACACCGGTGCGGCGACGTCGGTCGCACGCGGTTCGTCGGCCGCATCGCCCCGCCGCCGGGTCACGCCGGCCCACGACAGGCGCGACGGCGGGCCTCGGTCACGCGGTTCACGGCCTCGTCCACGGTTGCGGCCAGCGCCGTGAGGTGCCCCATCTTGCGGCCGGCGCGCGGATGGGTCTTTCCGTAGAGGTGCAGTCGCACGCCGGGCACCGCGAGCGCCGCCGCCCAGTCGGGCTCGATGGGCGCGGCGGGGTGACGGTCCGCGGCGTCCAGGCCCCAGCAGTCGCCGAGGAGATTGGCCATCGCCGCCGGACCGATGGCGCGCGTGCCGCCGAGCGGCAGGCCGCAGACGGCCCGTACCTGCTGCTCGAACTGGCTCGTCTCGCAGGCCTCGATGGTGAGGTGACCGGAGTTGTGGGTCCGCGGTGCGATCTCGTTCACGAGCACCTCGCCCCCCTTGGTGACGAAGAACTCCACGCAGGCCGTGCCGACGAGGTCGAGCGCGCCGAGGAGCCGGGCGGTGATGGCCGTCGCGGCGTCGGCGACCCGGTCCGGCAATCCGGCCGGCACGCTCGACACGTCGAGGATGTGGTGGCGGTGCACGTTGCGGAAGGTGGGGAAGGCGGCGACGGCACCATCCAGGCCGCGCGCGGCCACGACCGACGCCTCACAGGCGAAGTCGATCCACCCTTCGAGCACGAACGTGCGGTCACCGGCGCCGCTGGCCAGCGCCTCCCACGCCGCAGCCACGTCCGCGGGCGTATCGATGCGTCGCTGCCCCTTGCCGTCGTACCCGAAGGCGGCCGTCTTGAGCACCGCCGGGAGGCCGAGTGCCACCACGGCGGCCTCCAGGTCCTCACGCGAGCGGACGACGCGATGCGGCGCGCAGGCGAACCCGTGCCGCTCGAGAAACGCCTTCTCCCGGGCACGGTCCTGCGTGGTGTGGAGCACGTCCGGATGCGGGCGCACCGGGACGACCGCGGCCAGGGCGGCGCCCGCGGCGGACGGCACGTTCTCGAATTCGAACGTCACGACATCGAGGTTCGCCGCCGCCGCCGTCAGGAAGGTCGTGTCGGCATAGTCTCCGACGTGGAGCCGGTCGCAGTGGCGAGCGGCCGGGCAGTCGGCGACGTCGGAGATCGCCTCGACGCGGTAGCCCATCCGCCGGGCCGCCTGCGCGAACATCGCCCCGAGCTGGCCGCCGCCGAGAATCCCGAGCACGCCCCCGGGCAGCACCGCGCCATCGTGCCGCGGGCCGCTCACCGCTCCGACACCCGGTCGGACCACTCCGACCCGTCGCCGGAGACGCGCTCGGCGAGCACGCGGGCCGTCTGCTCGGCGCGGTAGGCCAGGAGTCGGTCCCGCAGCGACGGATCGCCGAGCGCGAGGATCGACACGGCAAGGAGGGCCGCATTCGCCGCGCCCGCCTGGCCGATCGCGAGCGTGCCCACGGGGATGCCCGCCGGCATCTGCACGATCGACAGGAGCGAGTCGACGCCGCGCAACACGGCCGATTCGACCGGCACGCCGAGCACCGGCAGGTGCGTGTGGGCCGCCATCATCCCGGGAAGGTGCGCCGCCCCGCCGGCCCCGGCGATGATGACCCGCAGTCCCCGGTCGGCCGCCGAGCGGGCGTAGGTCGCCAGCCGATCCGGCGTGCGGTGGGCGGACACGATCTCACATTCGTGCGGCACCCCGAACTGGTCGAGCAGGCTGGCCGCGCGTTCGAGCGTGGCCCAGTCGGACCGGCTTCCCATCACCACACCGACGAGCGGAAACGCATCGGAGCGGGCGGCGGCACCAGGCGATTCAGCCACGCGGTTCGTTCCCGGAGTCAGGAAGAGGCGTGCCGACCGGCGAGGCGACCGGAGTCGGCTCATCGCGGCGGCCGCGACGCTCGGCGCATCTTGCTCCGGGCCGGTCGGCGTTGCAACCTGTGCCCATGGCGCGGCGGCTTCCCGACATGCCGAGGATCGAGTGGCCCGAGGGCCGGCCCGCGCCGCCGCCGTCCACGCTCGCGGTGCTCGACCGGGCCGCCGAGGTGATCCGGGGGGGCGGACTGGTGGCGATCCCGACCGAGACGGTCTACGGGCTCGCGGCCGATGCGCTCGACGCCGACGCGGTTGAGGCGATCTTTCGGGCCAAGGGCAGACCGGCGTCCAATCCGCTGATCGTGCACGTGGCGGACGCCGTGATGGCCCGCTCACTGGCGGCATCCTGGCCCGAGCCGGCGGCGCGGATCGCCGAGGCACTCTGGCCCGGTCCGGTCACGGTCGTCGTTCCGCGATCGCGTGTCGTTCCCGACATCGTCACAGCAGGCGGGTCGACGGTGGCAGTCCGCTGTCCCGGCCTCCCGCTGACCCGCCTGCTGATCGAACGATCCGGGCGGCCGCTGGCCGCACCGAGCGCGAACCGGTCCGAGGCGGTGAGTCCGACCACGGCCCATCACGTGCTCGAGGGCCTCGGTCATCGCGTCGACTTGATTCTCGATGCCGGGCCCTGTCGCCACGGCATCGAGTCGACCGTCGTCGACTGCACGACCGTGCCGCCCCGCATCCTCAGGCCGGGTCCGCTGTCGCGCTCGTGCATCGAGGCCGCTGTCGGCGGGCCTGTCGTCGATGGCTCGCACGCCGTCGAGGAGGGCACGACGCGATCACCGGGTACCGGCGCGCGGCACTACGCACCGCGGACTCGGCTCGAGGTGCCGGACGATCCGCCGGCGCGTGTGGCCGACCTCCTGCGGCAGGGACTGCGGGTCGGATGGCTCACGTTCCGCGCGGCCGATCCGGGCACCCGCACGCTGGCGGCGGCGAACGACAGGCTGATCGTCGTGCCCGCCGACCCCGACCCGGACGGCTTCGCCCGGGCCCTCTTCGCGACACTCCACGCGCTCGACCGCCGCGCCCTCGATCGCCTCGTGGTCGATCTCCCGCCGTCCGACGAGCCCTGGCTCGCGGTCCGCGACCGCATCCGGCGAGCTGCTCGGGAAACGGACGACTGATCCGACTCCTCCTCGAGCCTCGCGAGCCAGGGTGCTGGTTTCCGAGCGAGTGTGGTTTCCGGGATGGTCACGCCGCCGTCGAGAGGATCTCGCGCAGGGCGCCGTCGATGTCTGGAAACTGGAAGATGAAGCCGGTGTCGAGCGCGACCCGGGGAATCACACGCTGTGACGCGAAGAGCACCTGCGCGAACTCCCCGAAGACGAGTCGCAGACCGAGGTATGGCGCGGGCATGAAGGCGGGCCGATGGACGGCCCGCCCCAGCGCCTTCGTGAACTCGCTGTTTCGGACGGGATTCGGAGCGACGGCGTTGACGGGGCCGCTGATCGTCGGCTGGCGATGCTCGGCCGCGTGGACGTAGAGCCGCGCGAGATCGGCGACGTGAATCCACGGCATCCACTGCCGACCGTTCCCGAGCGGTCCGCCTGCGCCGAGCCTGAAGGGAGTGAGCATCTTGCCGAGCGCGCCGCCTCCCGCGCCGAGCACGATGCCGGTCCGGGCGGTGACGACACGCACGCCGAGTGCGGATGCGGAGAGCGCCTCCTGCTCCCACTCGACGCAGACCCGCCCCAAGAAGTCGTCCGCCGGCGCCGCCGACTCGGTGAGTTCCTCGTCTCCACGGTCGCCGTAGTATCCGACGGCCGACGCCGAGACGAGCACCTCGGGCTTCCGTTCGGCCTGTGCGATGCCCTGCACGAGATGCCGGGTCCCGACCACGCGACTGTCCCGGATCCTCGCCTTCTGCGCGGCGGTCCATCGGCCCGCCGAGACCGACTCGCCGGCGAGATGGAAGACGGCATCGATCCCGTCGAACGCCTCGGGCGGCGGAGGGCCCTCGGCGGGGTTCCAGCGCACGACTCGGCCGACGCGGTGACCGAGCGTGGCCCGGGCCCGCTCCGGATCGCGCGACAGGACGACCGGCGCGTCGAGGAGCCTCAGCAGCCGCGGTCCGACGAACCCCGTCGCTCCCGTCACCAGTGCCTTCATCATCGCCTCCGCCGGGAAGAAAGTCGTGCCGCTGTCGCGCTGGTACACTCGGTGCGGCAGTATAGACGTGCATGCGATCGCCGACCGGCATGGATGTGCTCGGCGAGGTCGCCGCCGTCGACCAGTCCCGGTCGCCCTCCTTGACTCCCGACCGCCTCCCCGCCGTCGCCCCTACCGAAAGGCTCAGACGCGACCTGTGGGTGTCGACGGCGGACGCCGTCGCCTACAGCCTGATGGTCGGGTTCGGGGAGACCTACATCCCGGCCTTCGCGATCGCCCTCGGTCAGGGACCTGTCGCCGCCGGGACGCTGGCCACGGTGCCGCTGTTGATCGGCGCCGTTCTCCAGCTCGTGACGCCGGCGGCGGTGACCAGCCTCGGCACGAATCGTGGCTGGGTGGTCGCCTGCACGCTGCTCCAGGCAGCGAGCTTCCTGCCCCTGGCGTGGTGGGCGGTGCAGGGGCGCGCCGCGGTGTGGCAGCTGCTCCTGGCCGCGAGCGTGTACTGGTCCGCGGGCATGGCGGGTGTGCCCGCGTGGAACGCGTGGATGGCGACGGTCGTGCCGGCGTCCGTGCGCACCGCGTACGTCGCCCAACGCAACCGTCTCGGTCAGTTCGGCATCTTCGCCGGCTTCGTGGGTGGAGGGCTCCTGCTGCAGTTCGGTGAAACGGCCGGGGCCGCCCTCGCCACGTTCGCCGTGCTGTTCGCGATCGCGAGTGTGTCCCGGCTGGCGTCCACGGCGCTCCTGGCGGCGTGCAGCGAGCCCCTGCCGCCGACCACCCGGACGGAGCGTCCCGCGCGGGGGCCGTGGCGGTGGCCCCGCCGCGCCGATCTCGAGGCCCTTGCGACCCGCCCGTCGGGCCGGCTGGTCGTGTTTCTCTGCTGCTACGTCTTCGGCGCGCAGATCGCGGCCCCGTACTTCGTGCCCTACATGCTGCGGGACAGGGGCTTCTCCTACGGACCGTTCATGCTCGTCGTGGCCGTGAGCTTTCTCGCGAAGGCGCTCGCGATGCCCGCGCTGGGGCGGCTCGCCTCCCGCGTCGGTCCCGCGCGACTGCTGTGGATCGCGACGGTCGCCATCACGCCCCTGTCGCTCCTCTGGGTGGTGTCGGCGCAGGTGCCGTACCTCGTGGTGGTGCAGGTCGTCGCGGGCACCTGCTGGGCCGCCTACGAACTGGCCGTCGCGCTCCTGCTCTTCGAGGCGGTCGGGGACCGGGAACGCACCGGTGTGGTGACCGTCTACAACCTCGGCCTCGCGGTCGCCACGGTGTCCGGCGCCGCATGCGGGGGAACGATCCTCGTCTGGTTCGGCGAGGATCGTTCCGCCTACTTCGCCGTGTTCACCGCCTCGGCCCTGCTTCGACTCGTCGCCCTGCCGTTGCTGCGAGGGATTCGCACCCTGGGACGGCACGAGCACGACTCCCACGGCGGGAGCGGCGCTGCACCCTCGCGTCAGCCCGCCGGCTGACGCGCCTCGTTGGCGAGGCTGTTGAGAAACGTGCGGGCCACGCCGTAGTCGCCCGCGTTGTATTCGTTCACGCGCTGCTTGAGCGCCTCGATGAAGTCGGCGACGGTCTTCTGGATGTCCTGGAACTGTTCGTAGCGAAGGCTGCCTCCCGATGCCGCCCGCTCCGAGAACAACGAGTCGAGTCGATCACGATACGGCGAATAGATGTCCTGCGTGAGCAGGAGCGGGTAGTTGATGTGGCCGGTCACCGGGTCGAGGTCGGTCGTCTTCAGTCGTGCGGGCGCGGCCATCTTCGCCCAGCGGATCGCCTGCTCCTGGGTGACGGGCGGGCCGCGTTCGGCCGCCCGCGCCTCCCGGTTGACCTTCCGCATGTCGAAGTAGGTCTCGGTCCACCGCAGACGGTTCTGCATCTCGAGTGTCTTGGCCTCCTCCCAGTTCTTCGCCGCTTCCGAGTTCTGCAGATTTTGGTAGCCCTGCGCCCGGAGGACCTCGGACATGCCGTAGGCCGCTGCCTGTCCGGCCGTCGAGGCGTAGCCGCCACGGTTGAAACCCCAGCCGCCTCCCCACTGGGCGTACGCAGGGAGCATGCCGCCGACGAGCACCGCGATGCCGGCGCCGGTCGGCAGCATCCGGGCGGCGCGCCGGGCGTGACCTGGACGGCTGATGCCGCGAAGGGTGCGATCGGGCGAGCGAGTCAACGAGGCCATACCAAAACTCCGCTGGAACACTGGGGTCGCGACCTGGGACGGAGCCCGTCGATCGACCGGGTGAGACGATAGCCGTCGCGATTCAACCGCGGCGTGATCATCCGCTCCCGGGCCGTGCGCCCGTCCTTGCAATTGCGGCTGCCGAGTATACTCCGAGGGGTGGTGGGCGGCGACACGGATCGCACCTGCCTGCGGTGCACGAACCACGCAAAGCTGGAGTTTTTTCATGACGTCGTCCCGGGTCGCTCGCGCCATCGCTCTGGTCGTCCTGAGCATCGGCGTTGTCGGCTGCTCGCAAACAGCCAAGCCGCCGGCGGCAGGCGGCGCGCCGCAGGGGGCTGCCGCCCCAGCCCCGGTTGCAGCGACCCCCGCACCCGCCCCCGAAACGACCCCTGCCCCCGATCCGGCCTCCACTCCCGAGCCCGCGAAGGCCGCGCCGGTGAAGCCCGCGCCGGATACGACCACACCGGCTCCGAGCACGCCGGCTCCGACCGCGACGAGTGCGGCACCAGCCGCCCCGGCCGCTGTCGATGAGGACGCCGACGGCTGGGCGGATGCCAAGAAGAAGGCCGCGATCGACGAGCTCACCTCGGCCATCGAGGCTGGCGACATCGCACGCATCAGGAAGGCGATCGACGCGATTGCGAGTGTCGGGCCGGTCGCCCGGTCGGCGATCACCGAACTCACCGCCGCCACGTGGCATGACGACCCGGTCGTGCGCTGGCACGCCGTACGGGCGATCGGCCTGGTGGGCGAAGGCGTGGCCGAGGTGGTGCCGACGCTCGTCGGGCTCCTCCGAGACCCTGACGCCATCGTGGTTTCCCAGGCCGCCCATGCCATCGAACTCGTCCGCGGCGATGATCGTGGCGCTGCGATCGCCCCCGACGCGGCCGCGGCCTACGCGGCGGCGATCGAGCCGCTGATCGAGTCGACGCTTCATGCCGACGCTCGGGTTCGTCGGGCGGCGATTTTCGCCCTGCGGGCCGTATCGACGCCTGACAAGCTGCTGCCGCTCGTGTCACGGCACCTTGCGGATGCCGATCCCTCGGTCGTGCTCCCCGCCCTGCACACGCTGGCCGAGATGGGGGCCGACTCACTGCCCTTTCTGCTCAAGGCGCTGGCGCAGCCGGGCTCGCGGTACTGGGCGACGGTGGCCCTCGCGGAGATGGGACCGGCGGCGGCGCCCGCGGTGCCCCAACTGATCGAACTCGCTCGCGACGCCGAGATCGACGAGCGACTCCAGGCGATCTACGCGCTCGCGGGCATCGGGGAAGCGGCGACCGAGGCTGGTCCGGTGCTCGCCGAGGCGCTCGACGGCAGCGAGCCGCTCGTCCGCCTCGCTGCAGCCCACGCGATCGGCAGGATCAAGGCCGGCGGGTGTGAGGAGGCGCTCGCGCGGGCGGACGCCGATGCCAACCCGCTGCTCGCCGAGATCGCCGCGTGGGCCCGGGCGCGACTGCACCCGGACGACGAGGCGTTCGTCGCTACGGCGCTCACGCGGCTCGAGGCCGGTCTTGCCGCCGCCGACCCGGCGCTGCGAGCGGCGTCGGTCACGGGGCTTTCCGACCTCGCTCCGTCGCTCGACGATGCCGGCAAGCAGGGAGTCGCCACGGCGCTCGTCGGTGTGCTGGGTGATCCGGACGACGCGGTCAGCCTGCGGGCCGGCGCGGCGCTCGTCCAGCTGGGTGGTGCGGCCATCGATGCGATCAAGGGGACGCTGTCGAACGAGGCCCTGCGTCCTCGCTCCCTCGAGGTGCTGGCGGCGATCGGGGCGCCCGCGGCGGCCGCGCTGTCCGAGCTCGAGGCCGCCCTCGCCGATCCAGAGCCGGTGATCCGTGGTGAGGCGGCCTTCGCGTTGGGGTCGATCGGCGGTGCCGCCGAGCCGCTCGTGCCGAAGCTGAAGGCGCTGCTCGACGAGGAGGAGCCGGCCGAGGTGCGATTCACCGCAGCGTACGCGCTCGGCAGGATCGGGCCGCCGGCGTCGCCGGCCTTCGAGCGGCTCGTCGGTCTGACGAAGTCCGCCGACGAACTGATGGCCACGGTCGCCGTCTGGGCGGCTCTGAAGATCAAGCCCGGGGACTCGTCACTCTTCGCGGACGCCGTGCCGCTGCTCGAGCGGGCCCTGGCGTCGGAACGCGAGCTGGCCCGCCTGGAGGCCGCCGTCTCGCTCGGTGAAATGGGAGCCGCGGCAACGGAGGCGGTGCCGGAACTCGAGTTCGTGGCCGCCAACGACCCGGTCGAATCGGTCCGAGACGCGGCCACGCACTCGCTCGCGTTGATTCGCGGCCGCTGATCCGCGGCTGCCGACCGGGGACGGCACCCGGTCGCGCGGGCCGCGCGTCCGAGCGTCCGGCTGGCGCGGCGAACGTCCCGCCGCGCACGGCGACGCGGTCGGGTAAGGTCTGCCGCCCCGGTGGGCTGCGTTGCAGAGCGGGTGCACGGCCGGTCGATGCCCCACCTCGAGTCGCATGGAATGGAACGTGCGGCGGAGCGGAGGACGGCCGATGGTCCCGGGGGTCTGGCACAGGCTTTGGCTGACGTGGTGGTCCCGGCCCGCGGCGGACCGCGCGGTCCATCGGCACGTGCTGCGGAGCCGGCCGACCCGCATTCTCGAGATCGGGCTCGGAAGGCTCGTCCGCACCGAACGGATGCTGCGGGTGGCCGGCGTCGGTCCGACCGGGGAGCCGGTCCGCTACGTTGGGCTCGATCGGTTCGAGGGTCGGTCCGCGGCCGATCCTCCCGGAGTGTCGCTCAAGGAGGCCCACCGGCGGCTGCACGCCCTCGCGCGGGTGCAGCTCGTGCCGGGCAATCCGGACACGGCCCTCGCGCGGGTGTGCAACCACCTCGGCGCGTTCGACCTGGTGATCATTTCGGCCGACAACGACGAGCGTCACGTCGAGCGCGCCTGGTTCTTCCTGCGGCGGCTCGTCACGACGACCACGACCGTCTTCGTGCAGGCCCCGTCGAGTCGCGGAGCCGGCTCCTGGACGACGCTCGCACCGTCACGCCTGGACGAACTGGCGACCCGCGCGGTGCAGCCGGGCCTGCGACGCGCCGGGTGATTCGTTCTCGCGCACGCCCGTCCGCGTGGTGGCGATCCCGGTCCGAGGCGACTACATTCTCGGTGTGCGGCACCCGCAGCACCCTGGAACGTCCCCCGTCCGTCCCTCACCGATGCCCGCACCCCGCACGCTGCTCGACAAGATCTGGGACGACCACGTCGTCTGCGCACCCCCCGGCGAACTGCCGCTCCTCTACATCGACCGTCACCTCGTGCACGAGGTGACGAGCCCGCAGGCGTTCGAGGGGCTGCGGCTCGCCGGGCGGCGTGTCCGTCGTCCCGAGGCGACGTTCGCGACGCCCGACCACAACGTGCCGACCACCGACCGGCGCCTGCCGATCGCCGATCCCGTCTCCAAGCAGCAGATCGACACGCTCCGGGCCAACTGCCGGGAGTTCGGCGTCCGGCTCTTCGACCTCGGTGATGCCGACCAGGGGATCGTCCACGTCATCGGCCCCGAGCTCGGGATCACGCAGCCGGGCATGACGATCGTCTGCGGCGACAGCCACACCGCCACCCATGGGGCCCTCGGCGCCCTCGCGTTCGGGATCGGAACGTCCGAGGTCGAGCACGTGCTGGCGACGCAGACGCTCCGCCAGGCCAAGCCGAAATCGCTCGAGATCCGGGTGGACGGACGGCTTCCGCACGGGGTCACCGCGAAGGATCTCGTGCTCTTTCTCATCGGGCGGCTCTCCACGGAGGGCGGCACCGGACACGTCATCGAGTACACCGGCGAGTGCATCCGCAGCCTCGGCATGGAGGAGCGGATGACGGTGTGCAACATGTCGATCGAGGCCGGAGCGCGGGCCGGCATGATCGCGCCCGACGCCGTCACGTTCGACTACCTGCGGGGCCGCGACCTCGCGCCGCGCGACTTCGACCGCGCCGTCGCCGCCTGGGAGCGCCTGCCGAGCGATCCGGGGGCCACCTACGACCGGGTCGAGGTCCACGCGGCGTCGTCCGTGGTGCCGCAGGTGACCTGGGGCACGAATCCGGCGCAGGTCGTCGGGGTGGACGCCGCCGTGCCCGATCCGGCCGCATTCGCCGACGTCAACGACCGGTCGAGCGCCGCGCGGGCCCTCGAATACATGGGCCTCGCGGCGGGCACGCGGATCGTCGACATCCCGGTCGACCGCGTCTTCATCGGCTCGTGCACGAACAGCCGCATCGAGGACCTGCGTGCGGCGGCGGCCGTCGTGCGCGGGCATCGCATCGCCCCGACGGTCAGCGCGATGGTCGTACCCGGAAGCGGCCGGGTGAAGCGGCAGGCGGAGCACGAGGGGATCGACCGCGTGTTCCGCGAGGCAGGGTTCGACTGGCGCGAGGCGGGGTGCAGCATGTGTCTGGGCATGAACCCGGACACACTCGCGCCGGGGGAGCGGTGCGCGTCGACGAGCAACCGCAACTTCGAGGGGCGCCAGGGGAAGGGTGGACGCACCCATCTCGTTTCCCCGGCGATGGCCGCGGCCGCCGCGGTGGCCGGGCACTTCGTCGATATTCGCGACTGGAACTTCCGCTAAGCCGGGGATGCACGCCGCCATGCAGGCCTTCAAGACGCACACCGGCATCGTCGCCGCGCTCGACCGGGCCAACGTGGACACCGATCAGATCATCCCCAAGCAGTTCCTGAAGCGCATCGAGCGGACGGGATTCGGCCAGTACCTCTTTTACGACTGGCGTTTCCGCGCCGACGGATCACCCGATCCGTCGTTCGAACTGAACCGTCCGGCGGCGGCGGGCGCCACCATCCTGCTCGCGCGCCGCAACTTCGGCTGCGGATCGAGCCGCGAGCATGCGCCCTGGGCGCTCGACGATTACGGCTTTCGTGTGGTCATCGCGCCCACGTTCGCCGACATCTTTTTCAACAACTGCCTGCAGAACGGGATGCTGCCGGTGCGGCTCGACGAATCCGACGTCGACGAGCTCTTCCGGCGGGCCGCCGCCGCGGTCGCCTCTGCGGGAGCCTATCGTCTGCACGTCGATCTGGA
>CAIWZS010000451.1 GCA_903917235.1 uncultured Planctomycetaceae bacterium | reverse complement strand
TTGCCGCCCCCCCGAGCCGGTGCCTGACCAGCGTTGCACGTGCCCGAGCGGACAGTGACGTTTTGCGGCGCGGCGCCGAGGCACCGGGCGAGACGAGGTGCGGGGGGTCGGCGAACGCTTCCCGAGCGAGCGGCCGCCGCGGCCGGAGCGAGGAGACTTTTGCCGCCCCCCGAGCCGGTGCCTCGGCACACCCGAGAACGGTCTAGGCCGTCACGAGGCCGAGGGCGACGAGTTTCGCGAGGCATTCGTCCCGCTCGCGGCACCGCTCGAGTGGCTGCCACGACGGATCCTGGGCGGCGAGAAAGTCGGCGTGCGTCGCCGGAAATGCACCGCTCGGACGGCCGGCGAGACGGCGGATCACGCCCTGGTCGAGTCGCGTCAGACGCAGGGCCTCGACGCGGTAGTCGAGAAAGGCCTCCCAGACGAGCGGGAAGAGCGGGGCGACGATCTCCCGCCCGATCGTCTCCGCATAGCGGCGAATCTCGAGCTGTGCGTGCGCGTCCATCCGGAGCGCGAGGAAGTGGAGGAGGTTGTGGAGGTCGATCTTCCAGTAGGCCTCGGTGTAGGTGGAGAGCGGGAGGTCCTTGCGGGCCTGCTCGCGGGCGATGCCGGCCGCGAGCCGCTCCTCGTAGACGCGCCGGGCGTTGCGCTGGAGGTCCTCCTCCTCGGCCGTGAGCCGCCGCCCCACGTCCGTGGCGACGGGGTTGCCGGAGCCCTGCCGGTTGCCGATGGCCTGGGTGCGCCAGCCGTCGTCGGGCGTGGACTGCATCGCGTCGATCGCGAGCGAGTAGCGTGTGGAATACTCGTTGACGCTCGCGGTGCGATGGCGGATCCACTGCCGCCAGCAGTCCATCGGCACGCGGACCACGAACTTCAGCTCCGCCATCTCGAAGGGCGTCGTGTGCGCGTGGCGCAGCAGGTAGCGGATGAGCTGACGGTCGTCACTGACCCGCCGCGTGCCCGCCCCGTAACTCACCCGTGCGGCCTGCACGACGGCCCCGTCGTCCCCCATGCAGTCGACGAGCGCGACGAACCCGTCGTCGAGGACGGGAAACTTCCGCCAGCGCAGGCGATCCACGAGGGCGACGTGGTCGTCGCCGGCGGGCGCCGGGACGTGCGCGGAGGCGGGCAGGTCGGGCATGCGGGTGCGGCGTGGCGGGAAGACGGTCGGACCGACCCGACAGGATGCGGGAGGCCGTCGCCGCGGTCAATCGGGCCGCGTCTCGTGCCGCAAGCGGCTCACTCCTTGCCGTGCAGTTCCTGCACCAGCGCCGCCAGACGCCTCGCATCGTCGGATGCCCGTAGCTGATCGATGCGGGACTGCGGCACGCCGAGTTTCGCCAGCGCCGTGACGATGCCGTCCCAGAGCTTCGCCCGCTTCTTCCCTTCGGCGAGGTAGAGGTCGGTCACCCGCTCGCCGAGCCGCTGGAGCAGCGCGGTGTCGAGGTTGGCGTAGTAACCGCGGACGATCGTCTGCTGGTATTTGGACAGTTCGGCCATGGCAGCTCACCTGGACTGCTGGAAGGACCTCTCCCAGCAGGCTACAGTATCGGCGACCTCGGCCGCTTTCATCGAGTGATTCCCATGCCCACCATCACGTTCGCCACCGAAAAGAAGGAAATTCAGGTTCCCGACGGGGCCAACCTGCGGCAGGAGGCCCTGGCCGCCGGCGTGGCGCTCTACCCGGGCGTGCACCGGTTCGTGAATTGCCACGGCCTGGGGCAGTGTGGCAGCTGCCGGGTGCTCATCACCAAGGGCATGGAGCATGCGAGCCCCAAGGGGCTCCTCGAGACGGCCCGTCTCGCGGTCTCGCTCGCCTACATCGGCAACGAGAAGACGATGCGGCTGGCCTGCCAGACGAAGGTGCACGGCGACATCACGGTCGAGACAAAGCCCCCCCTCAACCTGTTCGGCGAGAACTTCTTCAGTTGACCGCGCTGGTGCGACCGGGCCCGGGACGCATGACCCGGTCGGGTGCCGAAGACGACGACGCTCCGGCGGTCGGCGCACCGCTCCATGTCAGGCAGCCGCCGTGAAGCAGGTCATCACCGTCGTCAAGCCGTTTCTGGCCGAGAAGGTGCTCGAGGCACTGCGGCTCGCTCCGCTCGAGGCCTGCACCGTGCGCGAGGTGAAGGGCTACGGCCGCCAGAAGAGCTACCTCGATCAGTACGGGGACAGCGAGTACTCGCTCGCCTTCCTGCCGAAGGTCGAAATCCAGCTGTGGGTGGACGACGCCCGCGTCGACGAGGTGGTGGACCGCATCGTCGAGGTGGCCCGCACGGGCCGCATGGGAGACGGCAAGATCTTCGTCCTGCCCGCCGCCGTGCCTGTCGGCGTGTGATCAGCCGATCTGCCCGCGGGGCGTCGGATCGCATCTGACCCCGGGGTGGTGCACCGGCTCAGGGGACGGCAAAAGTCGCCTCGCTCCGGCCGCAGCGGCCGCTCGCTCGGGAAGCGTTCGCCGACCCCCCTCGCCTCGTCTGCTCTGCCTGCCCCGTCACCACTCCACATCATCCGAATGTGTGCTATTCGACGAGGTGCGGGTTCGCGGCCGCGATGGGGCGGATCCAGATCGAGCGGAACTGCACCGGGTTGCCGTGGTTCTGCAGGCGCAGCGGCAGCGCGTCGGGGTGGGCACGATACGTCGGCGGTGCGTGCCAGGCCGTGTCGCCGAGGATCTCGGTGTCGACGTGGATCGCGATCCCGTTGTGGAGCACCGACACGCGGCCCGGATTGGCGAGGCTGCCGTCGGCGGCGAACCGCGGCGCGGTGAAGAGGATGTCGTAGGTCTGCCACTCGCCCGGACGGCGACTCGCGTTCACCGCCGGCGGCCGCTGCTTGTAGAGCGCGCCGCACTGGCCGTCGGGGTAGGTGAGCGGGTTGTCGGTGCCGTCCTCGAACGAGTCGAGGATCTGGATCTCGTAGCGTCCCATGAGGAAGACACCGGAGTTGCCCCGCTGCTGGCCCTTGCCGGTGGTATCGGCCGGCGTGCGAAACTCGACGTGGAGGTGACAGTCGCCGAACGCCTCGCGCGTCGAGATGTCGGTGTCCCGCACGGTCGCCAGGCCGTCGGCCACCGTCCAGCGATTCCCGTCGACCCACGCGTCGAGGTTCGTCCCGTCGAAGAGCACCACGGCGTCGGACGGCATGGCCGCGGCCTCCGCCGGCGCCGGCCCGGGGGCCACCACCGGCGGTCGCGGCCACTCGATCGGCATCCGCCACTCCCCGCTCTGGTGCGCGCTGCCGAGGAGCTGGAGACGGCGGGTGCGGATCGAGCGGGTGAGCGCGGCCGCCCGTGCCTCCGCCTCCGCGAGCGGCACACCCGCCTTCATGCCGGGGCGCAGGTGGCCGGCAGCCGAGAGGTAGGCGTCGCGGAGGAGCTGCAGCCGCGCGGTCACCTCCGGCAGGACGGGCCCCAGCGCTGCCGGAGAGTCGGCGGACGCGAACGAGTCGTCACCGAAGCCCGCCAGCACCGCGCGACAGAATGCCCAGTGTCCCGCATCGTTGGGATGCACCGCGTCGGGCGCGAAGATCGCGGCCGGGTCCGCCGCCCGCGCGGCGAGCAGAGCCGCCTTCATCGGGCCGTGTACGTCGATGACGAGCCAGCCGTCCGCCCGCTTCGACAGGAGCCATTCCCCATAGGCCGCGAGGACGTCGTCGTAGGCCGCCGCCTCGCCGGCGGGGAAAAACTCCTTCGCCGGGCCCGGCTTGTCCGGCCGCGCGTCGTACACCGGCGGCGTGAGGTGGACGACCTTCGCCCCGGCCGCCTCCACTGCGGCGTGGAGGCGCTCCATGCCCGCCCGATAGCGCCCGAACCGTTCCTCGTCGAGCGGCCGGTAGATGCCGCAGTTCATCCCGTAGCAGACGAGCACGAGGTCGGGTCGCACCACGCGCAGCACGCGGTCGAGGCGTTCCGCGACGTCGGGACGCGGGAAGGAGCCGTTGGCGTGCCCTTCCTCCGACAGTCCCGACACCGTCTCACTCGGCAGACCGACGTCGATGACCTCGGCCTCGGTTCCCTCCCGCTCCATCCAGGCGACGAGGTCGGCGACCCAGCGGCCGTCGTAGGTGATCGAGTCGCCAAGCACGGCGACCCGCCGCGCTCCCAGGAGCATCTCAGCCGGCACGCCGCTCGTCCGTGGGGCGTCGTCGGCGACGCCGTGCGCGGAGGTGGCGGCGATCAGGCCGGCGGCCATGATCGTGGCGACGAGCGCCCCCGTCGTGGCAGGGCGTCCCCCGCGCGTACCCTGCCTCGGCAGGGTACGGGTCACCGGCGCCCCGCGGGCTTCAACGAGTCCACCCATGCTGCATCCCCCTTCCGCCCCCGCCCGGACCGCGTGCCGGGCTCACGGCGCCCGCACGACGGGCTTGGCTCCCTCGCGGATCGCGAAGAGATGGCTCTTGTTGGCGATGTAGAGCGTGTCACCCACCGCGATCGGCGTCGAGTACACGCTGTTGCCCATGTTGATCTCCGCGAGCAGATCCTTCTCGCGCGACAGGGTGAAGATGGAGATGTCGCCGTCCTCGTCACCGATGTAGACCTTCCCGTCGGCGATGAGGGGCGAGCCCCAGGCCGCCGCGAGCATGTCGTGCGTCCAGAACGGCTTGCCGGTCTTCACGTCGACGCAGTGAAACAGGCCGCTGAAGTCGGCCACGAAGAGGAGTCCGTCCTTGATGGCGACGGTCCCGCAGGTGCGGTGCATCGTCTCCTCGAACGAGAGCTTGCCGTCGCCGTCGGCATCGTGGCCCGGATAGTGCCAGACGGCGGCCGAGGCGGGGTT
>CAIWZS010000450.1 GCA_903917235.1 uncultured Planctomycetaceae bacterium | reverse complement strand
CGGACGGCACCACGTTCCCGGCAGCAGACAAGACGGGTGGCTCACCCGGCGTGATCGAGAAGACGGCCCGTACCAAGAAGCAGGCCCGCAAGCCGGATGTGGCTGTGCCGGGCGGTCCCCGATGAATACACCAGCCGATGCAGACTCCGGGCGTTTGCTTGGGCCTGACTTTCATGGGCAAGCGACCGACTCATCCGAGGTTGATGGTAGTGCCTGAAAAATTCAGTGTATTACCGTTCATGACGATGTTTCCGCCAATCTTCAAGCTGCTGCCGAGTGGGGACACAAATGAGTGACTTTCTGCAAGCACCTCATGCGATCCCTGGACTGCTTTCATATCATCGCCTGCGACCGTTGTGGTGACTTCTCCATACGTCAGGTTCGCGGTCAAAACATTCTGAGTCACGCTCACGGCGGACTCTTCTTTCTGATTGAAGTAGTCTTGATAGTCTTCGGCGAAATGTTTCTTCCTCTTGGCGACCGTAACCTCTTCAACCTTGGCGTTCGTTTCTTTCATCGCCGCCAGGGTGTATTTTCGCTGGAAATTCACCATTAGCTCGAGCGCCGCGTTGAGTGTGGCCTTCGCCCCGAGAAACGTCGACGTCATCGCTCCGAGTTGCGTCGAAACCGTCGCGCCCAACGTCGTGCTGAACACGCCGGCAGCATTCGTGGTAAACGTCAATCCCGCGAACAAGTTGTCCGTCAGGCCCCTTTGGTAGACGTTCTTGTTCCCATACTGCAGGGATGTCGCATTGCCCGTTTGCGTGGAAAAGCTGTCGCCGTCGATCTTCTTGGCGGTTGGGCCGGACTGAGTGAGGCTTTGGCCCGTCGTGTTGTAGAAGTTGGAAAAGCCACTCATCTGAAAACTCCTTGGAGATAGGGTCGGGTGGTTTCACGTCCGGCCGTTCAGCCCGGATTTTCGCTGTTCCCGATCATCCACCAATTGTTCTTGTAACTGGTCAGGATGGTTATCGATTCCTTCTCTCGCTGCCCGTCGAGGACGATGAAATTCCCTGATGGATCCTGGATCACGGTCCTCGCGGCGTATTTCGCGAGATCCCGCGGCGGCTTGTTCTCGCCGTTGTAGACACCGCCCAGGACGAGCGGCCGGTCAGGATCGCCGCCGACGAACGCCACCACCACCTCGCAGCCGACCAGCGGCAGAAACGTCGCCCCCCAGCCGTTTCCCGCGAACGCCTGCGCGTGCCTCAGCCAGCAGGAACTCTTCTCGTCGTCCTGGCCTTTTCTATCCCAGTGGAACTGCACGCGGACGCTCGCGTAGTGGTCGGTGTAGGGCACCCGCGGATCCTGACCCTCCGGCCCGACGACCACCGCCGTCTGCACGCCGTCGATGCGTGGAATGCGGGCGGTCCGGGGCGGCCGGTAAGCCACGTCGGCGGGAATCGCCCCGAACGAGCAGGTGCATGCGAACGCTCCGTCGGCACCACGACCCGCGTTCCCCGCGGCCGCCGCGTCATCGGCCGGCTCGATCACGAGGTCGATCGCCGTCGTCAGGTAGGCGGCGTTTTGATCACCGCGGGGATGCCCGTCGAGCTTGAACGTGAAGCCCGCCGAGAGCCCGTAGCATCGGGCCGACCCCGTGAAAAACCGGCCGCGGCACGCCTGTTCGTCCATCCGGATCCGGGCGAGTGCCGTGCCGTCGGAGTGCTTCGTGTAGAAGCCCGGGTATTCGTACCGCTCGAGGTTGCCGTGTGGATAGCGGTGACCGGCGGACTCCGTCGCCTCGAGCTTCGACTTCGGGTTCGTGAAGTCGTAGTCCTGGAGGATGACCTTCCCCGTCGCCATGCGACGGCCCGCCTGCCAGAGGAAGACGTGCTCCGCGCCCGTCGCCTCGGCGGCACCGGCGGCGTAGCGGATCCTGTCGTAGCCCGGAAACGGCTTGTGCGACGAGTGGGAGTCGGTGAACACCACCGTGTGGCTTCCGTCGGCATGCTCCGTGAAATATCCGATGCCGAACCGCTGCGTGAGGCGCTCGACGAAGTTGAGGTGGCTCTCGTCGTACTGCGTGCAGAACTCGAGTTGGGGCAGGTCGCCGACGATGCCCGAGAGCCCGTGGTCGGTGAAGCCGAGTTCGCCGAAGACCTGCGCGAGGATGTCCTTGGGCGTCTTCTGCTGAAAGATCCGGCAATCGGAGGCGAACTCGAGCAGTCGCAGCCAGGGCACGATCACGAGGCGATACGCGAAGGCGTCACCAAGCCTGCCCGTCTGCAGCGCCTCGAGGCAGATGCCCGAGAAGTGGCGGGTGCCACCGGCCGGCAGGGGCACGCTCACCGTGGCCGGCCGGCCGAGGATCGCCTCGAGATCGACCGCGTCGTCGGCACTGACGACGTCGACCACGCCCTCGAACGGCTGGCCGATCGCCTCGCGGTAGCGGAACGACCGCAGCGAAAAAGTGGTGTCGCCGAGCGCCGTGGTGACCTTCACGCCACGGACGACCGACGCGGCGGACGAGAGGGGCGCGGGCATGCGTGCAGCAGGAAGTGCTCGCCGACTTTGGATCGCTGACTTTGGACCGATGGCGGGCGCGAAATCGCCCCGAGAAGTCGGCCCGGGTATACCGGCACGCGTCGCCGCCCGCAAGCACGTGCCTCGCTCCTCTGACCGATCACGCTTACACTCGCGACACGTCTGACTCCGACGTTCGATCGCTCGTCGCCGGGAGGTCCGCCATGCCGGGAAAGCTCGTCAATTCAGGCTCGATGCTCCAGTGCACGATGGGCGCGGCGCCCGCGAGCCTCGCGGTGGTCGTGCCGACGGTCACGGCCGCCACGCCGGCCGGCGCCAACATCATGGATTATGCGCCGATGGTGAACATTCCCACGTTCGGGATGTGCCGCTCTCCCGCCAACCCGACCGTGGCCGCCGCCACGGCCGCGGCGCTGGGTGTCCTGACCCCCATGCCCTGCGTGCCGGTCACGACGCCCTGGACGCCTGGCGTGGCCACGGTGCTCCTCCGCGGGATGCCGGCCCTCGACGCCTCGAGCAAGTGCATGTGCGCCTACGGTGGCCAGATCTCGGTCACCACGCCCGACGTGATCGTCGACGCAGGCTGATCCGTTCTCACACGTCGTCTACGGATAGGGTCGGCAGGGGGCCTGCCGACGGGACACGGCCCGCCCGCGAGGCGCGCGGCATCCGACAACCGGCACGCTCAGCGCGACCCTCCAATTTGCCCAGTCTCGCCAGACGGGAAACCCTTTCGGTCGATCCTTCCGATCGAGGGCGATTCGTGGGGGATCGCAGGCAGCGGGGCGACGTCTTCGTCGTCCGGGGGGCGTCTGGTTCATGGGCACGCGGCGTGGGGGGCTGTGTCGGGCATTGCTCGTCGTGCTCGCCTGCGCGTGGGCGGCGGAGGCGGCCGCCCAGGCGCCGACGATCTGGAGCTTCCTCGGCATCGGCTCGGCGCAGCAGTCGTCGAACCCCGCGATCGCCGCGGCCGCCAAGCTCAAGGCGGCCAAGCACGACATCTGCAAGAAGAAGAAGGCGCTCCAGTATCTCGGCAATCTCGGCTGCAGCCCGGAGCGCCCGGAGGTGGCCGAGGCGATCCTCGCGGGCATGAGCGATCCCGACGAGCCGGTGCGCTACGAGGCGGTGAAGGCCGTCCTCCAGAGCGCCGGCGAGTGCATGTCGAACGAGCAGAAGAAGGCCGCCCGCAAGGCGATGGGGTGCCACGAGGCCTTCTCGATGTGGAAGCAGAAGGTGGACAAGGCGATGCACGACGCCTGCGACCGCCTCTGCGGCAAGGCGCCGCCGAAGGAGCACGACAAACTCAAGGATCTCATGACGTTCGGCCGCGAGTGCGAGGATCCTTGCAAGAAGGACTGCCCGCCGAGCAAGGGCCGCAACGCCTGCTGCACGCCGGAGCTCCGGGCGAAGCTCCAGGAACTCGCCTACGGCCGCGACGAGAAGGGCTGCTTTCTCGAGTCGAGCAGCCGCGTGCGCACGGCGGCGGAGCAGGCGCTCGTCGCGTGCAGCGCCTGCTGCGGCGGCGGCGGGCCGTGCCGGGGCGGCCGGTCGTTCCGCGACGGCCGCGAGATGCCCCCTGAGGACCAGCGCGAACTCGCCGACGACCCGCGCACCAATGGCAACGGCTTCCCGTTCATCGGGGCGCCGTGCGGGTGCGAGCCGTCATCCGGCATGCCCGACGCGTCGGTGATCATCTCCGACCGACCGCTGTCGGAAGACGGCGCACCGGCCGGTGGCCAGATCGACGAGGTGCCGCAGCCGGAACCCAAGCAGGCCGCACCCGG
>CAIWZS010000449.1 GCA_903917235.1 uncultured Planctomycetaceae bacterium | reverse complement strand
GGGTGATCCGTTCCGCACGGACTTCGTAGTCACCCTCGACCGTCGTGTGCACGCGTCCCAGTTGGCGATGGAGCGAGTCGGTGATCCACTGGGTGACGGAGTGGAACCGCTCGATCAGCCGCCGCCCGGACAACTCGATCCTCGTGGCGACGATTTCCACGAGATCGCTTTTCACGCAGACCCCGTCCCTCGCGACCAACTCGATGCCGCCACGGGGAGCCCGCAGTTCGATGTCGCCGGGGGCGGTGAACGTGGTGGTGCCCGTGCCCTGGATCAGGCCGATTGCGAACCATTCCTCGCCGCGGCACACGGCGAGCACCGTGTCGCCGATCACCGGCGCGTAACTCTGGCTCATCGCGACGCGGGCGGTGCGACGCCCCTCGGGCGCCTCGATGTCCACGCCCGTTTCGGACACCGCCAACACGGTCGCCGGCCCGAGGTACGGCGACTCGGGCATCACGGCGTCGGCCGGCGGGCCGAGGAGTTCGTCCACCGCGAGGTGGGCATTCCGAAACGTCGGCTTCATGCCGCACCTCCCGCAGGTTGCCCGATCCCGAACTCCGGGACAGGACGCACAAGCCACGTTCGTGAATGGTCCGCGGCGGGTGCGTCGCGGGCAAGCCCTCGCGCGAGTTTCTGCGGGGCAGCCGAGCTCGTCGGCATGCCGGATCGCCCGTCAGGACGCCCCGACCAGCCGCCACGCGCGATGGACGCGTGCATTGCGGAAATCCTCTGGGATCGTGCGTTTCGTGATCTCGTGAATCACCCCGAAGGAGGCCGGCGGCGGGGCCAGCCGGAAGGTGCGGGCGTTCGTCGCGAAGTAGACGACACCCCCGGGCGCGAGGCTGCGGGCGATGAGTTCGAGGAGTTCCACGTGATCGCGCTGCGCGTCCCACGGCGTCTCGCTCCGCGCCGACCGCGAGAACGTCGGCACGTCCGCCACGACGAGGTCGAAGGGCGGCTCGCCCCGCCGCGCCCGGTGCGCGAGGAACGCCCGCGCCTCGTCGCGGACCACGCGGTGGCGTCCGGCGTCGGTGAAGCCGTTGGCGACGAGGTTCCGCCGCGTCCAGTCGAGGTAGGTGTTGGAGAGATCGACGCTCGTCGTCTCGAAGGCACCCCCCGCGGCGGCATGGACCGAGAAGCTGCCGGTGTAACAGAAGAGATTGAGGCAGCGCCGCCCGTCGGCCTCCCCTCGGACCAGCGCCCGCGTCTGGCGGTGGTCGAGGAAGAGACCCGTGTCGAGGTAGTCGGAGAGGTTGACCTCGAAGCCGAGCCCTCCTTCCCTCACGGTCAGCACCGCCTGACGGTCGCCGACCTTTTCATACTGCCCGCCCGCGCGCTGGCGGCGGCGCACCTTGAGAAAACTGCGACCCGGCGGCACGCCGAGCTCGGTTGCGGCCGCCTCGATCATGCGGTCGAGCCAGACCTCGTGCTCGATCTCGGTCCGCTCGTGCGGCCGCTCGTACTCGGCGGCGTGGAGCCAGCCGGCGTACCAGTCGACGACGAGCGGGATCTCGGGAATGTCGCGATCGTAGACGCGAAACGCCTCGATCCCCTGGCGGCGGGCCCACCGCGAGAGGTGCCTGAACCGTTTCGCGAGGCGGCGGCGGAAGTCGCCGATCTGGTCGGCCGTGGTCCGCACCCGGAACCGTTCCGGAACCGACCGCGGATCGGCACCCGCCGTCTCGTCTCGGCCGACCTCGTCGGCTCGTGCCACGTCGTGCGGCGGTGGCAGCGCGGCCGGGTCCGCCCCGCGGTCCTTGAAAGCGACGGTCGCGGTGGGACCGGCTGGCGCGTCGCGCTGCCGCACCTCGACCTCGATGAGACGGCAGGCGATGGGACCGTTCATGAGGGGAACGCGGCGGCTGGTGCGTAGACCGAAGTGCTTGATCGCCGCAGTGTCGGCGGCGAGGATCGCCGCCCGCGAGCCACCGCACCGCTGCACGAGCCAGTCGCCGAGCCGCCGCAGGAGCGCGCCCGCCCGGGCGACCGGCAGCCGTTCGCCGTAGGGAGGATTCGTGACCACGAGGCTGCCGGGAGCCGACGGACGCGCGTCCTCGAAGTGGCGCTGCTCGATCGCGACGCGTGCCGCGACGCCCGCCGCGCCGGCGCAGGCCCGCGCGGCCTCGACCGCTCGTGGATCGAGATCGCTCGCCTGAAATGCCCCGGATGGCGGATCGCCCTGCGGCGGCCGAGCCCGTGCCTCGAGCGTCTCGACGAGGCGCGTGGCCAGCGCGCGATCGCAGTCGCGAAACCGGAAGAACCCGTGGGCCTTCCGCCTCGCGCGCCAGAGACCCGGCGCCATGCCGGCGGCGATCGTCGCCCCCTCGATGACCAGCGTGCCGGAGCCGCAGAGCGGATCGAGCAGCGGCTCGCCCGACGTGCAGGCCGTCGGCTCGTCGCCCGGCCGCCACCAGCCGGCGATGGCCAGGATGCCCGCCGCGAGCACCTCCGAAAGCGGCGCCTCGACCTCGCCCATGCGCCAGCCGCGCTGATGGAGCGAACGGCCCGCGGCATCCCGGAAGATCGTGGCGACGTTCCCGACGAGATGCAGCGCCAGCCGCAGCGTCGCGCCCCGCAGGCGCACGTCCGGCCGACGGCCGCTCGGCGTGCGCAGCTGGTCGACGACCGCATCCTTCACGACCTGCGCCGCGTAGAGCGAGTGCGTGAGGAAGGTGTCGTGGATGGCCGCGTCGACGCGGAGCGTGTCGGAGGTCGTGAGCTGTTCCGTCCAGTCGACCGCCTGCATCGCGGCATACAGCCGGTCGGGCGCGTCGGCCTGGAATCGCCCCAGGGGTTCGAGCACGCGGATCGCCGTGCGGCACTCGAGGACGGCCCGGTAGAGCGTCTCCCGCTCGAGCCCGGCGGCGCACGAGAACTCGATCGTGCGTCGGCCGACCCGCAGGTCCCGCGCGCCGATCGCCTCGAGCTCCCGGGCGAGCACCCACTCGAGACCCTCGAGCGTGCGGGCCGTGAGCCGCGGCGGCTCGTCGGCCGCCGGCGCCGCCAACGGCCGGGGAACCGGCGGCACGTCCGGAAAGGGGACTGTGGTCACGAACCGTTCTCCGTGCGACAGGGCGGGCATGCGCCGCGGCGCACGCGTCCGCTACCGGGCCGCGACCGGCTCCGGAAACCGATCCTGGATCGGCTGCACCGTGAACGGATCGGGGGGCGGCCCCCCGGGCGTGCCGTGCGTGGCCTCCATGGCCAGCACGCATGCCTCGGCAGCAGCGAGCGTCGTGATGCAGGGCACGCCGTAGAGCACGCTCGCCGCCCGGATCCGCCCCTCGTCGGTGCGGGCGCCCTTGCCCCGCGGCGTGTTGAAGATGAGCTGCACGCGACCGTCGATGAGATGGTCGACGAGGTTCGGGTGGCCCTCCTGCAGCTTCTTGACGACCTCCACCGCCACGCCCGCCTCGGAGAGCGCGCGGGCCGTGCCGGAGGTGGCCATGAGGTCGAAGCCGAGGGCTGAGAGCCTCCGTGCGAGCGCGACCATCTCCACCTTGTCTCCCGCGCTCGCGACGCTCAGGAAGATCCTCCCCTGCCGTGGCAGCAGCGTGCCCGCGGCGATCTGGCTCTTCGCGAACGCGATCGCGAACGAGTCGCTGATGCCCATCACCTCGCCGGTGCTCCGCATCTCCGGCCCCAGCGCGATGTCGACGCCGGCGAACTTGACGAACGGAAACACGCTCTCCTTCACGCTCACATGGGTCGGCACCGGATCGGCGTCGATCCCTTGGGCGGCGAGGCTCGTGCCCGCCATCACCTTCACGGCGACCTTCGCCACCGGCATGCCGGTCGCCTTCGCCACGAACGGCACGGTGCGACTGGCCCGCGGGTTGACCTCGATGACGTAGAGCGCCGGGGCGTGGGTGCCGTCCCCCCGGTCCTCGTCCTTCACGGCGAACTGCACGTTCATGAGCCCGACGACCCCGAGGCTGCGGGCGAGACCCGCCGCCGCCGACTTGATCTCCGCGATGACCTGCGGCGAGAGGCTGTGCGGTGGGATGCAGCAGGCCGAGTCACCGGAGTGCACGCCGGCCTCCTCGACGTGCTCCATGACGCCGGCGATGACGACGTCCCGCCCGTCGCAGATGCAGTCGACGTCCACCTCGATCGCATCCTCGAGAAACCGGTCGATGAGCACCGGCTGTCCCTGCGCCACGGCGAACGCCTCCGCCACGTAGCGCTCGAACTGCGGCTGGTCGTAACAGATCTCCATCGCCCGGCCCCCGAGCACGAAGCTCGGCCGCACGAGGCTCGGGAAGCCGATCCGCGCCACCTCGCGCCGCGCCTGCTCGAGCGTCTTGGCGATGCCGCTGGCGGGCTGCCTGAGTCCGAGCCGGTCGAGCAGCGCGCGGAACTTCTCGCGATCCTCCGCCATCTCGATCGTGTCCACGCTCGTGCCGATGATCGGCAGTCCGGCCCCATGGAGTGCGCGGGCGAGGTTCAGCGGCGTCTGGCCGCCGAGCTGCACGATCACCCCGTCCGGCTCGATGCAGTCGGCGATGTTGAGCACGTCCTCGCAGGTGAGCGGCTCGAAGAAGAGCATGTCGCTCGTGTCGTAGTCGGTGCTCACCGTCTCGGGGTTGGAATTGACCATCACGCTCTCGATGCCCAGCTCCCGCAGGGCGAAGCTCGCATGGCAGCAGCAGTAGTCGAACTCGATGCCCTGCCCGATCCGGTTGGGGCCGCCGCCGAGGATCATCACCCGCTTCCGGCCCGGCTCCTTCCGCGGAACCTCGCTCTCCTCCTCCCAGGTCGAGTAGTAGTACGGGGTCTGCGCCTCGAACTCTGCCGCGCAGGTATCCACCGCCTTGAACGTGGCGACGATCCCCCGGCGCCGGCGATCCTCGCGCACCTCCCACTCCGTCGCGCCGAGGAGCACGGCGAGCTGGCGGTCGGCGAAGCCCGCCTGCTTCGCGGCCCGCAGGGTGCCATCGTCGAGACCGGCGAGCGAGCCGGCCTCCCGCAGCAGGCTTTCGATCTCGACGAGCTGGCGGATCTGGTCGAGGAACCAGGGGTCGATCTGGGTGAGTTCGTGGATCTCGGCCGGCGAGAGGCCGGCGAGGACCGCGTAGCGGAGGTAGCGCACCCGGTCCGGATCGGGGGTGGCGATGCGTGCGCGGATGTCATCGAGCGAGGGCTCGGCGGCCGTGCCCCAGAGATCCTTCGAGTCGCAGCCGAGGCCGAAGCCGCCCACCTCGAGGCCGCGGAGCGCCTTCTGGAACGCCTCCTTGAACGTGCGGCCGATCGCCATCGTCTCGCCCACGCTCTTCATCTGCGTGGTCAGCCTGGCGTCCGCCTCCGGAAACTTCTCGAAGGCGAAGCGGGGCACCTTGACCACCACGTAGTCGATCGCCGGCTCGAAGCAGGCCTTCGTGCGCCGCGTGATGTCGTTGGGCAGTTCGTGGAGCCGCCAGCCGACGGCGAGCTTCGCGGCGATCTTGGCGATCGGAAACCCCGTGGCCTTGCTCGCGAGCGCCGACGACCGGCTCACGCGGGGGTTCATCTCGATCACGATCATGCGGCCCGTGCCGGGATGGACGGCGAACTGGATGTTCGATCCACCGGTCTCGACGCCGATCGCCCGGATCACCGCGAAGCTCGCGTCGCGCATCCGCTGGTACTGGCGGTCGGTGAGCGTCATGGCGGGGGCGACGGTGATCGAATCGCCGGTGTGCACGCCGCACGGGTCGAAGTTCTCGATGGAGCAGATCACGACCGCGTTGTCGTCCGCGTCGCGCATCACCTCCATCTCGTATTCCTTCCAGCCGAGGATCGACTCCTCGACGAGCACCTCGCCGACCGGCGAAAGGTCGAGCCCCCTCTGGACCTTCGTGTCGAACTCGTCGCGGTTGAAGGCGACGCCCGATCCGGAACCCCCGAGCGTGAAACTCGGGCGGATCACCGCCGGGAGTCCGATCTCGGTCAGCACGTCCCGCGCCTCGGCGAGGCTCCTCACGATGCGCCCGCGACACGTTTCGAGGCCGATGGCCTGCATGGTCGCCTTGAAGATCTCCCGATCCTCGCCGCGCCGGATCGCCTCCGCCTTCGCCCCGATCATCTCGACGCCGTGCTTCGTCAGGACGCCCCGGCGGTCGAGTTCCATCGCGAGGTTGAGCGCCGTCTGGCCGCCGAGCGTGGGCAGCACGGCGTCGGGCCGCTCCACCTCGATCACCTTCTCGAGCATCTCGGCCGTGAGCGGCTCGATGTAGGTCCGGTCGGCCGTGCCGGGATCGGTCATGATCGTGGCCGGGTTCGAGTTCACGAGCACGACCCGGTAGCCGTCCTCGCGGAGGCTCTTGCAGGCCTGCGTGCCGGAATAATCGAACTCGCAGGCCTGCCCGATGACGATCGGCCCGGATCCGATGAGGAGGATCGTGTGGAGGTCGTCGCGACGCGGCATGGAGGGGGGGTCGGGGGGCCGGATGCGGGCAAACCTCCCGAACGTAGCATCCGGCGACGAGAGTTTTCAATTCGGTGGACCGGCGCCGCCCGTTCGCGCCCCGCGGCGGCATGCGAGCCTGTAGAGTGTGTGCCGCCGCCGCGACGTGACCGTCGCGCTCCAAATAGTTCCAGCCGAGACTTCCAGCCGAGACTTCCAGCCGAGACTTCCAGCCGAGACTTCCAGCCGAGACTTCCAGCCGAGACTTCCAGCCAGGATCCGTCGCGG
>CAIWZS010000448.1 GCA_903917235.1 uncultured Planctomycetaceae bacterium | reverse complement strand
TGCTTCCCACGCACGGCTGCCGGTGGGTCACGGCACCGGCACTCGTGCGGCTCGCGTCGCGGGGGATGACCTTCGATCGTGTCATCCTGACGGGCGATGACCCCGAACGGACGCTCGCGGACCTGTGCGGCGGTGCCGGGGGGGCCGCCGACTGGCCGCTTGTCCGTGCGGCGGCGGTCCGCGGCTGGTCCCCGCTCCTCGTGACCGATGCCGATCCCGGCCCGACGCGCGGGGATCATGCCGGGTCGGCCGGCATGGGGCTCACGGTGCTCCGCGTCCTGCCGACGGCGCGGCGGACACCCCCTGACCACGAGTCCGATACGGCGCTGTTCCGACTCTGCCACGCGGCCGGTGAGGCCCTCGCGACCGGTGCCCACCGGCTCGTCATCCTGCACGTGACGAGCCTCGGACGCGTCTGGGACGCGCCGCCGGCGTTCCGCGATGCCTACTCCGAACCGGACGATCCAGCGGCCTATGCCGGTGTCGTCGTCCCCGAGCTCGAGGTCACCGACGCCACCGATCCCGACGAACTCGTGGCCGTCCGGCACGCATTCGCGGGCCAGATCACGCTGCTCGACCGCTGCCTCGAGCGGCTGCTCACGCGGCTGCCGCAGGACGGGGCGACCGGCATGGTCCCGGGCTGGAGCGTGCTCGTGACGGGGCTGCGCGGGCTGCCGCTCGGATTGCATGGGCACGTCGGGCCGGGGCCCTTCGCGGCCTTCGGCGAGCTCGTGCACGTGCCGGCGATCCTCGTCGATCCGGCAGGGAGGATGGCCGCGCAGCGGTGGGGAGGGCTCGTCACGCCTGCCGATCTCGGTGCGACGCTCCTCGAGCATGCCGGAGCCCTGCCTGCACCAGTCGATCGCGCGGAAGCCGGCCTGGCAGGAGCGCACGCGTCGGCGCCGTGGCACGGTGCGAGCCTGGGTGGCCTCTTCGAGGCGTGGCGATCAAGGACTCGCGACCGTGTGATCGCCCGTGTCGCCACGGGATCGGCGGTGGCGACGCCCGCGTGGCATGCCGTCGCGCGGTGCGATCCGGACGCCGCGGAGGGCACGGGCGCCATCCGGCTTTACGCGAAGCCCGACGACTACTTCGAGCTCAACGACGTCGCCTCCCGCTGCGCGACCGAGGCCGAGCGTCTCGCCGCCGTGCTCGCGGCGGCGACGGCGGGTGACTGGCACCGTGCCTGGACGATGCCGCTCGACGGGTGAGCCGTGCCGACCGGCCGTGGCGGCCCGTCCCGCGCGGCTCCGGCGGGAGCCGGGGATCGAGGACCGTGGCGTCTTGCTCCAGCCCGCCGGTGTGGGCCGGTGCTGCACCATCATCGGTCGCGGTTTAGGCTGGGGACGGTGGAATGCGGCCGGGCCGCCGGCGCGGGGCGGCCAGGAGAGTTGGTGCGTTCCGACGCGAGGACGAGATGCGTCAGAGGGCCGGCATGACACTCGTCGAACTGCTCGTCGTGGTGGCGATCATCGGCGTCCTCGTCGGCCTGCTGCTCCCGGCCGTGCAGGCGGCCCGGGAGTCGGGTCGGCGCGGGCAGTGCCTCAACAATCTCAAGCAGATCGGTCTCGCGCTGCATCGCTACCACGACATCCGGCGGGAGTTTCCGCTGGCTCGGCAGGCGACCCGCACCCATCTCGCGCCGTCGAGTTTTTCGGTGCTCCCGCAGCAGCTCGTCGGGGTCGGCGGCGCCAGCGACGGATTTCCTCCGCGCGACGAGCAGGTGGGCAGCTGGCTCCTGCGCATCCAGCACTTCATGGAGCGGTCGCAGGTCGTCGATCTCTGGCGTGCGCCGACGACCCTCGACGAGGTGTACGCGACGTTCCGGCTCGTTTCGGGCACGCGCGTCCCCGAGTACCTCTGTCCATCCGATGCGCAGGCCGCGCGCGGGCCCAACCGCTGGGGCTACGCCTTGAACAGCTATCTCGCGGTGAGCGGCAATGACGAGCGCGTGGATGACCAGGGGCATGCGAGCAACGCGACCAACGGCGTCTTTCCCACGCAGGACTGGTCCTGGTCCGCGCGGCCGCGGGTCTCCATGGCGGCGATCCCCGCGGGGCTCAGCAAGGTCGTGGTCGTCGGCGAGCGGCCCCCGTCTCACGATCTCTTCTACGGTCGGTGGAACATGACGGACTTCGACACGGTGCTCGGCAACCCGTCGCTCGAGTTCTCGGTGATCGCGACGGATCGGTCGGGCAACCCCTGCATCTCGCCGGGCTTCTACCGGCCCGACGTGGCGGACGACCCGTGTGCCGCCACCCATTTCTGGAGCATGCACCCGCGCGGGGGCAACTGGCTGCGTGCCGACGGGTCGGTCACGTTCCTCGGCTACGATGCCGCGTTCACGACGCTGCCCGCGATGTCGAGCGTGTTCGGCGGGGCGGGCGCTGGGACGACGATCGTGGAGGCCTCACCATGAGCGACGGCGCGACGGCCGACGGTGCATCACGCGGGTCGAGACGTCGCATGGTCGTGATCCTGGCCGCGCTCGGCGTCGCCGGCGGCGCGATCGGTTGGGCAGCGAGGGGCCGCACTCCATCGACGGAGGTGTCGGGGACGGTCACGTCCGACGGGCGACCGGTGGTCTTCGGAACCGTCACGCTCCTCGCGGTCGATCGCCGTGCCTACTCCGCCGCGATCGGGGCCGATGGTCGCTTCAGGGTGTCGAATGTGCCGCCCGGCCCCGTCCAAATCGCGGTGTCGAGCCCGGATCCGACCGCCCCGGCCGGTGCCATGGCCCGCGAACAGCGGGATGCCGCCTCGCCCATGCCGTCACGGCCAACCGCCACGGCACCGGGGCAGGGGGCAGGTGCCGACGCGGTCGATCCCCCTCCCGGCACGACGATCGCCGCGCCGCTCGGCGCGGCGCCGCTGCCCGTCGACGCGTCACCGCCACGTGCGGGATGGTTCCGGATTCCGGGCCGCTATGCGAGTCCGGCAACGTCCGGTCTCGGGGCGACCCTGGAGCCTGGCGGCAACCGGGTCGACCTCCGGGTCGATTGACCCGCCAGAGCGGTGGACGCTCCGACGCGATCGGGCCCAGGGCCCCCCGCGCATGCGCTGAATCGTGGCGTTTTTTGCGGAGCGAACCCCGCTTTTCGCGCCCACGGCCCGTCGTTACCATCCCGCCCTCCTTCGGCAGCCCGCGCCGGACGGCCGCGCTGACCGTGCGCACCCAGTGTCCTCCCCGCGTCCTCCCCGCGTCCTCATGGTGTCGATGCGACCGCATCCCGTGCTGCAACGCCGACGCCTCCACCGCCTCGTGGTCCTGATCTGGGCGACGCTGCCGTTCGCGGCACCGCGCGGCCACGCGGCGCCGACCGAGCCTGCCCGGCCGCTTGCCGTGCGGGTGCAGTGGGGCGGAGGGCAACCCCGCGCCTGGTCGGGTCGCATCGCGATCGTCGCCGCGGGCGACGCGCGGGTGCCCGACGCGCTCCGGTGGCGCACGCTGTCCCTCGAGGTCGATGCGGCGTCGATGACGCACGGCGAGGGGGCGACGATCCTCGTGCACCAGCCCCGCCCGGTCGATCTCGACGGGGTCGAGATCGAGGTCGACGATCCGCGTGGCCTGAGGCTCGTGGCGGAGCTCGGGCCTGCCCGTGGGGGCGAGCCCTCCGCGACGCTCGACGTGCCACTCTGCGACCTGCTCGTCGGCCCGACGCAGGAATCACTCGACGGTGAGGGGAATCGGCTCACCGGCAGGCTCGCGCCGGGCGAGCCGCTGCGCGTCACGATCGATCGCGAGGACGCGTCGTCCGATGCACGGCAGGGCGTGCCGAGGCCGGGAGATCGGCTGCGGTTCACCGTCGATCCGCTGCTGCCGGTCACTGCCGACGGCACGTCGGTCGTCGACGTGCGCATGCGGCTGACGACGGCGGCACGCCCCGGCGAGATCGCCAGTCGTACGACCACGCTCGTGCCGCTCGCCGGATCCCCGGTGGACGGCGCCGCGGCGGGCCGCTGGACGCGGTTCGAGCCGGTCGTGTTCGACGTGACACTTCCGGGGGAGGAGGGCGTGTACGACGTCGTGCTCGAGGCGGTGGAGCGCGGCAGCCTGCGGTGGAGCCGCGCCGTGGTCGGCCGCACGTTCCAGGTGCCGGCCGTCGCCGTCGAGGCCGCAGCGCGTCCTCTGGACAACGAGTGGCGCGTGGTGCACGAGCTCGATCCGGGCAGCCCCAAGCTTCACGAACGATTGCGGCGGCTGCCGGGCGTCGGCTTGGGCGACGTGCCCCTGCCCGCGATCGGCCTGCCCGCGATGCCGCTGCCGAGCTTCACGCGGCCGTCCATGGTCCTGCCCAGGCTTCCCGCGGTGCCCGCGCTCTCCGCCGTGCCCTCCCTGCCCGCGGCGTTGCCGTCGATCTCGTCGATGGTGCCGCGGCTCGGCGGGCTGCTCGCCACCGGTCACTCGCGTGTGGAACCCCATCCGCTCGGGCCGGTGCTGCGGCTTCCGGCGGCCGAATCGCATGCCGCGCCGACGTGGGAAGGCATCGTGATCGCCGGCGTCGAGCCCGGCAGGCCGCACGTCGTCGAGATCGACTATCCGACCGAGCAGGACGCCACGATCGCCGTGAGCGTGCTCGAGACCGATGCGGGGGGCGGGTCCGTGCTGCAGCGACACGCGGGCGGCTTCGAGGTCGGTCGATCCGCGCAGCCCGGGCCGCCGGCGGTCATGGCGACGCATCGCTGCGTCTTCTGGCCGACCACGCGTCATCCTGTCGTGGTGATCGCCAATCCCTCGCGCGACACGACGGCTCTCTTCGGTCGCGTGCGCGTGCTCGCCGGACCGGTCACCCTGCCCGGCGGCGGCATCCCGGCGACGGTGGGACGCGGGCTCCACGCCTTCCTCCCGCACCCCGACTTCGCCGGCTTCGGCGGCGCGGATCGGCAGCACCGCGGTGGCGGACCGGCGCTGCCCGACTGGGGCACGCACCTCTCGGCCATTCGTCACTCGTCCGACATGCTGCGCGCCCACGGGGCTGCCGGCGCACTCGTGACGGTGTACGCGCGCGGAGCGGCCCTGTGGCCTTCGCGCCATACGCGTGAGGCGGCCCTCTGGGATCCCGGACGCGTGACCGATACCGGAGTCGATGCCGCGCCCAAGGACGTGCTGGAACTGCTCTGCCGTGTGTACGGTCGCGAAGGGCAGCGGGTCGTGCCCGCCGTCTCGTTCGACGCACCGCTACCCGACCTCGAGACGACGATCGCGCGCGGCGGAGCCGAGCCCACCGGGCTCCTGTGCGTGGGGCGCGACGGCCGTCCCCTCCGCTCCGACGGGGGCAGGCCCCACTACAACGTCCTCGATCCCCGGGTGCAGCAGGTGGTCGAGTCGATCGTGCGCGAGCTGGCGGGCCGCCTCGCGGAGGCGCCGACGGTCGACGGCATCGCCCTGCTCATGCCCCATGACGGCTGGCTGCACATGCCCGGCATCGCGTGGGGGCTCGACGACGTCACGTTCGCGCGCTTTCTCGCGGCAGTGCTGCCCGGCCTCGCGGCCGATCGCATGCCGCCGGAGGTCGCGGCGGTCGCGGCCCTCAACGCCACGCAGGGGGACCGCTTTGCCGCGCGTGCCGACGTCGTGCAGGGCCCCCTGCGCGACGAGTGGCTGGGCTGGCGGGCCGCCGAGATCGCGCGCTTCCACGCGCGGCTCGCCGAGATCGTGTCCGCTGGCGCGACACGCAGCCTGTGGATCGTGCCCACCACGCTCCTCGTCGCGGGTGATCCGGCGGCCCGGTTTCGCCCCGTGCTCGGGGCTGCGGCCACCGACGATGCGCTCCGCGAATTCGGCCTCGATCCGGTGCTGCTCACGAATCATCCGCGTGTCGTCTTCGTCGCACCGCAGGTGCGTGGCGTGGTCGGGGCCGCCGACCGCGGCTTGTTTGCCGAGGCCAACCGCGCGGTCTCCGCCGCCGCCGCCATGGCACGCCGCCGGGCGGCGGTGCCCGTCGAGCGGCCACGCGCCGTCTCGCTGAACGCGGTCGTGCCACATGGTCCGTTCGGCTCGGCGAGTGTCTCCGGGGCGTGGTGGATGCATGCCGTCGCGACGGGAGTCGAGCGGGACGGGGCACTCGCCGATGCGTTGGCGATCGCCGACTGCGAGCGGGTATTCGACATGGCGATCGCCTTCACGCTGCCGGCGTCCCCCTCCGCGACGCGCCTCGAGTTCGCCGCATTGCCGGATCGTCCGCTCGCTCCGTTGAACTCCGTGCCGCCGCCGCTCGTCGTGCGTTCGCTGCACGACGAGACGGGAACGTGGGTCGAACTGGTCAACCCGGTCGCGGCTCCGGCCCGTGTCGAGTTGCAGTTCGACACGGTCGCCCTCCCGCCCGACGCCGCCTCGCAGGTCGGACGGGTGCCGCCGCAGCCGTCGGCGACCTCGGTCATCGACGTGGGTGCCCGGGGCGTGCGGGCGATCCGGCTCGACGGCGGTGCGGCGGTGACGCAGGCGCGGGTGACGTTCGAGCCCGCCGTGCAGGACGCGGTCAGCACGCGGGTCGCGCGGTTGCGCCGCCTACGGAACGCGTTGGAAGCGCCCGCGAGCGTGGCCGTGCTCGACAACCCGGGATTCGAGCTCGGCGGGACCGGGGGCGCGACGCCCGGGGCAGCCGTGCCCGGCTGGGAACTGGTGGAGCCGCGACGTGGCAGCCTCGTGGCGGTTCCCGGCATCGCGGCGGCGGGCGGGAAGGCGCTCGCCTTCAGCTCGGTCAACGGGCTGTCGAGCCTGCGCAGCAATCCTTTTTCGCGGCCCGCCTCCGGACGGATCAGCGTCGCGGCCTGGCTGCGCATCCGTGACGGCGATCCGCAGCCACCCCTGCGACTCGCGCTCGAGGGCGTGCACGACAACCGTGAGTACTACCGGTTCGCGGCCGTCGGCGGGCTGGCGGGTGGACGGCCGCTCGCGGCAGCATGGTCGCAGTTCGTGCTGCAGGTGGACGATCTGCCGGACACCGGGCTCGACGCGCTTCGCGTCCGCTTCGATCTCCTCGGGCCGGGCACGGTCGAGATCGACGAGGTACGCGTGTTCGATCTGGCGTTCGACGAGCGGCAGCGCGAGCAGCTCACCCGTATCGTCGACCGGCTGGACCGGCAGATCGGCGACGGGGACGTCGGGGGCTGTCTCGCGGGGCTCGACGCCTACTGGCCGCGCTACCTCGAGACCTTCGTGTCGGAGGCGCCCGCGCGTCCGCCGACGACGGGTGGCCCCGACCCTCGTCGCGGCCGAACCGGCGTCATGGATCGCGTGCGGCGCCTGTGGCAGTGACCGGCCGGGTTCCGCGGGCCATGCGCGTGCTCACCCGGGCGGCCAGCCGAGCGGCCGGCCGCCCAGCAGATGCACGTGCAGGTGGTCGACCGACTGGCCGCCGTGGCGGCCGCAATTGACGACCAGCCGGTAGCCGTCCGCCAGCCCGAGGTCGCGTGCCACGCGTGTCGCGACGACGACGAGATGCCCGAGCAGCGGGGCGTCGTCCTCGGCGGCCGTGGCGAGCGACTCGATGGCCCGCTTCGGGATGACGAGCACGTGCACCGGCGCCTGCGGGGCGACGTCGTGAAACGCGAGGCAGAGGTCGTCCTCGTGAACGATCCGTGCGGGCACCTCGCGACGGATGATCCTCGAGAAGATCGTCTCAGCCACCGGCGCGCTCCGCATCGGATGCCGCGTCCGTGGCCTGGGCCGGCGTCGTCTTCCTGGTCCGCCGCCTCGGCGAGCGCGGCATGGCCCACTCCTTCGTGAGGGCCTCGAACACCTCGGGCGTCTCGTAGCGGACGATGGAGCGACCTTCGGGCATCGGGCCGATGAGCGTGCGGAAGACCGGCGCACCGCGCAGGGCGAGGTCGGTGCTGCAGTCGTCGCTGCCAATTTGCAGGTGGGTGCGGAGGATTCCCTCGGGCGAGTCGAAGTCGTGAATGACGAGTTCGCCGTTCGCGTCGCGGGTCACGAGCCGCCAGGTTTCTTTGCTCATCGGTGGTTCCTGTTCGGGCGGGTGGGCACGCAGCCGGCCACGGCGCGATGTCCCGCCGCGACAGGCATCGGCACGGGCCGCCTCGGACGGGGAGCCGCGGTGGCGGCGCCCGGCGCCGCCGTCACGCCGGGTCGCGCCCGCATCCCGCGCACTTTCGGCACGAACGGCGCAGGTGGACCCGGTCGGACGAGCGACGGCGCGGCGAACGGATGACTCGCGACGCAGCGGCGACGACGGCCGTCGACGCGTCCACGGGTCGTACGGCCGTGTTTTGTGCCATCCGCACCCGCGCGGTAGACTCCGCGCGGAGGGTAAGCGAACGGCTAGCGGTCTGACTCGAAATCAGATGCCCCGCAAGGGGTTGCGGGTTCGAATCCCGTGCCCTCCGCTGGACGACAGCCCGTCGGAACGTGAGGAAGCCCCGGCAGCGAGGGGTTTTCGAGGGGCCTTCCGCGTTCATGGCGGCAGGGACGCGGCGACCTATGAATCGGATTCGGCGAATCGGATTCGCGCCAAAACGCGCGTCGCCGCGGCAGTCGGCGGTCACCGGCCGGGACGGTCGATGACCAGCGGGTCGTGGGAGCGGACGTCTCCGATCCGCAGTGAGGCGCGGCCTGCGAGGAGGTCGTCGACGAGGTCGCCCACCACCCCGCGTCGCCAGCCGGTGGCGAGCAGGGGCTCCCGGTCACCGGCGTGGTAGCCGAGCTTGTGGGCCAGCAGGTCGCGCATGTCGCTCGAGGTTCCGACCAAGGCCGGCGCGAGCGCCATCTGCCGGCACATCCCGGCGACCGCCGTCGCCAGAAACTGCCCGAGCATGGCGAGCTGAGGGGGAGGTGCGCGGTGCCGTTCGCCTCCCGGGCACTCGTCGTCCGGGACGGCCAGCCCGCGCTGGAGGGCGTCGGCGAGCCCGCCGAGGATGTGGCGGAGGTCGGAACGCTGCATCCCGCGGACGGCGGCGATGTCGCGTTCCTCGGCGCTCTTGCGCTTCGCGAGTTCGACGAGGAGATCGTCGCGCAGCACCCGTCGCGGCGGCATGTCGCGCTCCTCGGCGACCTGGTCGCGCCAGTGCCACAGTTCGCGGACGAGCGCCAGCTCGCGCCGTGAGAGCCCATTGAGGCCACTGACCCGGCGCCAGCGCTTGCGCACGAACGACTCCTCGACGTCGTCCTGCCACGAGGCCATCTCCTCCTGCATCCAGGCGGTCCGTCCGAGCCGGTCGAGGCGGTCACCGAGGGTTCGCCAGAGCGTCTCGAGGTGCCGCACGTCGTCGACGGCATACGCGAGCTGCGCCGTCGTGAGCGGTCGCTTCCGCCAGTCGGTGCGGGTCTCGCCCTTGTTCGTCGGGAGCGACAGGAAGCGACGCACGATCGCCGCGTACCCGGCCGGGTAGTCATGGTCCACGAGGCCCGCCGCCACCTGCACGTCGAACAGCGTCGCCGGTCGGGTGCGGATCGCATGGAGGATGAAGCCCATCTCCTCGCGGCCGGCGTGCACGACGGTCGTGCGGCCGGGCTCGGCGAGCAGCCGCCAGAAGGCGTCAAGCTCCGGGACCGCGAGCGTGTCGACCACCGCGAGCACGCCCGGCGCGGCAACCTGGAGCAGGCAGAGCTGGCTGCGGTAGGTGTGCTCCGAGACGAATTCGGTGTCGAAGGCGACGTGGGGCTGGTCGGCGAGTCGCCGCACGAGTTCCCGGAACTGGGCGTCGTTCGTCACCACGTCGAAGCCGCCCTCGTGGGGCATCTCCCCGACGGACGACTCGCCCCCGCCGGCCGCTCCCGCGCCGGCGGGGCGGTGGACTCGGCTCGGGCGTCTGGGTCGGCGGGACATGCGTTCAGAGGAAGAGGAACGAGACGAGGGCGAAGACGGGCAGCAGGATGCCGACGCTGTAGAGGATGTAGCCGAAGAAGCTCGGCATGCGCACGCCCGACTGCTCGGCGATCGCCTTCACCATGAAGTTCGGGCCATTGCCGATGTAGGTCATCGCGCCCAGGAAGACCGCGCCGAGGCTGATGCCGGTCAGGCGGCCCACGTCCACGCCCGCCATCGTCGCCCCGGTCGCTTCCATGGCCTGCGCGGTCTGGAAGAACACGAGGTAGGTCGGCGCGTTGTCGAGCACCGACGAGAGCGCCCCGGTGATCCAGAAGAAGGCCCGTGGCGAGTCGATGCCGAGGCTCGCGCCCCGCTCGTTGAGGATGGCCAGGGCCGGCTGCATGCAGATGAAGATGCCCACGAAGAGGGCTGCCACCTCGAGGATGGCCGCGTAGCTGAAGCCGTTCTTGTCACGGATCGCGGCTGAGCCGAGCCCGAGGGAGAGCGCGACCAGCCCCAGCAGCACCATCTCGCGCAGGTAGATCCACGGATGCCAGTCCGTCCCGGGCACCGTCTTCGACGGGTCGAGCACCGCCACCGCCGCGATCACGCCCGCCATGAGCGGCGCGTTGGGCATGAGCCCGCTGACGCGCAGCGGTCCGGCGAGCCGCTCGTCGCGCGACCGGTCGCTCGCGCGCTCATGCGGGTAGGCGAGCAGCGTGTCCCAGAGCCAGTAGATGACGAGGAGCAGCCCGTTCGTGACGAGCCACGGCTTCCAGAGCGACAGGGTCCAGAGAAAATCGACCCCCTTCAGATAGCCGAGAAACAGCGGCGGGTCACCGATCGGCAGCAGGCAGCCGCCGCAGTTGCAGACGGTGAAGATGAAGAAGACCACCGTGTGGGCGACGTTGCGACGCTCCGAGTTCGTCTCGAGAAGGGGCCGGATCAGGAGCATCGCGGCGCCGGTCGTGCCGACGAGGCTCGCCGCCACCGCGCCGGTCGCGATGAAGGCCGCGTTGACCGTGGGCGTGGCCTGCAGGTCTCCCTCGATCCGCACGCCACCGGCGATGCAGTAGAGCGCGAACAAGAGGACGATGAACGGCACGTACTCCGCGAGGATCGCATTGACGAGCACGGTGCCGGCGACGGCCCAGGATGGCCCCGAGGCGGCTGGCGACGCGACCGCATGCGAGGGGAAGTGCAGGTCGACCGGCTCGCGATGGATGAAGAGATAGATGCAGAGGGTGACCGCGGCGAGCGTCGCGGCGACGAGCAGTTTGCTCGAGTTGTGCTCCCACCAGTGCGCCACCGGAGGCGTGAGCGGCAGCACGGCGATCGCCGCGAGAAGCACGACGAACGGCAGAACGGACCAGGCGGGGGGGGCGGAACCGGCGGCTCCGTGGTGGTCGTGCGATGCCTGATCGTGCTCGGCGTCGTGGCCTGCGGCGGCCGTGTCGGCGTGCTCCCCGTCGGAGTCCGACGCGTGCGTTGCCCCGCCATGGTCGAGTTCCCGCTCGAGCAGATCGCGGCCATACTGTGGCCAGCCGAGCACCGCTGCCAGGGCATAGAGGGCGAGCAGGCAGAGGATCCCGCCGACCACCCGGGCGGAACGGAAGGGAACGGCGGGGGCGGGAGACGTCGGTTCGTGCATGATGCGGGGGACGGGGTGATTCCGCCGCGACGAATCGTATGGGACTGGCATGGCTGACGAAAGCGCGACCTCCACGACGGGCCGGAACGACGAGGTGTGGCTGCGGGGCAACACCCGGCCGGTCGCCCTGGTCGCCGCGGGCGGCCTGATTCTCGGCCTGCTGGCCGTCGGTCTGGCGTGGTGGGGCGCCGGGATCGGCTGGGCCCGTGCCGTGGGGGCGGTCGCGGTGATCCTGATCGCGCCCTCCGTCGTCGTGCTCGCCGTCGTGGCGTCACGGCCCCGGCTGCGGAGGCTCCGTGACGTTCTCGAGGTCCGTCTGTCGCCCGTCGGCGTGCAGCGCGTCCCGCTGGAGGTGGTGGAGTGCGTCTTTCCGGGCTCGCGGCCCCTGCCGCCGCGGCTCGGCACGGCCGCGGGTCGGCCCGCCGATCGCCGCGTCACGACGGTGATCATCCGGCTGGCCGAGAGGGCGACCGAGTGGCGGGATCGCCCCACCTATGCCCCATGGGGCTCGTGGGAGGACGGCCACATCGTCATCGACGGGCGCTGGAGCGAGCCGCTCTCACCGGAGCGCACGCGATTGCTTGCGACGCGTCTCATCGCGGCCCGCAACGGCCGCGCGGGTGACTGCGGTGGAGGCCCCGACGCATGACGCCACGCGCGGCGCGGCGGAGCGCGGCATCCTGGCGCGGCCTGCTCGTGAGCGTGCGGAGCGTCGCGGAGGCGGAGGAGGCGC